>NZ_JBEPSG010000016.1:0-84177 GCF_040548715.1 Stenotrophomonas sp. 2694
TCACGCTCCGGGGTCGGGATCCAGGTGTCCAGCGCCTCGACCAGCTTGATGACGGCCGGCACGCCGATGTCGCTCTGGTCGCCTTCCAGCGCCAGGCGGGCCGAACCCGAGATGATCGGGGTGTCGTCGCCCGGGAAGTCGTACTTGCTCAGCAGCTCGCGGACTTCCATTTCGACCAGTTCCAGCAGCTCGGCATCGTCAACCATGTCGGCCTTGTTCAGGAACACGACGATGTACGGCACGCCGACCTGACGCGACAGCAGGATGTGCTCGCGGGTCTGCGGCATCGGGCCGTCAGCGGCCGAGCACACCAGGATCGCGCCGTCCATCTGGGCAGCACCGGTGATCATGTTCTTGACGTAGTCAGCATGGCCCGGGCAATCGACGTGGGCGTAGTGACGAACGGTGGATTCGTATTCGACGTGCGCGGTCGAGATCGTGATGCCACGTGCCTTTTCTTCCGGCGCAGCGTCGATCGCGGAGTAATCCTTGAACTCGCCACCAAAGCGCTCGGCACCGATCTTGGTCAGTGCGGCGGTCAGCGTGGTCTTGCCGTGGTCGACGTGACCGATGGTGCCGACATTGACGTGCGGCTTGGTGCGCTCGAACTTACCCTTGGCCATGGCTGCTTATCTCGAATTCGTCTGGTGTGGTGCTGAAGATGGTGCTCACAAAAGGAATCGAACCTTCGACCTCTTCCTTACCAAGGAAGTGCTCTACCGACTGAGCTATGTGAGCGAGTTTTGCATTATGGCATGAACTCGATAATATTCAAAGTTCATTCAATGGAGCGGGAGACGGGAATCGAACCCGCACCATCAGCTTGGAAGGCTGAGGTTCTACCATTGAACTACTCCCGCACCGGGAATGTGCCACAACGTGAAGCTGGTGGAGGGAGGTGGATTCGAACCACCGAAGGCGTAAGCCAGCAGATTTACAGTCTGCCCCCGTTGGCCGCTTGGGTATCCCTCCTTACCACCCCATTCCGTGCCGCCGAAGCGTTGCGGTGTGTGGTGGTGAGCCCGCAATTCTGGAGATGAAGCAGGGGTCTGTCAACGCTTTTTTTCACTTTTTTTCACGCGCGTCGCAAACCCCTTGATACGCAAGGGTCTGCTCAAGGCAGCGCGATTGGCTCGTCGGCAAAGATGGCCACATGGGCAACGCCATCGGCCCCGATCCAGCCCCGATACATGCCCTGGGTGTTGAACGGCGCTGCCGCTTTTCCATCTGCAGAGAGCACGATCGCCCCGCCGTCGCCGCCCATCTGCGGAATCGCGTCGTTGATCACGCCCTTGCCCGCCTGTTCCGGCGACTGACCGAGGTAGCGCATGCGCGCGCAGATCTCATGGGCTGCCGCGGTACGGATGTAGTACTCGCCCCAACCGGTACCCGACACCGCACAGCGCGCATCGGCCCAGGTGCCGGCACCGATGATCGGCGAATCGCCGACACGTCCATAGCGCTTGTTGGTCATGCCGCCAGTGGAGGTGCCTGCAGCAAGATGCCCCTGTGCATCCAGGGCGACCGCACCGACCGTGCCGAAGTGCTTTGCGGTTTCCAGGTCGGCATGCGCCTGCCCGCTCGCTTCTTCCTTCAATGCACGCTGCAGCTGCTGCCAGCGCTTGTCGGTGCGGAAGTAGGAGGGGTCGACCAGGGTCACGCCCTGCTCGGTTGCGAAGGCTTCGGCGCCCTGCCCCACCATCATCACGTGCCTGGACTTCTGCATCACCGCCTGCGCGAGGAGGATCGGATTGCGCACGCGCTGCACGCCGGCCACTGCTCCGGCCGCCTGGGTGGCACCGTCCATCACCGCCGCGTCCAGTTCATTGCGGCCTTCGTGGGTGAACACCGCGCCCTTGCCCGCGTTGAAGGTCGGATCATCCTCGAGCACGGTGATGGCCGCGGTCACCGCCGCCAGTGCCGGACGCCCGGCTGCAAGTTCGGCATGGCCCTTCAGCAATGCCGCCTTCAGCGCAGCGCGCGCGGCCTGTTCTTCTGCCGCGGAGAGATCCTTGCGCTCCACCCCGGCACCGCCGTGGATGACCAGCAGCGGTGATGCGGTGGGTGCGGCCTGGGCCAGCAGTGGCAGGGACAACAGCGCGGACAGCGCCAGGCGCAGTTTCATGGAAGCAGATCTCCAGCAGGACAAGGATTGGATTGCACGGTAGCGTCGGGCCATGCCCGGTGGAAGGCACAGCGCGACGGCATCCGCCGGGCATGGCCCGGCGCTACCGGATCATTGGCGGACGACTTCAATCTCGCCATCGCTGATTTCAGCCAAAGCCTGGTAGGCCGCGTCGGCCTGCAGGTCGTCCAGGCGCATGCGACTGCCGCTGGCGACCACGGTGACCGGCACCGCATGGAAGCGCAGGGGCTCGCCTACCACCAGCCGGTCGGCGTCGCGTCCGGGGCTGACCACCCAGACCTTGCCTTCGCCATCGGCACTGTAGACCTGGGCCTGGCCGTCAGGCTCCACGCACAGGGCCGTGTCTTCGTCGACGCCGATGCCGACCATGTCCGGGTCACCGCTGTCATGCGCGGCGCGGGCCACGAACACGATCAGGCGGCCGAGACGGTCGCGCTTGTCGAAGTGGGTGTCGGTGACCACCCGCTGCAGGTAGGGCAACTGCAGGAAGCCGCGGTCCAGGGTCACCGCCTCGCCCATCGGGTCGGCCATGGCGCTGGCCGAATCGATGCTGCCGCCGTCCAGCGCGCCATAGGCGTAGCCGCCGAGGATGGCCAGCCCGGCGCTGGTGCCGGCAATCGGCTTGCCGGCGCGCACGTGGGCATTCAGCGCGCGATTGAGCGCGGTGCCTTTCCAGAAGCGGATGTAGCGGGACTGATCGCCGCCGGCGATGAAGATCGCATCGGCCGCGGCCACGACCCGCAGCACGGCCGGGTCATCGGCGCCGCGGCGGTTGTCGAACACCAGGGTCTGCACGGCGGTGGTGCCGCCAATCTCCCGGTACAGACGGTCCTGCAGCTCATCGGTGCCGGAGGCGCGCAGGATCAGCACACGGCCATTGCCGGCCTGGCGCAGCCACCACTGGAAGGCTTCAGGCACCCATTCGCCACCGCCCATCAGCATCATCGCGGGGGCTCGCGGGCCAGGCCGCGGTGCATCCAGATCGCCCACTTCGTAGTAGGCGAAGCCCGGGTCCATCAGTTCCTGTGCCGCCGCTGGCGATGACCAGAAGAGCGCCGACAGCAGCAAGGCGATGAGCGGGCCACGCAGCCCGTAGCGAAGGCGTCGCATTTTGATCTCCCTGAACAAAAACGACCTGCAACCGTTTTCACTCTTTGCCAGACATATCCCCAGTAGTCAAGGACATGAAAAAGGCGTTAAATGCGCGCGCCCATTCCTGAAATGTGAATGGGGGACAGGGCCCCTCCTCTGTGGGCCGGCATTACTTCCGAGAATTTCTCATGCGTAGACAGGCGATGGCGTGGTCGATCCAGCTGGCGTTGATGGGCGTTGCTGCTTCGGCGGCGGCACAGACTCCCGCTTCCTCTTCGGTACAACAGCTGGATGCCGTGCAGGTGACCGGCTCACGCATCCCGCGCGCCCAGGTGGAAGGACCGGCGCCGATCACTGTCATCAACGCAGAGCAGATCCGCTCCAGCGGCTTCACCACCGTGCCGGACGTGCTGCGCGCGATGACCCAGAACGGCGGTGAGACGCAGAGCCAGCAGTCCTCCGGAGGGGCCGATTTCTCGCCGGGCGCGCAGCAGGTCGACCTGCGCGGGTTGGGGCCGAACCACACCCTGGTGCTGGTCAACGGCCGTCGCATCGCCGACTTCCCGATGCCGTTCAAGGGCCGCAGCAACTTCACCGATGTGTCCAACATTCCGCTGGGCATGATCGACCGCATTGAAGTGCTGACCGGCAGCGCGTCGGCGATCTACGGCTCGGATGCAATCGCCGGCGTGGTCAATTTCATCCTGAAGAAGAAGGCCGATGGCACCACCATCGACATGCGCATGGGCACCACCACCGAAGGCGGTGGTGAGTCGTTCGACATGAGCCTGTCCAGCGGCTTCAGCAGCGGCAACTTCAACGCGGTGTACAGCGTCGAACTGCAGTCGCAGACGCCGCTGTGGGCCTACGACCGCGACATCCAGGACTCGACGCAGGACGGCCCGACCGAAGGCGCGCGCATCGCCCGTCGTTCCTACCTGCGCACCGATTACAACGATGACTACCTGGACCCGGGCGCGGCGACCTGCGAGGCGTTGGCCGGGCAGAACCAGGGCAGCACCTACCGCGCGTTCCGTCCGCGCTACGGCTACTACTGCGGCAGCGACAGCGCGATCGGCTACGGCACCATCCTCAGCAAGCGCCGCGGCGCCAACGGCTATGCCTCGCTCAGCTACGACTTCGACAACGGCCAGCAGTGGTTCGCCGACGTGCAGCTGGGCTACCACACGATGTCGCTGATGCGCGATGTCACCAAGTGGGGCCGCATGGCCGCCGACGGCGATGAGTCGGGCTACTTCAACAATGAAGCCACCGGCGAGATCGAGTTCTGGCAGCGCCAGTTCTCGCCCGAGGAAATGGGCGGGCTGGACAATGCGATGGTGCGCAGCACGCAGAAGACCTTCAGCGTGACCACCGGCTTCAAGGGCAACCTGACCGGCAACTGGGACTACGAAGCAGCACTGAGCCATTCGCAGTACCAGTCGCGGATCAGCTGGGCGCAGATCATCGCGTCCAAGGCCAACGACCTGTTCCTGGGCCCGCAGCTGGGCGAGGACGAGGACGGCTTCCCGATCTACAACGCCGATCCGTCGCGCCTGTACCGGCCGCTGACCCGTGCCGAGTACGATTCGATCGCCGCACGCACCACCTATACGCCGAAGTCGCGCACCGAGACGGCTGCGTTGACCCTGACCAATGGGTCGCTGTTCACCCTGCCCGGCGGCGATGCCGGCTTTGCCGCGACGGTGGAAGTGGGCCAGCAGGCCTACGCGCTCAACCCGGACCCGCTGGCGACCGGCTATTACTACTACAGCTGGAAGGATTCGGACGGCAAGGGCTCGCGCAACCGCTGGGCGACTGCCGCCGAGCTGCGCATGCCGCTGCATGAGACGGTCAACCTGAGCGTGGCCGGCCGTTACGACCAGTATCGCTATTCGGGCCACACCATCGGCAAGGCGACCTGGAGCGGCGGCCTGGAATGGCGCCCGATCGACACGCTGCTGGTGCGCGGCTCGTACGGCACCGCGTTCCGTGCGCCGGACCTGCACTATGTGTTCGCCGGCCCGGGCAACGACGAGACCAGCGCGGAAGATCTGTACAACTGCCGCGCCGACGCCGCCGATGATTGCGCCGATTACGAGCGCAACGTGATCCGCAGCCGCAGTGGCAACCGCGAGCTGGAACCGGAAACCAGCACCTCCTGGAGCGCGGGCTTCGTGTGGTCGCCGGCCACCGGCCTGGACCTGTCGGCCGACTGGTTCAACATCGACATGCGCGACCAGGTGCAGGACATGGACGTGCGTACGATCCTGGCCAGCGAAGCGAACTGCCGGCTGGGCAGCGCCGACATCGGCTCGCCGACCTGCGTGGATGCCCTGGCCCGCATCACCCGCACCGCAGACGGCCGTCTGTACGGTGTGCACGTCAATCCGATCAACGTGGCGCGCGAGTCCACCTCCGGCATCGACGTCGGCCTGCGCTACCGCCTGCAGACCGGCATCGGCGACTTCATCTTCAATGGCACCCACACCTGGGTGAAGAAGCATGATTTCCAGCGCTATGCCGGTGATGTGACCGAAGACCAGTTCGCGATCAACAGCGGCTTCGATATTCCCCGCACCAAGACCAGCGTCAGCGTGACCTGGGAAAAGGACGCCTGGTCGGCCACCGTGTACGGCTCGCGCCTGGGCAAGCTGCCGACCTCGGACAGCTACGACCAGGTGTTCGACGAGGAAAGCGGCGACAGCCCGTGGATCAAGGCGACCTACCGCTACAACGCTTCGCTGCAGTACCGCTTCGACGATCACTCGCGGTTGTCGCTGTCGGTGGTCAATGTGTTCAACAAGATGCCGCCGAAGGACAAGACCTATACGGCGTACCCGTACTACGACGTGTCCTGGTTCGACAGCGTCGGCCGAACCATCAACCTGCAGTACACCCACAAGTTCGGCGGCAGCGCGCTGTAAGGACGCCCTGCTGGTGGCTCGCCACAGACCCCCGCTTCGGCGGGGGTCTTTTTTTGACCGCCTGCCGCTGCCCCAGCCTGAACGGTTCCCCGCCGGCGGCGGCCCCCACGGCGTGCGCGCCGCTTTTTAGGACATGGCTGATTCCGGGCGGGTGACCGTCCTCCCTAGGATCGGTGCATGTTCCGATTCCCTCGCCCTTCCCTGCCCCTGGTCGCACCGCCGACCACCGCTTCGGTGCTGCTGCGCTGGCTGACGGTGTGCGTGTTCCTGTGCCTGGCTGCCGCCACCGGCTTCTACCTGCTGACCGCGTTGACCGAAGATATCTCCAGCCACCGCCGCGACATGAATGCCGCCGCGTACAGGGCGCAGATCTACTTCGACCAGCGTGAGGCCCTGCTGCGCTATCTGGGCGATTCGGTGGTGGTGGGTGATCCGTCGGCGCCGTCCAGCGAGGGCGTACGCCAGCTGCCGTTGGACGGGCCGGGTGGAAAGCCGGGCCAGCGCCTGCTGCTGTCGCCGCGCGCAGAACACACGCTGCAGACCCTGCAGACCCATCTGCTGCTGGTCGACGCGCAGGGAACGCATTGGCTGGCCGGCGGCCAGGCCGACGTGGACATCGCCGGCCTGCCCACGCTGCACGTACTGCGGCAGCGCAGCGGCACGCTTGCCGGTACCGACCCGGTGTACTGGCTGCGCGCAGGCGACGCCGGGGTCGCTCTGGCACAACCGGTACAGGCCGGACCGCAACCGGGCCAGTGGTTGATGCTGCTGCTGGACAGTGCGGCCGCCTCGGACATGATCGATGGCCAGGGCATCGGCGGCTACGCCCTGCTGGACCGCGACGGGCAGCCCGCCCTGTCGAGCCTGGCTCCGCGCCTGGACAGCGCAGGCTGGAAAGCACTGCAGCAGCGCCAGGACGACAGTTTCGGCGTGCTCTGGAGCACAGGCCTGCCACGCGGCGTGGCCTTGGTGAAGGGCGTAGGCAATGACGGCTGGCGGCTGGTCTATCACCTGCCTCCACGCCTGCTGCTCGGCGACATGGCGACCTCGCTGCTGATCAGCAGTGCGTTGCTGCTGCTGGCGGGCATCGCGCTGCGCCTGCTGCGGCATCGCGTCGACCGCCAGTTGATCCAGCCGGCCCTGCTGCAGCACCGGCGCCTGCTGGAAAGCCTGGATTTCAGTTCCACGGTGATCGACCTGGCGCCGGTCGGCATCTGTGTCCTGCGCCGCAGCGACCGCCAGCTGCTGCTGTCCAACCAGCTGCTGCGCGACTGGCTGGGCGAGGAAGGCACGGACAGCGATTGGCAGGCACCGTGGCGCGGGCATGCCGGCGAACGCGGTCGCGGGCTGGAGTTCACCGCACGCGACGGTCGCCAGCTGCAGGTGCTGCATGCGGCCTGCCGTTACCAGGATGACGACGTGCTGCTGTGCGTGTTCCATGACATCTCACGCCATCGCCAGGCGCAGGCGGCGCTGTCCTCGGCGCGGCAGGCAGCCGACGCCGCCAACCAGGCCAAGAGCGCGTTCCTGGCGACCATGAGCCATGAGATCCGCACGCCGCTGTACGGGGTGCTTGGCACGCTGGAGCTGCTCGGCCGCACGCCCTTGGATGCGCGCCAGTCGCAGTACCTGCGCACCATCGAGAGTTCCTCGTCGGTGCTGTTGCAACTGATCAGCGACGTGCTGGATGTGTCCAAGATCGAGTCGGGCCAGCTGAGCCTGGAGCCGGCATCGTTCTCGCCGCGCGAGCTGACCGAGAGCGTGCTGCGCAGCTTCGCCGCTGCGGCGACGCGCAAAGGCCTGCAGGTACTGGTCTGCACCGATCCCCGGTTGCCGACACGGGTGCTCGGTGATGCCGACCGGATCCGCCAGGTGCTCGGCAACCTGCTCAGCAATGCCATCAAGTTCACTGAGCATGGCCGGGTGGTGCTGCGCGTACGACTGGTGCAGCGCGAAGGCGAGTCGAGCGTGCTGGCCTGGCAGGTCACCGATACCGGCGTGGGCATCGCCACCGAGGAACAGGCACGCCTGTTCGAGCCCTTCCGTCAGGTCCGTGGCGCTGCCAGTGCGCAGGGCACCGGGCTGGGCCTGTCGATCAGCGACCGCCTGGTGCGCTTGATGAGTGGCGAACTGCGCGTGGTCAGCGAGCCGGGACTGGGCAGCAGTTTCACCGTGCGCCTGCCCTTGCCGGTGCTGGCGGCGACCGAGGATGGCCCCGCGTTGCTGGCCGAACCGCCGGTCTACGTGCGCGGCCGCGATCGCGAGCTGGTCGATAGTGCCTGTGGCTGGCTGCGCCGCTGGGGTGCCAATGCGCAGCCGCTGCAGGGCGATCCTGCCCTGCTCGACCACGCCGGCGCGATCCTGATGGATGGCGAGGCGGAACAGCCGTTGGCCTGGCAGGGACCGCGGGTGCTGGCCTCGATCGATGGTGGCGACCAACCGGCACCTGCCGCCGATGGCGCGCTGCTGGTCACCCTGCATGGCATGTCCTCGATCGCCTTGGCGGTGGCACGCCAGCAGCGCCAATGCGCAACGCTGCCGACCGCAGCGCGCGATGTGCAGCCAGGCCCGCTGGGACTGCGGGTGCTGGCCGTGGAAGACAATCCCATCAACCGGGTGATCCTGGCCGAACAGCTGCAGGCCCTGGGCTGCGAGGTGGAGCTTGCGCAGGATGGTGTCGAGGCGTTGCAGCTGTGCCAGGCCCATGACTTCGACCTTGTGGTCACCGACATCAACATGCCGCGCATGGACGGCCACACCCTGGCGCGCCGGCTGCGGGCGGAGGGCGTTCTGCTGCCGGTGATCGGCGCCACCGCCAACGCTACCGCCGAGGAGCGCGAGCGCTGCCTGGCCAGTGGCATGCAGGGCTATCTGAGCAAACCCATCGACATCGCACGCCTGCGTCAGGCGCTTTCCGCCGTTCGCCAAGGAGATCCTGCATGACCCGCCGTGTCCTGATCCTGGAAGACCAGCCGTTCCAACGCGGCTATCTCGTCAATCTGTTCAGCGCGCGTGCCGGCGTGCAGGTCGACGCCTGCGAAGACGTCGATGCGGCTATCGCCCTGTGTGCCTGCCAGGCCTATGACCTGGTGGTGAGCGATCTGTTGATGCCCGGCCAGGATGGCATCCAGTTCATCCAGGCACTGGCCGCGCAGCCGCGTCCGCCGCGGCTTGCCGTGGTCAGCGCAGCCTCGCGGCGGATGATGAGTTCGGCACGGTTGATGGCTGAATCACTGGGCCTGGACGTGGTCGGCCTGTTGGCCAAGCCGGTCGCCGCCAGCGATGTCGATGCGCTGCTCGATGCACTGGCGCAGACCCGGCCAGCCGTGCGCACCAGCCCGGCCGCGCTGACACCCGAGCCGGACGCGGTGCAGCTGCGGCAGGCGCTGGCCGACGGCAGCCTGACCGCCTGGTTCCAGCCGAAGAAGTCGTTGCAGTCCGGGCGCGTGGTTGCCGCCGAAGCACTGGTGCGCTGGCGCCATCCGCAGCTCGGAACACTGGCGCCTGGAAGCTTCCTGCCGGCACTGTGCCGCCATGGCCTGGAGGGCGAACTGCTGCGCGCGATGCTCACCGCCAGCATCCAGGCGCAGGCGCGCTGGCGCTCCCAGGGATTCCGCGTGCCGGTATCGATCAACCTGCCGCCGCATCTGCTGGAGCAGTCCGATCTTCCCGATGAGCTGCTGGCATTGACCCTGGCCGCCGGCGGCAACCCGGCTGACCTGTGCTTCGAACTGATGGAGAACAGCACCACCCGCCACGTCAGCGACTTCTATGCAGGCGCGTGCCGGTTGCGGATGAAGGGGTTCGGCCTGGCCCAGGACGACTTCGGCCAAGGCCTGAGCTCGGTGCACAACCTGGTCAACACCCCCTTCACCGAGGTCAAGATTGATCGGGCGCTGGTCAGCGGCTGCGCGCGCGATCCCGCCCTGCACCTGACCTTGACCACCGTGATCGCGCTGGCCAACCAGCTCGGCCTGACCATCGTTGCCGAGGGCGTGGAGAGCGATGCCGATCTGGCCGCGCTGCGCCAGCTCGGCTGCAACCAGGTGCAGGGCTTCCTGATTTCGCAGGCGCTGCCCTCGGACGACTTCACCCGACTGCTGGACGAAGATGCTCCGGATGAGGGCGCGCGCGGCAGCCGTGCAGCATCGCGCTGACAGTCGAGGCTGAAAGGCTTCACAATCCCATCAAGAGTCATTGACGATCCTCTCTGCGCGGCGGTACCAGCCGTGCCCCGGGCCCTTCGGGCCGCCATCGACCGCCTACTGCTCCGAGACCTGCCCATGCCGGCCGAGGCCGCTCCCGTACGCCGACTCGCCCGCCGCTCCCTGCGCGTACATGCCCTGCTGATTGGCGTGGTGGTGCTGGCAACCCTGCAGGCCGGCCTGCTGCTGTCCACCGGCAGCCAGCTGTTCAACGAAGAACAGAGCAAGATCCGCTATCACTTCCGTCGCCTGGACGGCACGCTGCAGGAACAGGACCGCTTCCTGCGGCAATGGCGCCTGCATGACGTAGGCAGTCGCGGGCAGCCAGTGGACGAATCTGCCTCGCGTGCGCCGCCCAGCCCCTTGTTCGCCAGTTTCGCCCGGATCGGTGCCGACAGTGGCGCTTCGGCACAGGCAGCGGACGAACTGGGCGACCGCTTCCTGCGCTTCTACGGCGCTTTCTGGGCGGCCTCCCGGTTTCCGCCTCCGCAATGCCTGCTGGTCGATGGCCAGGGCCGCCGTGGCCTGCTTGCGCCGATCCAGACAACGCGTGGTGATCCGGGCCAGAGCAGCCCGCATCACCTGCATCCGGCACTGGCCGCCATCCACCAGGTCCTGCGCGAACGTCCAGCGCTGCGCCGCGGCAGCGTGGTCTGGACACCGGTGGCCTGGCGCGAAGGCCAGACCCGGCTGCTTGCCATCGCGCACGCGCCGCAGGATGCCCGCCTGTGGGGCGAGAACGAGGACGAGTCACTGGCCGCCGTGGCCTGCCTGCTGGATCCCGGCCGCGTCGATGACTACCGCCAGGTGATGGGTACGCCGGTGTTCGAACGGATGTCACTGTTCGATGGCAACGGCCGCCTGCTGCTCGGTGATGCCAGCGATGCCAGCCTCGCCGCTACGTCCTGGCGCGCGGGATTGGACGGCCTGCTGTTCCGCATGCGCAGCGAACACGGCTGGCTGGCGGTGTATCACGTGGGATGGCAACAGGTATTCCAGCACCCGCGCGGGCCCCTGCTGGGCAGCATGGTGGTGGCACTGCTGCTGGCCACCGGTGGCGTGCTGATCCTGCGTGCCTACCGGCGTTCGGTGATCGAACCACTGCGCCGCAACCATGCGCGGTTGCTGGAAAGCGAAGCCTTCAGCCGCACCATCCTCGACAACGCACCGATCGGATTGTGCCTGCTGCGTCGCACCGATGGCCGCGTGCTGCTGGACAACGCGCTGGCGCGTCAGTGGTTGGGGGAAGACCACGACGAGGGTGGCTGGCACGGGCCCTGGCGACGCAGTGTGCTCGCCGCCGGCGGCACTGCCACGGGCGACGGCCTGGCCTACACCACGCCGGACAACCGCCACCTGCTGATCACCGCCACGCCCGCGCGCTATCGCGGCGAACCGGCTGTGCTGTGCCTGTTCATCGATCTCAGCAGCCAGCACGAGGCCGAGCAGGTGCTGCAGCAGGCACGGCGCGCGGCCGACCAAGCCAACCGCGCCAAGAGCCAGTTCCTGGCCACCATGAGCCATGAAATACGCACCCCGCTGTACGGCGTGCTCGGCACGCTGGAACTGCTTGGCCTGACCCCGCTGGATGCGCGCCAGCAGGACTACCTGGACACGATCCAGCGCTCGTCATCGACATTGATGCAGCTGATCAGCGACATCCTGGATGTCAGCAAGGCCGAGGCCGACCAGCTGAGCCTGGAACCCGGCGCGTTCGATCCGGTGCGGTTGACCGAGGACGCACTGGACTCCTACGCCGCTGCCGCCGCACACAAGGGCCTGCAGTTCTACGCCTGCATCGACCCGGACGTACCGGCTGCGGTCAATGGTGATGCCGCGCGCATCCGCCAGATCCTCAACAACCTGATCAGCAATGCGCTGAAGTTCACCGACAGCGGTCGGGTCGTGGTGCGCCTGGGTGCACAGCACATCGATGATCGCTGCTGGCTGCGCTGGCAGGTGGCCGATACCGGCATCGGCATCGCCAGCGAGCACCAGGCACATCTGTTCGAACCCTTCTTCCAGGCCAACCCGGGCACCGATGCCATGCGTGGCACCGGACTGGGCCTGGCGATCTGTGCACACCTGACCGCGATGATGGACGGCCACCTGCGGGTGGTCAGCGAAAGCGGCCTGGGCAGCAGTTTCTCGGTCGAACTGCCG
Source organism: Stenotrophomonas sp. 2694 (assembly GCF_040548715.1). Lineage (NCBI taxonomy): Bacteria > Pseudomonadati > Pseudomonadota > Gammaproteobacteria > Lysobacterales > Lysobacteraceae > Stenotrophomonas > Stenotrophomonas sp. 2694. The sequence goes on from NZ_JBEPSG010000016.1 coordinate 12,534, forward strand.
CTGCCTGAGGCAATACCCGATCCGCTGCAGGCGGCTTCACCGCAGTTGCCGGCAGGGCTGCCGGTGCAGGTTCGCGGCAGCGTTCGCGAGTTTGCACAATCGATATGCGATCGGCTGCAGCAGCGTGGCGCACAGGCCAGCGTGCACCGCGACGATGCGCCGGCGCTTGTCGACCCTGGCACGGTGATGCTCGACCTTGTGCTGGACGAGGGTGCGCCTGCGTGGAGTGGACCGCAGGTGGTGGCCTGCCGCGAAGGCGGAATGCAGCCGCAACAGGTGCAGGGACATTGGCAGGTCGGCGTGCATCGCCTGGATGCGATCGTGATGGCGCTGGCGGCTGCAGCCGGGCGAGCACTGCCCGCCGAGGTCAACGGGCGTCTGCCCGCGACACGCAGGTTCGGCGGGCTGCAGGTGCTGGTCGCCGAAGACAACCCGATCAACCAGGCGATCCTGCGTGACCAGCTGGAGCAGCTCGGCTGCCACGCCGTGGTCGCCAGCGACGGCAATGAGGCCCTGCGCTATTGGCCGCAGCGTCCTTTTGCCCTGGTGTTGACCGACCTCAACATGCCGGGACTGGACGGTTACGGTCTGGCCCGTGCATTGCGCGCGCGTGGGGTTGGCGTACCGATCCATGGCGCAACCGCCAACGCCGACCCGGCCGAACGGCAACGCTGCCACGAGGCAGGGATGCAGGGGGTGCTGGTCAAGCCGATCACCCTGGCAGCACTGCAGCGCCTGCTGACCCAGGTCACGGCCGGGCCGCACAGCGAACCCAGCGACGACGATGCCGATGCTCCGCTGCAGGTTCCGGAAAAGATGCAGGCGTTGTTCGTGCAGACCATGCAGGCCGACCTGGACAGCCTGCAGCGGGCGATCGGCGATGCCTCGCCCGAACGCGTGGCACAGGTGCTGCACCGCATCCGCGGCGCACTGGTGATCGTCGGCGCACCGGCACTGGTGGCGCACGGCCAGCAGATCGAACAACAGATCGGCGACGGCGACACCCTGCCTGCGCTGACCGGGGCGCTCGACCATTTCCAACGGCGCCTGCAGCGGCTGCTGGAACCATTGACGCACGTCGCCGCCCCCTCACCTTCCCGCAACCCGACACTGCCATGACCACCCGCATCCTCATCGCTGACGACCACCCGATCGTGCTTGCCGGCATCCGCGATGTCCTGGCCGGCGAACTGGACCTGGACGTGGTCGGCGAGGCCGCCGATCCGGCGACCCTGATCGAGTTGATGACGAGCACCCAGCCCCATGCGGTGATCACCGATTACAGCATGCCCGGTGGTGACAGCTTCGGCGATGGCATCAAGCTGATCTCGTTCCTGCGCCGCAGCTTCCCGGACACGCATGTACTGGTATTGACGATGGTCTCCAATCCTTCGCTGGTGGCAGCCATGTATGCCGCTGGCGCGGGCGGCGTGGTGCTCAAGAGCCACGGCCTGGGCAGCCTGGTGCAGGCGCTGCGCACGGTGCTGGCCGACCGCATCTATCGCCCGCCCGGACTGATGCCGGTTGCCGCGGCGGAACCGGCCGATGCCGCGGTGGTGCTGGCACGCCTTTCCCCACGGGAACTGGAAGTGATCCGCCTGTTCACCGGCGGCATGAGCGTGGGCGACATCGCCCGCCAACTGCAGCGCAGCGCGAAGACGGTCAGCACCCAGAAGATCAGCGCGATGCGCAAACTGGGCGTGGACAGCGACCAGGCGCTGATCGAGTACTGCCTGCAGGCCTCGTTGTTCGCCTGAGGCGTCCACAACGCTGAACCGTGCCCGGCCCATGCGCCGGGCACGAAGTGCTTTAGGAAACGCCTGATTCCATAGGACAGGGCTGATTTCTAGTCTGGATGCATCCCGCCACGGTGACGACGTCCCATCGTCATCGCGTTACCGGCGGGAGGGAAACCGGATGGCGCCTGCAGCGGCCATCGCACGCGGTTTCCACAGCGACGCGGCCCTGCCGCGCCAGATCGCGCAGCCGCGCTGCGCCCTGCCACAGGAATCCAACAGCATGAACGCCTCTCCCCCACGGCGCCGCCGTGCGCCCGCCTGCGCGCGCGTAGCGCGCCTTCCCCTGATTCCCAGCCTGCTGGCCAGCGCCTTGTGGGCCGCCCTGCCCGTGCATGCGGCCGAACTGCAGGGGCCGTTGAAGGTTACCGATGGTGGCAGCCTGCAGCTGGGCGCCGACGACACCCTGCAGCACAGTGCAGGCGGCTACGCGCTGGAGGCCAATGGTGTCGGCAGCAGCGCTACGATCGATGGCAGCCGCATCTCGATCACCGGCGGAGGCAGTGGCATCCTTGCCAGCTCCGGGGGCAGCGTCCTGCTTGAAGGCGGCCTGCTGCAGCTCGGCAACGGCAGCGCCAGCGTCGGCTATGCGCTGAACGCCAGCGGTGCGGGCAGCGTGATCCGCGCCAACAATCTCATCATCGATGCCTTCCGCAACGGCTCCGGCTACGGCACGGTCAACGCCACCGGCGGCGGCAAGGTGTGGTTGAACGGTGGCCGTGTCAGCAGCGGTGGGCACGCGCTGTACTCCACTGGGCGTGGCAGCGAACTGCACGTGACCGGTACGGAGATCAACAACGGTGCCAACAGCGCGGTGTACGCCGAGGGTGGCGCGCTGCTGTCGCTGGATTCGCTGAAGATGACCTTCGCCGAAGCCAGCAGCGGCTACAGCGGCCGTCTGTCCTCCGGCGGCAGCGGCAGCGTGCTGTCGCTGCGCGACGTGGACGTGGTCAACGGCTACTTCGACATCGACAACGGTGGCACGCTGCAGATCGTGGGCGGCAGTGCCAGCAGCAGCGGCAGCAGCATCCGCCTGCTCGGCAACAGTGGCAACCGCGTGTACTCCACCGCCGATATCACCGGCGGCCGTTTCGAAACCGTCGGCGGCTACGGCGTCAACGTCAACAGCTGGGCCAAGCTGACCACCAACGGTGCCCACTTCACCGTGCGCGACGGCTATTCCGGCATCTGGCTGTCCGGCGCGGACTCGCTGGCCGACCTCACCGATACCAGGCTCAGCACCTATGGCGACAACGGCTACGGCCATGGCCTGGACGTCTGGGGTGGTACCGCCACGATCACCGGCGGCAGCATCGATACCCACGGCGATGGGGTCTACGGCCTGCGTGCCTCGGGCAGCAATCCGCCGACGCCCTACTCGCGCATCCGCGCCAAGAACCTGGACATCACCACCTACGGCACCGGCGGTGGCGGCGTCTTCCTTGGCGGCAGCACGGCCGATGCGCAGCTGGACGGAGGCTCGATCACCACACTGGGTGCATCCTCGTTCGGCATCGTGCAGATGAACACGGCCAAGCTCACCGCCGACAACCTGAGCATCCATGCGCAGGGCACGAATTCGGGTGTCTATCGCTCCTACATCACCGTGTTCGGGCCGTATTGGGACCGCTTGGTGTTCAACAACAGCACCCTGCAGACCCAGGACGGCCCCGCGTTGTGGCTGCAGGGCAGCAACCACGAGCTCACGCTCAACAACACCGATGTCGTCGCGCGCCAGCAAGACAACCTCGACGGTGGCCGCCTGCTGCGGGTGAGCGATACGGTGTTCACCGATGGAAGTTCAGTCGCCACCTCAGATATTCTGTTCACTGCCGACAACAGCCGCCTGACCGGCGATGTGGCGGTCGACAGTGCCACCGCCAACGTGCAGATGACGCTGCGCAACGGCACCGTGTTCAACGGCGCGCTGCGCAACGATTCGGGCTACCAGGTCGCGCAGCTGGCGATGGATGGCAGCAGCCAATGGAACGTGCGTTCCAGTTCCAGCGTCGGTTCGCTGGACCATGCCGGCACCATCGCCTTCGTCGCCCCCACCACCGGCGACTTCAAGACCCTGACCGTCACCGGCGACTATGTCGGCAACGATGGCCACTGGCTGTTCAATCGCGCGCTGGGCGACGATGCCTCGCTGGGTGACCAGCTGGTGATCCAGGGCAACAGCAGTGGCACCGCCTCCGTCAGCGTGCGCAACGCAGGGGGCGCCGGTGCCCTGACCAGCGAAGGCATCCGCCTGATCAGCGTGGGCGGCCAGTCCGATGCGCAGTTCTCGCTGCAGGGACGCGCGGTGGCCGGCGCTTACGACTACTTCCTGTACAAGGGCGGCGTCTCCACCCCGGATGACGGCAACTGGTACCTGCGCTCGCAATACGTCCCGCCGGTCGACCCGCCGGAACCGCCCGATCCGCCGATTGATCCGCCGACTCCGCCGATCGATCCGCCTGCTCCGCCGATCGATCCGCCGGTAGTTCCGCCGGTCGATCCGCCACTGCCGCCGGCACCGCCGCGCGTGGAGCGTCCGGAGCCTGCGGTATACATGGCCAACCAGAGCAGTGCGCTGGGCATGTTCCGGCACAGCCTGTACGACCGCAGCGGTGATCCTGCCGAGGCGACCGGTGGTGGCAGCGACGCCATTGCTTGGGCACAGGTGCGCAGCAGCGCGCCCGGCAGCCGCGGCCACCAGGTGAATGTGGACAGCGAGCTCAACAGCATGCTGCTGGGCATCGGTCGTCGCTTCGAAGCCAATGCCGGCGGCCAGCTGCAGGCAGGTGTGATGGCCGGCCATGGCCGGGCACGCAATGACAGTCGCTCGCAGGTGACCGGTTACACCGCGCACGGTGTGGTCAACGGCACCAGCCTGGGCCTGTATGCGACCTGGTTGCAGGACGCGCGGATGGAGCACGGTGCGTATGTGGACGGCTGGCTGCAGTACGGGCGTTTCCGAAACAGCGTGCAGGGCGAAGGGCTGCAGAAGGAGCACTATCGTTCGCACAGCTGGACTGGTTCGGCCGAGGCAGGCTACGTGCTGCCCGTGCAGCGCACGGCCCAGCGCGGTGTCTACCTGGAGCCACAGCTGCAGGTGATCCACAGCCGCTACGACGCCGACCGCGTGGTCGAGGCCAACGGCACGGTGGTTGAAGGACGCGACAAGGACAGCACCACCACGCGTGTGGGACTGCGCCTGTACACGCGTTCGCTGACGCAGCGCCAGGGGCAGGTACAGCCGTTCGTCGCGGTGAACTGGTGGTCCGGTGGCAACGACGCGACCATCGCCGTGGACGGAGAACGCCTGCGCCGGCAGTTGCCGCGTGACATCTACGAAGCCAAGGCCGGCGTGCAGGTGAATCTGTCGGGCGGCTGGCGCGGCTGGGGTGAGATCAGCCACCAGACCGGCGGCATGGGCTTCCGCGATACCAGCGGCCAGCTGGGCGTCTCTTACCGCTGGTAAGCGCTGCGACGGGTGATCCCAGCGAGGGGTCCGGCGATGCGTCGTCGGACCCCTTGTTGTTTTCCACACCACGCGTGGAAATCGATGGGGGTTGGATGTGGACAAGTGGCCATGAGCCACGCACGACAAGCGTTTTCAGCTCTGGTCATTTTTTATCCAATCAATCCACCGCGCCCGCAGGTGCATGTTTTCCACACAGCAGGTGGAAAGCGCTGCGGACTTGATGTGGACAACCCGGCTTGAACGTTATGCCGCAAGCGTTTCAGGGTGTGGCTGTTTTTTGTCCAGCAGCCTCAGCGGTTTTCCACACGCCACGTGGAAAGCCGTGGGGGTTTGGTGTGGACAAGTAGCTGCGAGCCCTGCACGGCAAGCGTTTCAAGGCGTGGTGAATTTCTGTCCAAGGCCACCGGCAGCACTGCGCTGGCGCTTCCGCAGCAGAAGCGCGCAGCGGTCCTGCTCGTGCACCCCTTCTGACAGGCGCCCGATACAACAAGACCCCGCATTGCGGGGTCCCGTGGACAATCACTGCGCTGCGTCGTCGATCAGACGTTGAAGCGGAAATGCAGGATGTCACCTTCCTGCACGCGGTATTCCTTGCCTTCCAGGCGCAGGCGACCGGCTTCCTTGGCGCCTGCTTCGCCCTTGTACTTGATGAAGTCGTCATACGCGATGGTTTCGGCGCGGATGAAGCCCTTCTCGAAGTCGGTATGGATGACCGCGGCAGCCTGCGGCGCGGTGGCGCCCTTGCGCACGGTCCACGCGCGGACTTCCTTTACACCGGCAGTGAAGTAGGTCTGCAGGCCGAGCAGGCTGTAGGCCGCGTTGATCACACGGTTCAGGCCAGGCTCGGTCAGGCCAAGGTCGGCCAGGAAGGTATCGCGGTCTTCGTCATCCAGCTGCGACAGCTCTTCTTCGATCGCCGCCGACACCGGCACCACCTGCGCGCCTTCTTCGGCGGCACGGGCGCGCACGGCGTCCAGGTGCGGGTTGTTCTCGAAACCGTCTTCCAGCACGTTGGCGATGTACATCACCGGCTTCAGGGTCAGCAGGAACAGATCGCGCACCAGCGCCTTCTCTTCCTCGTCCAGGCCCGCCGAACGGCCGGCCTTGCCATCGGCCAGCGCGGCCTGCAGCTTGGCCAGCACCGGCTTGCGTGCCGCTGCGTCCTTGTCGCCGCCCTTGGCCGCACGCTCGGCGCGGTTCAGTGCCTTCTCGACGCTGTCCAGGTCTGCCAGGGCCAGTTCGGTATCGATGGTGTCGATGTCCGAGATCGGGTCGACCTTGTTGTTGACGTGGATGACGTCAGCGTTCTCGAAGCAGCGCACCACATGGGTGATCGCATCCACTTCGCGGATGTGGGCCAGGAACTTGTTGCCCAGGCCTTCGCCGCTGGCCGCACCGGCCACCAGGCCGGCGATGTCGACGAACTCCACCGCGGTCGGGATGACCTTCTGCGGGTTGATGATCGCCGCCAGCTCGTTCAGGCGCGGATCCGGCACCGGCACGATGCCGACGTTGGGCTCGATGGTACAGAACGGGAAGTTCGCCGCGGCGATGCCCGCCTTGGTCAGCGCGTTGAACAGGGTCGACTTGCCGACGTTGGGCAGGCCGACGATGCCGCATTTGATACCCATGTGTTGAATCCGGGTTTGAGTGTAAGTGGATGATTCGGGATTCAAGGCTCGCCTGTGGGCATGCCCTCAATCCCCAATCGTCCTTCCAGTAGCCCGCGTTAGAACGCGGCGTACAACCTGTGACGTTCTGCGTACGCTTTCAGCAGTTCTTCGAGCTGGCCGTCATCAACTAGTGCATAGAATCGCCCATCCAGCGCATCAAGTGCTGTTTCGAATTCATCGCCGAGATACCCGTCAGCACGATAGATCTGCAGGCGTCTCTGCGCATGATGATCTTCCATGGCCTCATTGCCAAACAGCAGCCTCTGGGCCGCCAGCACGATGTCGCGCACGTCAAGCCGCTCTATCTCCTCAAGCCCTGCAAGGGCTTCAGCGATGTAGCCGCCAGCAGAATTGTGGAAATAGGCGTCAAGCCCTCCCCGATAGACATCACTGATGAGCGCGTTGATCGCAAAGTAACGCTGATCGTGTACCGACAATCCCGCAAATCCACACCCGCCACCGTGGACCTGCTCGATCAACCAATGCCAATACCGCCCCTCTGCAGACTCCTCGAAGCGCTTGCGCTCTTCACGAATTTCCCGATCTCGTTCCCGCGCCATTTCCATGCTTTGCCGCGTGCCATTCCCGCACGGCATGCAGAGCCCATCGTTCCGGGCCGCCGTCGCCAGCAGGATCATGGCGCCACACACGGTGCAGGGAGTACGCGGGTCGGTCATGATCAGCGCGGGGTGTGCAGCCGCTTCATCGCTTCGCTGAAATCGCCCTGCACCGCCAACGGCAGCACGTCGATCGCATCGTCGATGGCGCGGGAGATCAGTACTTCATCGTCCTTGGAGGGGCGTCCCAGCACCCAGCCCACCACGCGGTCCTTGTGGCCGGGATGGCCGATGCCCACGCGCAGGCGATGGAACCTGCCATGGCCGAGCAACCGGATGGTGTCACGCAGGCCGTTCTGGCCACCGTGGCCACCGTCGAACTTCAACCGCGCCACGCCGGGCGCCAGGTCCAGTTCGTCGTGGGCCAGCAGGGTGTCCTCCGGCTCGATCTTCCAGAACCGCTGTGCGGCGGTGACCGACTTGCCGCTGAGGTTCATGAAGGTGGCCGGCTTGAGCAGCCACACGGTCTGTCCGGCAATGTCGACCTTGGCGGTCTCGCCAAACAACTTGCTGTCCACGTTCCATCGTGCACCGGCTTTTTCAGCCAGGGCCTCAACGAAATGAAACCCGGCATTGTGCCGGGTCCGGGCGTGCTCCGATCCGGGGTTGCCCAGACCGACGATCAGTCGCAATCCTGCCATCGTTCCATCCAGATACGGCGCCTGCCCCGAAGGACAGGCGCCGCGGGGTATTACTCGGCCGCTGCTTCTTCAGCGTCGGCAGCATCCTGCTTGCCGTGCTTGGCAGTGACGATGGCGTCGTCGTGGTCCTTGCCCAGCGCCAGCGCCGGAATTTCCACGCCCTTCGGCAGCTTGATGTCCGACAGGTACACAACGTCGCCAGCCTTCAGCTCGCCCAGGTCGACTTCGATCGACTCCGGCAGGTCCTTCGGCAGGCAGCTGATGGCCACTTCCTTCAGTTCGTGGGCGACCACGACGTCGGCAGCCTTGCCAGCCGGCGAGGTGTCTTCGTTGATGAAGTGCAGCGGAACCGAAGCGGTCAGCTTCTCGTTCTCGTTCACGCGCAGGAAGTCCAGGTGCATGATCAGCTGCTTGTACGGATGGCGCTGCATGTCACGCAGCAGCACCTTCTGCACCTGGCCGTCCAGGTTCAGGTCCAGGATCGAGGCATAGAACCACTCGTTCTGCTGGGCCAGCCAGATTTCGTTGTGGTCCAGGCTGATGGCGACCGGTTCGGCGTTGCCGCCGTACACGATCGCCGGGATCACACCAGCGGTACGCAGGCGGCGGCTCGCACCCTTACGCTGCAGTTCACGCTTGGTGACCTTGATTTCATGGGTCTTCGACATTTTCGACTACTCGGTTGTTGCCTTGCCTTGCGGCTTGGCGGTTGAAGGCACTTCCGCGACCAGAAGCGCCCGGTGTGTCCCTGCCGTTGCCGGCGGGGACGAAAAATCAATCCACGTACAGCGAGCTGACCGACTCGCCGAAGGCGATGCGGCGCATCGTTTCGGCCAGCATTTCCGCCACGCTCAGCTGGCGGATCTTGCTGCACACCCGCGCGGCGTCCTTCAGCGGGATGGTGTCGGTCACCACCAGCTCATCGAGCTGGGAATTGGTGATGTTGTCCACCGCCGGGCCCGACAGCACCGCGTGGGTGCAGTAGGCGGCGACCTTCAGCGCACCGCGCGCCTTCAGGGCAGCAGCAGCGGCGCACAGGGTGCCGGCGGTGTCGACGATGTCATCGACCATCACGCAGGTCTTGCCTTCGACGTCACCGATGATGTTCATCACGGTGGAGACGTTGGCGCGCGGACGGCGCTTGTCGATGATCGCCAGGTCGGCGTCATCCAGGCGCTTGGCCACTGCACGGGCGCGGACCACGCCGCCCACGTCCGGCGACACCACGATCAGGTTCTCGGTGCCGTAGGCGCGCCAGATGTCGGCCAGCAGCAGCGGAGAGGCATACACGTTGTCGACCGGAATATCGAAGAAGCCCTGGATCTGGTCGGCGTGCAGGTCGACGGTCAGCACGCGATCAGCGCCGGCGGTGCTGAACATCTTCGCCGCCAGCTTGGCGGTGATCGGCACGCGCGAGGAACGCATGCGGCGATCCTGGCGCGAGTAGCCGAAGTACGGCACCACGGCGGTCACGCTGGCCACCGATGCGCGCTTGAGCGCGTCGATCAGCACCAGCAGTTCCATCAGGTTTTCCGCGCTCGGCGCCGAGGTCGGCTGGATCACGAACACGTCCTGCTTGCGGACGTTCTCTTCGATTTCCACCTGCACTTCACCATCGGAGAAGTGCGAGACCAGCGCCTTGCCCGGGCGGACTCCCAGTTCCTTGCAGATGTTCTGCGCCAGACGTTTGTTGGCGTTGCCGGAAAAGACCAGCAGGTTCGGGGACTCTTGCATCATGATTGTCTCGGGCGGGGACGAGTGGCGGGGATCCGGTAGCGGCAAGGACCACGTCGGCCCCTGCTGCTGACAACACCGCGGCTGTTCCCACGTCCCGCGCAGGTGATGCGCTGGAAGGCGCGGACGCAGCCGCATTGGCAGGGGCGGGAGGATTCGAACCTCCGAATGCCAGGATCAAAACCTGGTGCCTTGGGCCTCTTGGCGACGCCCCTGCATTGATGAATCAGTGTTGCTCGAGTGCATCCAGCAGTGGCGAACGTGCAACGCCCGCAGCCACCCTTGCCCGCAACTCCTTCGACAACTTCGCTCGTCCCTGCTCGGCGGCAGCCTGCGAATCGAACTCGACGAAACAACCACTTCCCGAACCGGTCAGTCGTGCCGTGCCGATGTCGCTCAACGCAGCAAGCACCGCCTCGACGGCAGGCTCACGGCGGCGCAGCACCGGTTCGAACACGTTCCCGACCAGCGTGCCGGAAGCGAAGTCCTCTATTTTCGCCTGTGGACTGTCGCGCGTCAAATCCGGATCTGCGAACAGCAGCGGGGTCGGCACATGAACGCCCGGTTCGACCACCACATACCAGGCCTGCGGCAGGGTGATCGGCCGCAGCCGCTCGCCCACCCCCTCGGCCCAGGCGTTGTGGCCACGCACGAACACCGGTACATCGGCGCCGAGGCGCAAGCCCAGCGCCGCCAGCGTATTTTCGTCCAGCCCCGCGCCCCAGAGCCGGTTCAGCACCACCAGCACGGTGGCCGCATCGGACGAACCGCCGCCGAAACCGCCGCCTGCAGGAACGTGCTTTTCGACGACGATATCGACACCTTTCTCGACATTCGCCACCTCTTTGAGCAGCCGCGCTGCACGAACCGCCAGATCATCCACCTCCGCGACACCGGCCAGGCCATCGCCCTGCCGCCGCACCTGGCCGTCTTCACGCAGGCGCAGGCCGATCCGGTCGCCCCAGTCGAGCAGGCGGAACACGGTCTGCAGCTCGTGGTAGCCGTCGGCACGGCGGCCGGTGATATGCAGGAACAGGTTCAGCTTGGCCGGGGCCGGCCACCAGGACCAACCCGCGTCATCCACCCGCGCGTTCATGGCGCGCCCTGCCCCCACTGGTCGACCAGCAGGCGCACCTTTGCGTCACCATTGACCGCCTCGACCCTGCGCGGCAGGGCCGGACGCCCGGCTTCGGCCGGGTACCAGTCCAGATACTGGATCACCCACCCCATCTGCTGCATGCGCCGCGGACGGCCATCGGCATCACGCTCGATCTTTTCCGGCCCAGCGCTGTCGCCGGCGACCAGGCCGCGCACCCAGTCCGGCAGCTGATTGACCGGAATATCCCAGCCGGTGGCTTCCAGCAACAGGGCCTGCGCGTCTTCACCGTCTCGCGGACCACCGGCCAGTCCTTCCAGACGGCCGGCTTCATGATGGCTATCACCGCTCAACTTCCAGCTCTGGCGGGTGACCGGCGCGCTCAGTTCGACGACATAGCGTTGGCCTTCCTGTTTCCAGTCGATGCGGCCGCTGCCACCCTCCTTGCCCTTGCTGACCGCCACCCGGCCCTGGAAATTCCACTCCGACGCCGATCGCAGCGCGTCCACGCGTGCGGCCTCGGCGGCGGTCGCTTCGGCGGAAACGGTGGTGACCACGGCCGGCGCCGGCGTTTTCTGCCGGCCAACGGTGGTACAGGCACTCAGGGCCAGGGTCACGGCCACCAGCAGCAACGGCCGGATCGTGGAAACACTCATGGATTGAATTTCTCGCGGGCGCGCAGCAGCGCGCGGTTTTCAGGGTCGAGCCTGGCCGCTTCCTCGAAGAAGTGACGGGCTTCATCGTGCTTGCCCAGCACCCACAGCACCTCGCCTACGTGGGCGGCGATTTCCGGGTCCTTGGCCAGCGTCCAGGCGCGGCGCAGCTGTACCAGCGCGTCGGCGTTGCGCCCCAGCCGATACAGCACCCAGCCATAACTGTCGACGATGGCGGCGTTGTCCGGTTCGGCCACGCGTGCGCGGTCGATCAGTTCGAGCGCTTCCTGGTAGCGACCGGTCCGGTCGGCCAGGGTGTAGCCCAGTGCGTTCAATGCCGGCACGTTCTCCGGCTCGGTCACCAGGATCTTGCGCAGGTCGGCCTCGGCACGGGCGATGTCATCGCGGCGCTCCCAGGCCAGCGCACGGGCATACAACAGGCCGTTTTCGTCCGGATACGCGGCCAGGCCACGGGCCAGTGCGTCGATCTCGCCGGGAAGGTCGTCGGCGCGCTGGCGCAGCTCGGCTTCCAGCAGATACGCATCGCGCCGCACATCGTCATCCACGCTGGCATCGGACTGGATGGCATGCACTTCATCCAGCGCCAGCGACTGCCGGCCCGCCAGACCCTGCGCATTGGCCGCGCGCAGGCGCGCTTCATTCAGCTCATCGCCGCCAGGAACGCTGTGATACCAGTTGACCGCCTCCGGGTAGCGCTTGAGGTACTCGGCGATCTTGCCCAGCAACAGGCGCTGCGCCGGGTCCGGCTTGGCCGCCTGCCGCGACAGTTCGTTGTACAAATTGGACAGCGCGGCCTTGTCGCCCTGCTTGGCCAGCAGCGAAGCGCGCATGCCCCACGTCTGCACATCCTGGGGACCGACCGCCAGCACGCGCTCGGCCGCTGCCGGCTGGCCGAGGCTGTCATAGGCGATGGCCACCGCGTTGCGCAGCTCCGGGTCCTGACGGGTCTTCGGCTCCACCCCATGCAGCAGCGACAGCGCCTGGTCGGTCTGGCCGGCCTGCTGCAGCTGGCTGGCGCGCAGCAACGCCACGCGTGGCTCCTCGGGGAAGCGCTTGACCACCTCATCGATCATGCGCCGTGCCAGCTCGGGCTTCTCCATGCGCAGTGCAAGGCGTCCAAACTCCTGCCAGGCCTCGATCTTCTGGGGAATGGCGTTGGCATCGACCAGCTCGCCCAGCACCTGGGCCGGCACGGCCGGATCGCGGCCACCGCCAATCAAGGCGCCCAGGGCGAACTTCCAGCCCTCATCCCCCGGGTCCTGCAACAAGGCCTGAAGCTCGCTGCGCGCAGCCTTCACATCGCCCTGGCGCATCGCCAGCGCACCGGCGGCGCTGCGCATCGCCAATGAGCGCGGCGCACGCTGCTGCCACAGGGCCAGGCCCTTGGCCGCGGCGCCATCTTCGTTGGCCAGCATGGCGATACGGGTCGCCCGCTCGGCCAGGCCGGCGTCGCCGTCGGTCTGCTGGGCCGCCTGCAGGTACCAGCGCGCGGCCTCGGCCAGCTTGCCGGCCTGCAGGGCGAACTCGCCGGCCAGCACCGGCTCCAGCGCCAGTTCCTCAGTCACCGCAGGCCGTGCAGGCGCCTTGGCGGGCACCGCCGCCAGGGCCTGCGCACAGGCCAGAGACAGCAGCAGAACACTGGGGATGCGAATCAATGCGGGCATCGTCGGCATCGGGGCCTTAAAATGTCGTCCAATGGCCAGCAGCTTATCGCAAGCAACTGAACAATGACCCTGTGGGTGCTCGGACTGAATCACCAGACCGCACCGGTGGAACTGCGCGAACGCGCAGCCTTCGCCGGTGACGCGTTGCCGCGCGCGCTCGGTTCGCTGCGCGATACCCCGCAGATCGCCGAGGCGGTGCTGCTGTCCACCTGCAACCGCACCGAGCTGTATGCCGTGGCCGAGTCCGCGCAGGCGCTGGACCAGTGGCTGCAGAGCCAGGCTGGCGACCTGCAGGGCTACCTGTACCAGCACGCCGATGCCGATGCCGTTCGCCACCTGTTCCGGGTGGCGACGGGGCTGGATTCAATGGTGCTGGGTGAGCCGCAGATCCTGGGCCAGGTGAAGGACGCCTGGTCGACCGCGCGCGACCACGGCCTGCTCGGCCAACGCCTGGACCGCCTGTTCCAGCAGACGTTCTCGGTGGCCAAGCGCGCGCGTACCGATACCCAGGTCGGTGCCAACCCGGTATCGGTGGCCTCGGCAGCGGTGCGCCTGGCGCAGAACGCATTTGCACGCCTTGACGATTCCACCGTGCTGCTGGTCGGCGCCGGTGAGACCATCGAGCTGGCCGCACGCCACCTCAGCGAAGGCAAGGTGCGGCGGCTGCTGATCGCCAACCGCACCCTCGCCCATGCGCAGGAACTGGCCAGCCGCCATGGCGGTGTGGCGCTGCCGCTGACCGAACTTGAGCGTCACCTGGCCGAGGCCGATGTGGTGTTCTCGGCCACCGCCGCCCGCGAACCGGTGATCCACCGTGCTGCAGTGGCCAACGCCCTGCGCGCACGCCGGCACAAGCCGATGCTGCTGTTCGACCTGGCCGTGCCGCGCGACATCGAAGCCGACGTTGCCAGTCTCAACGATGCGTTCCTGTATACCGTGGACGACCTCGAGCGCGCGGTGGAAGACAACCGCCGCAGCCGCCGCGAGGCGGCCGCCGAAGCGGAGACGATCATCGACCTGCAGGTCTCGCGCTTCGTCGAGACCCTGCAGGCCAGCGCCCACCAGGCACCGCTGCGGCAACTGCGCGCTTTCGGCGAGGCCACCCGTGCCGAACTGCTGGAGCGCGCGCGCCAGCAGCTGGCCAACGGCAAGCCGGCCGACGAAGTGCTGGAACTGCTTGCCCATGGATTGACCAACCGCCTGCTGCACCCGCCGACCGCCGCCCTGCGCGCGGCCGCGCTCAGCGGCGACGCCGACCTGACCCGCGCCGCCGAGCGCCTGTTCCCGGCTGCGCCGGGTTACCACCACCCACCTGTGAGAACCGATGACGCCGACCCTGCGCCGTAAGTTGGAAGCGCTGGCCGAGCGCCGCGAAGAACTGGAACGTCTGCTCGCCGAACCGGAGGTGGTCGCCAACAACGCGCGCTTCCGCGATCTTTCGCGTGAGTTTTCCCAGCTCGAACCGGTCGCCACCGCGCTGGCCGATGAAGTGCGTGCCAAGGCCGACCTGGCCGCGGCCGAAAGCATGCGCACCGATCCGGACCTGCGCGAACTGGCCGACGAGGAGATCGCCGCCGCCCAGGCCCGCCTGCAGGAACTGGAGCAGGAACTGGCGCTGCTGCTGGTGCCGCGCGACCCGCGCGATGAAGGCAACCTGTTCCTGGAAGTGCGCGCCGGCACCGGCGGCGACGAGGCGGCGATCTTCGCTGGCGACCTGTTCCGCATGTATGCCCGCTACGCCGAGCGACAGGGCTGGAAGGTCGAGATCGAATCGGACAACCCCGGCGAACATGGCGGCTACAAGGAAGTGGTGGCGCGCGTGGTCGGCCGGGGCGCGTTCTCGCGCCTGAAATTCGAATCGGGCACCCACCGCGTGCAGCGCGTGCCGGCCACCGAATCGCAGGGCCGCATCCACACCTCGGCGGCCACCGTGGCGATCATCCCGGAAGCCGACGAAGTCGATGAGATCGTCATCAACCCGGCTGACCTGAGGATTGATACCTACCGCTCCTCCGGCGCCGGTGGCCAGCACGTCAACAAGACCGAATCGGCGATCCGCATCACCCACGTGCCCAGCGGCGTGGTGGTGGAGTGCCAGACCGAACGCAGCCAGCATGCCAACCGGGACAAGGCGATGAAACGCCTGAAGGCGCAGCTGCTGGATGCCGAGCGCCAGCGCCACGACGCGGCGCAGGCAGAATCACGGCGCCTGCAGGTCGGCAGCGGCGACCGCAGCCAGCGCATCCGTACCTACAACTTCCCGCAGGGCCGGATCACCGACCACCGCGTGGAAGGGCTGACCCTGTACGACCTGCCCAACGTACTGGCCGGCGATCTCGATCCGCTGCTGCAGCGATTGAGCCACGAGCACCAGGTCGACGCCCTGGCCCAGCTTTCGGCGGGCTGACCAGCATGTCGGCCTGGCAGCAGCGGCAGCAACTGCAGCAGGCGATCACGCGCCAGCCCGGCGACTTCGTCGCCTGGGTGATGCTGGCCGACCTGGAACTGGAAGCCGGCGACATCGCGGCCGGCGAGCAGGCCGCGCGGCGCGCGCTGCAGCTGCGGCCCAATCATCCTGAAGCGCTTGCCCGGCTCGGCCGGGTGGCATGGATGGCAGGAGCGCATGCCGATGCCGCTACGCTGCTGGGCCAGGCCTCGGCGCTGGCACCGGAGCACCCGGGCATCGCGTTGTGGCTGGGGCACGCGCTGGAAGATGCCAACGATGCCGAAGGTGCATCAGCGGCCTATCGCCGCGCACATGCACTGATGCCCGACGAGCCGTATATCGCCGCGCAGCGCCTCGCCTGGCAGCGTCGCCTGTGCGATTGGCAGGACGTGGATGCGCTGGCCGATCAGGTGCGCGGTGCACTGGTGTCCGGCCAGGGCGTAGTGGAACCCTTCGCGTTTCTCAGCGAAGACGCCAGCGCGGCCGAACAGCTGGCCTGCGCGCGTGCACGCGCCGCCGCGGTGGCGGCATCGGTGCGGCCACTGCCGCCGGCGAAGCTGCGCGAACGAGGCCCACTTCGCGTGGGCTTGCTTTCCAACGGCTTCGGCGCCCATCCCACCGGATTGCTGACGGTGGCGCTGCTGGAGCAGATGAGCCGCGACCCGGCCCTGCAACTGCATCTGTTCGCGCTCAACGCGGACGATGGCAGCCGCATCCGCCAACGCCTGCAGGCCGCCACCCGGCTGCATGACGTGGTGGGATTGCGCCACGCCGATACGGCCGCGCGCATCCGTGCACCGGGCATCGACCTGCTGCTGGACCTGCGCGGCTGGGGCGGTGGCGGCACGCCGGAAGTACTGGCGATGCGCCCTGCCCCGCTGCAGTTGAACTGGCTGGCCTACCCCGGCACCTCCGGTGCATCGTGGCTGGATGCAGTGATCGCTGACGACTTCGCGCTGCCATCCTCGCTGGAACCGCACTACAGCGAACGCGTGCTGCGCCTGCCGCGCGCGTTCCAGCCCTCCGACAACACCCGCGTGCTGGAACCGGCGCCGGACCGTGCGGCGTGTGGGCTGCCCACGCAGGGCACGGTGTTCTGCTGCTTCAACAACAGTTACAAACTCAACCCGCGCAGCATGGGCCGTGCGTTCGCGGTGCTGCAGGCAGTACCTGGCAGCGTGCTGTGGCTGCTGTCCGGCCCCGGCCAGGCCGATGCAAGGCTGCGTTCCGCCGCCAAGGCTGCAGGACTGGATCCGGCGCGCCTGGTGTTCATGGCCAAGCTGCCGCATCCGCAGTATCTGGCCCGCTATCAGCTGGCCGACCTGTTCCTGGACACCAACCCGTACAACGCGCACACCACCGCATCGGATGCACTGTGGGCCGGCTGCCCGGTGCTGACCTGCCCCGGCGCTACCTTCGCCGCGCGCGTGGCCGGCAGCCTCAACCATCATCTGGGGCTGGAGCACATGAACGTCGCCGACGATGCGGCCTTCGTCGCCACCGCCAGCGCACTCGGCAACGACCCGGCCGCGCTGGCTGCCCTGCGTGCCGAACTGGCGCAGGCACGCGAGCGCAGCGGCCTGTTCGACATGACGGCCTTCGCGCGCGATCTGTCCGCACTGCTTCAGCAGCTGGCCCGCGAACAGGGCTGGCAGGGCCTCGACACGCCCTGACATCGCCCTGCGCTACGCTCGAGCTTCCCTCCCGCGTGGCATGACGATGGCCAAGCTCAAGCGCAAGGAATACGACGAACTGCTGCAGCCGCTGCAGCTGGAACTGACGGCGATGGCACGCTGGGTGCAGCACAGCGGGCAACGCCTGCTGGTGCTGTTCGAAGGACGCGATACCGCCGGCAAGGGCGGTGCGATCCAGGCCATCAGCCAGCACCTCAACCCACGCCAATGCAGGGTGGTGGCGTTGCCCAAGCCCACCGACCGCGAAGCCACGCAATGGTATTTCCAGCGCTACGCCACGCATCTGCCGGCCGCCGGCGAGATCGTGCTGATGGACCGCAGCTGGTACAACCGCGCGGGCGTGGAACGGGTGATGGGCTATTGCAGCGAGACCGAGTACCAGCAGTTCCTGCATCAGGCACCGGTGTTCGAACAGCTGCTGGTGGATGACGGCATCCTGCTGTTCAAGTACTGGCTGTGCGTGGACCAGGAGCAGCAGGAGAAGCGTTTCGCCGAACGCCATCTTGATCCGTTGAAGGGGTGGAAGCTGTCGCCGGTGGATCTGAAGTCGCGCAGCAAGTACAGCGCGTACACCGAAGCGCGCGAGGCGATGCTGCGCGCGACCCATCGCGACGGTGCGCCGTGGACGCTGGTGGATTTCAACGACCAGCGGCTGGGTCGCCTGACTCTGGTCCGCAATCTGCTGGACCGGCTGCCGGACACACGGGTGGATGCGCCCTTGCCGGAGCTGCCGAAACTGAAGGGCAAGCTGCATCGCGAGCACTACGACGTGCTGAAGCCGATCGAGGATTTTCCGGTCGAAGAATAGGGTGGGTCGGCAGGGCTGCGCCCTGCACCTGCTGCTTTCAGGCAACAGCCAAAGCAACAGCAAAAGCGGCATTGCGTGGGATGGCGGGACGGTGTCGGAGTGCGGGGACGCCGCAAGTACGTCCTTGTAGGCTTGGCAGCCGCTTGCTCGTGTGCGCAGTCCTGCGCACACGGCAAGGCCGGGGTTGGGCGTCCTGCCCAACCCGCCCGAGGCACGCCTCGGGCCCATGCGGCTGACACCCCGCACTCCGACACCGCCCCACCTCTGACAGATTTCTGCGATCTGATGGATCCACGCCATGCGTGGATGTATGTCCATCGAAATCGAATATTTCGACAATTGAACGAAGAGCATCCACGCATGGCGTGGATCTACGTGTCGACCAAGGTCGACACCCACCAAGAGCAGGCCATGTCATTCCGGCAGGTCGCCAGAAACTGTCGAAGGCGGGGTGGGTCCGGTTGCGGGGGCGTGAGCCGCATGGATGCGGCGACCGAGCCTACAGGGACGTATTTACGGCGTCCCCCGCAACCGGACCCACCCCGCCTCCCCACAGGAAACCCGCTTTGGCCTTGGCTGTTGCTGTCGAGGTTGCCGGCCAGCGGCCGGCACTACCGCTTCGGTGGGTGCAGGGCGCAGCCCTGCCCCTCCCCTTATTTGGCAGCAGCAATCTGCTTTTCGATGTCCGCCGCGGTGACCGGGCCCAGGAAGCTGTGGGCCAGCTTGCCCTGCGGGTCGATCAGATGGGTCAGCGGCAGGCCACGCGGGGTGGCGAAGTCGGCCGGCGGGTCGAACGGATCGACGACCACGATCGGGTAGGTCACCGGATGCTTGGTCAGGAACGCCTGCATCTCCGGAACCTCGATGTCCTCGTAGGCCAGGCCAACCACTTCGATGTTGCTGCGCATGGCATGCAACGCCGACAGCTCGGGCATTTCCTTGCGGCAGGGCGCGCACCAGGTCGCCCAGAAATTCACCACCACCCACTTGCCACGATGCGCGGCCAGGTCGTAATCGCTGCCATCGACCGCCTTCATCTTCAGCGTCGGGAACTCGGCAGTAACGCGCTCGGCGGGCGTGTCCTCCACCGGCGCCGGCGCGGCCGGGGTCGGTGCCTGTGCCGGCGGCTGGCTGCTGGCCGGGGTCGGCTCCTGCGCGGGTTTGCAGGCGGCCAGGGCCAGCAGCGCAGCCAGCAGCAACGGGGTCTTGCAGGTCATGGGGTGTCTCCAGAATCAGGGTAGATGTCGCTGACGCGACGCTTGAGGCGTTCACGCAGCGGCAGGCGCAGTTCATCCAGTGCGGCCAAGGCGGCCCGGCCGAGGCTGTCATCGCGGTAAGGCAGGTGTTGTTCGGCCACCGGAATGCGCAGCTGCGTGCATTCGTACAGATCGCCCAGGCTGACCTGGTCCAGGTCGCGGGCCAGCAGCCACTCGCCGCGCTCATCGCGGCGCAGCAGGCCGATGCCCTCCAGGTGGCAGGCCAGGTCCTGCAGCAGCGAGTCGGTCAGCATCGGTTCCAGCCGCAGGATCTCGTCGTCGGCCAGGCCCCTGCCCTTGGCGCGTGCGTGCTGGAAGCGCCCGAGCAGGCGCAGCAGGCCATAGAACTCGTAGCCCTGCGGCAGGCGCAGTTCCACCGGTTGGTAGCGGAAAGCCGCCATCGACGACGCCAACGACGCGCCCAGCAGCACGGCCACCCAGCACAGGTAGATCCACAGCAGCAGGATCGGCACGAAGGCCACCGTGCCATACAGCTTCTGGTAGGACTGGAAGCTGCCAAGGTAGGCGCCGATGCCCCACTTCACCAGCTCCAGGATCACTGCGGCGAGAATCGCGCCCGGAACCGCATGGCGCCACTTCACGGTGTGATGTGGCACCACCCGGAACATCAGGGTGATGCAGACGAATTCGATCAGGATCGGCGCCAGCCGCAAGGCGAGATCGGCCAGCCAGCGCCCCTCCTGCGTGCCGAACAACGGCATCGCGAACACCCGCGCCGACACCGCCAGCGACGCAGCGGCGAGCATCGCGCCCAGGGTCAGTACCGTCCAGTAGACCAGGAAGCGGGTCAGCCGCGGCCGACTGCTGCCGACGCGCCAGATCTGGTTGAAGGTTTCTTCAACGCTGTTGAGGGTGATCAGCAGCGAGATGACCAGGGCGATGAAACCGGCGGCAGTGAGCTGGCCGGCGCTGGCCGAGAACTGCCGCAGGTAGCCTTCGGCAGCGCGCGCGGCATTGGGCACGAAGTTGGAGAAGACGTAGTCGCTGAGCTGGTCGCTCCAGCGATCGAACACCGGGAAGGCCGAGAGCACGCCAAATACCACGATCGCCAACGGCACCAGCGCGAACACCGTGGTGTAGGCCAGCGCGGCGGCGGCCTGGAACAGGCGGTCGTCGAGGAAGCGGCGCCACAGGAAGCGGCCGAAGCTGGCGGCGCGTGCGCGATCCCGCGCGCGTTCCATCCACAAATTGAGCGTATCCAAAGGTTCCATCGGCGCAAGGGTACCCGATGCGGAATCGGTGCAGGATAGCCATACTGGCGTCCACACGATGAGGAGAGCTGGGCGCGATGGGCGAAATCCTGGTGCTGTACTACAGCCGCGGCGGTTCGGTGGCACGGCTGGCGCGCCAGATCGCGCGGGGCATCGGCGAGGTTCCGGGCATGGCAGCGCGGCTGCGCACGGTGCCGCCGGTGGCTGCCGTTACCCAGACCGCGCAGCCGCCGGTACCCGACGATGGCGCGCCCTATGTAAGCGTGCAGGACCTGGCGGAGTGCCAGGGACTGCTGCTGGGCAGCCCTACCCGTTTCGGCAACATGGCCGCGCCGGTCAAGCATTTCCTTGACGGCCTCGGCGCCGAATGGGTGAACGGCACGCTGGCCGGCAAGCCGGCCGGGGTGTTCACGTCCACCGCGTCGATGCATGGCGGCCAGGAGTCGACCCTGCTGTCGATGCAGGTACCGCTGCTGCACCACGGCTGCCTGATCGTCGGCATTCCGTTCACCGAGCCGGCGCTGAGCCACACCACCAGTGGCGGCACGCCGTATGGCGCCAGCCACGTGGCCGGCGCCGCCGACGACCCGCAACCCACCGACGACGAGGCGGTACTGGCGCGGGCGCTGGGCCGGCGCGTGGCCGACATCGCGCAGCGGCTGGCGCGATGAGCACCGCGCCGCGCACCGTGCTGCTGCTGGCCCTGATGGGGCTGGCGGCGCTGTTTGCCGGCTGGTTCATCAACGACAGGCACTGGGTGGCCACCCAACTGGTGTTCACAGCGCCGCCGCTGGCGCTGGCCATCGCCCTGCGGCTGGGCTGGCGCAAGGCCGGGTTCTGGGCGGCGGTGCTGGCCCTGGGCTGGTTCAGCCACGGCGTGATGAGCGCCTGGAGCCATCCCGAGACCCGCTGGCTGGCACTGATCGAAATCGTGCTTGCGCTGCTGGTGATCTTTTCGGCCAGCCTGCCCGGCCTGCGCGCCCGTTTCGGGCGGCGGCGCTGACGCTGCGCCCGGTGGGCCGTATCATCTGCGTTCCCGGCCCCGCGCCGCTGTACCTGCCTTGGTTTCGCGCATGCACATGATGGAAGAGCTCCTGGTCGTCACCACCGGTGGCACGATCGACAAGATCTATTTCGACGACAAGTCGGACTACCAGATCGGCGACCCGCAGATCGGCATGATCCTGCGCGAACTGGGGGTCACGTTCCGTTTCAACGTGATTCCGATCCTGCGCAAGGATTCGCTGCACATCAACGACGACGATCGTGAGCTGATCCGCGCGACGATCGCTGCGCAGCCCACCCGCCACGTGCTGGTGACCCACGGCACCGATTCGATGGTGCAGACCGGCAAGGTGCTGGCGACGATCCCGGACAAGACCATCGTGATGACCGGTGCGCTGAGCCCGGCGCGTTTCCGTGGTTCGGATGCGGAGTTCAACATCGGCTGTGCGATCGGTGCGGTGCAGTCGCTGCCGGCGGGGGTGTTCATCGCGATGAACGGCCGGATCTTCGACCCGCAGCATGTGCGCAAGAACGTGGCGGCGAACCGGTTCGAGTCGGTTTGAGGGATTAAGGCGCGCTGTCGCGCGTCGGCGTTTCGGTTGCTGTAGTGGTGAGAGGCTCAGGCTCCCATCGCAGGACACGCCATAAACCCATCCTTGGGGGCTCGATGGCGCCTTGCTCGTGTGCGCTGTCCTGCGCACACGGCAAGACCGGGGTTGGGCGTCCTGCCCAACCCGCCCGAGGCATGCCTCGGGCCCATGGCGCCAACGGTCCTGCGTCGGGGGGATCCCCCCCTCCTGACAGATCATCGCGCGCGGCCAGCAAGGTCAAGGGCAGAGCAAGAGCAAATGCACTGCTGCACATTGCTTTCTCCGCTTCGCCGTCCCCCAAAAAAAACACCCCGGCCGAGGCCGGGGCGTGCCCATGGAGAGGGGCTTGGGCTCAGTACTGGGCGTTGACGGTCACGCCCGAGAAGGTGCTGTAGGCCTTCAGCCGCACGTACCAGGTACCGGCGGTGGGGCTGTTGACGGTGCAGGTCTCGTTGTTGCCGCTCAGGTACGGGCGGCAGGTGTAGACGGTGTCGGTCGGGGCACTGCCCTGGCGCAGGTACAGGTCGGCATCACCGCTGCCGCCACTGATCGCCACGCGCAGCTGCGTGCTGCCAGCCGGGACGTTGACGGTATAGCTGAGCGATGCACCGCTGGCTGCGCCGAGGCCGGTAACCGGCACGTTGTTCTGCAGCACGGTGCCACCCGGGTTGGGCGTGGTGCCGTTGATCGCGGCAGTCACCGCGGCATCGGCGTCGATGATGCCGGCGCCGCAACCACCCGAGCACGCACCCGGCAGCGGACGCGCGGTGCTCTTGATGATGCTTTCCACTTGCGCCGGGCTGAGCGGGCTCGGTGCCACCGACTGCATCAGTGCAACCACGCCCGCCACGTGCGGTGCCGCCATCGAGGTGCCGTTGTAGGATGCGTAACTGGCGCTGCCCGGGGTGGTGGTGCCGCTGTTGAGGGTGGACAGGATGCTCTGGCCCGGTGCGGAGATGTCGATGCCGGTGCCGTAGTTGGAGAAGCTGGCACGCGCACCCGCCGAGGTGGTGGCCGCCACGGCGATCACGTTCGGGCAGTTCGCCGGTACCGCGCTGGAGACGTTGGTGTTGCTGTTGCCGGCAGCGACCACCACGGTGGTGCCGCGGCCGACCGCGCCGTTGATCGCGTTCTGGTAAGTGGTCGAGCAGCTGCCGCCGCCGCCCAGCGACATGTTGATGACCTCGGCCGGGTTGGCATTGGCCGGCACACCGCTGACCGTGCCACCGGAGGCCCATACGATCGCGTCGGCGATGTCGGAGGTGTAGCCGCCGCACTTGCCGAGCACGCGCACCGGCACGACCTTGGCGTTGAAGGCGGTACCGGCCACGCCGGTGCTGTTGTTGGTCACCGCAGCGACCGTGCCGGCCACGTGGGTGCCATGCCAGCTGGAGTTCGAGCCCGGATAACCGGCCTGGCACTCGTTGTCGCCGTACCAGTCACCCTCATCGTTGGGATTGCTGTCACGGCCACCGCCATCGCGCGCCATCGCCGCGTCGCTGATGAAGTCATAGCCGGGCAGGATGTTGGCGTTGAGGTCGGCATGGTTGGTGATGCCGGTATCGATCACGGCCACGACCACACCGGTGCCGGTGGCCTTGTCCCAGGCCGGACGCACGTTGATCGAGGCGTTGGACGTACCGAAGCCCCATTGCTCGCTGAAACGGGTGTCGTTGGGGATCAGCGTCGCGCGCATGATCTGGTCGACTTCGACGTATTCGACGTTCGGGTCGGCGGCCAGCTTGCGCATCAGCAGCTCGGATTCGGCCTGGTCCAGCGCACGGTCGGTCCTGACCACGGTGGAGCCGACGGCAAGCCTGCGGACCTGCTGCAGGCCCAGCGCGCGGCCCTGGCTGCTGGCGATGCCGGCAGCGGCCGTCTTCAGCGAAGAGGCCAGCGCGGTGGTGTTGGCCACCGGCGCACTGCCGTCGCGGTACTTCACGATGAAACGCTGGTGGGTCGGCGCGGACTGCAGGCCGCTGAGCTGGACATCACCGGCCAGCGCAGGCGTGGCCAGCAGCAGCGATGACAGGACGGACGCACCAAGGACCACCCACACACGACGCACACGCGGTTGCGTTACCTGGGACATCGGATTTCCCTTCTAATGGTAGGAATGCCGGAATCGGCAGAAGCACCGGCCTGAACCGTGGGCTGGCTTGCGATGGCGAGGTTCGGGTCCGGCGAGCCAGCGGATTCCCCTGACCATCCGCTGTGTTGATGACGCTAGTGGCTCAAACCGGACACCACAAGATTTTCAGCGTCTTTTCAGCAAGATGAAATGTTGGATCTGAGACTTTCCGGGTCGAGGGTTTGTGAAGGTGAAGGAACTTTCGCGTCAGCTGCACGTACCTGACTGCGGAATGTCCTGTCCCACCATGTCTTTGCCGACATCGGCGAACAGCCGCCGGGCATGGCCCGGCGCTACCGTGGTACGCGTACATTCGCCGGGCATCGCCGCGCGCAGGGGGAGCCGTTGATCCTGGTAGCGCCGGGCCATGCCCGGCGGACGTACGCCTGAAACGCAGAAAGCCCGTCGCGGGGACGGGCTTTCCGGGGATGCGGCCGGGCGTAACCCGGCGCCAGCGTTCAGCGCAGGCGATCAGCCCAGCTTGACCAGCCAGCCGTGGCGGTCCGGCAGGCGACCGTACTGGATGTCGGTCAGTTCCTTGCGCAGTGACATGGTCACTTCGCCAGCCGGCGCATTGATGTCGCCCACCGAGAAGCCTTCGCCCTTCAGCTGGCCGATCGGGGTGACCACCGCAGCGGTACCGCAGGCGAACACTTCGGCGATCTCGCCGGAGGTCACGCCCTGCTTCCACTCATCGATGGTGACCTTGCGCTCTTCGACCTTCATGCCGCGGTCGCGGGCCAGCTGCAGGATGCTCTCGCGGGTGATGCCCTCGAGGATGCTGCCGGACAGTTCCGGCGTGACCAGGGTGCCGTCCTTGTAGACCAGGAACACGTTCATGCCGCCCAGTTCTTCCAGGTACTTGCCTTCGACCGGGTCCAGGAACAGCACCTGCGAGCAGCCCTGTGCCTGCGCCTTCTGCTGCGGCAACAGCGACGCGGCGTAGTTGCCACCGCACTTGGCCGCACCGGTACCGCCCTTGGCCGCACGCGCGTACTCGGTGGACAGCCAGATCGACACCGGGGCGACGCCCTTGGCGAAGTACGGGCCAGCCGGGCTGGCGATGACGTAGTAGCCGGCCTTGTGCGCGCCGCGCACGCCAAGGAACGCTTCATCGCCGATCATGAACGGACGGAAATACAGGCTCGACTCATCGGCCGACGGCACCCAGGCGCTGTCGACGGCGATCACCTGCTTCAGCGATTCGACGAAGATCTCCACCGGCAGTTCCGGCAACGCCAGGCGCTGCGCCGAACGCTGCAGGCGACGGCCGTTGGCATCGGGGCGGAAGGTCCAGATCGAACCATCGGCATGGCGGTAGGCCTTGATGCCTTCGAAGATCTCCTGGCCGTAGTGCAGCACGGCCGCGGCCGGGTCCAGCTGCAGCGGACCATAGGCACGCACGTTGGCGTTGTGCCAGCCGGCATCCTTGTCCCAGCGCACTTCCACCATGTGGTCGGTGAAGTGCAGGCCGAAGCCCGGCTTCTCCAGGATCTGGGCGCGCTCTTCAGCGCTGCGCGGGTGGTCCGAACGGGTGACGGCGAAGCTGGGAATGGACTGGGACACCGGAGATTTCCTGTTCTGGTTGCGGGTAATGCCGGGCCCGCGTCACTGCGGGCCGTGGGTCAAAGCATGCCGGTTTCGAGCCGTGCGGCCTCGGACATCATGTGCTGGTTCCACGGCGGGTCGAAGACCAGCTCGACGTCGGCCTCGGCCACCGTCGGGATCATTTCAAGCTTGCTGCGCACGTCGTCGACCAGGATGTCGCCCATGCCGCACGCAGGCGCGGTCAGGGTCATCTTCACGTCGATCTCGCGCTGCCCTTCGTCCAGGTGCTTGATCTCCACCTCGTAGACCAGGCCCAGTTCGACGATGTTGACCGGAATTTCCGGGTCGAAACAGGTGCGCAGCTGCTGCCAGACCAGTTGCTCGACCTGCTCGTCGCTGGCATCGTCGGGCAGTTCCAGCGGTGCCGGCGCCTCCTTGCCGATGGCATCGCCATCCTTGCCGGCGATGCGGAACAGATTGCCCTCGACGAACACCGAATAACTGCCGCCCAGCGCCTGGGTGATGTACCCATAGCTGCCGGCGGGCAAGGTCACGGTGTCGCCCTGCGGGACCATCACGGCCTCGCAATCGCGTTCGAAGTGGACAGGTTCGCTGCTACGGGAATACATGGGGACCGATATGGGGCTGCGGCATAAGCCACGCAAGCGGCCATTCTAGCGTAGGCGCCCCGCCCTCGCCGGTGCACTGCGGCAAACCACAGTATCCTGTGGGCGACCTTCAGGAGCTTCGATGTCCTCCAATGCCGCACGCGCCAGGACCGTTACCTGGCTCTGGCCCTTCATGTTGTTGCTGGCGCTGGCCACCGCCCCCCTCGCCTGGATGCTGATCGCCCTGTTCACCGGCCGTCCGGTCGGCTGGATGGCGGTACTGACCGCCCTGGAACTGGTATTCATGCTGCGTCTGGGCACGCTCGGTCCCGGCAAGCTTCGCATCGCCCTGGTCGTGCTGGGCACGCTGCTGGTGGCCGCGATCTCGAACTGGGCGATCGCCAGTGCCTGGATGGGCGGTTCGATGGGCCTGAACCCCTGGGACGCCTCGCTGCGGATGGGCCCGCACCTGGCCTGGACGCTGATCACCCTGGCCAATGGCGTGGTCGAGTGGCTGTGGCTGGCGGTGGGCGTCGCCGTAGGCGCCTGGCTGGCGCGTTGATCGCGCCGGTGATGCCCTGGTAGATCCACGCCATGCGTGGATGGGGTGGTTGGATCCGGGGTCAGAGCCCTTTCCTGCGGAAAGGGATCCGACCCCAACCCTCAATGCCCGCCGTCGAGCGCCTTCAGCTCGCTGACCAACGACGCCGCCGCCTCGGCACCATCGCCGTAGAGCATGCGGGTGTTGTCGGCATAGAACAGCGCATTCTCGATACCGGCAAAGCCGGTACCCTTGCCGCGCTTGATCACCACCACGTTGCGGGCATTGACCACGTCCAGTACCGGCATGCCGTAGATCGGACTGGCCGGATCGGTGCGCGCCACCGGGTTGACCACGTCGTTGGCGCCGATCACCAGCACCACGTCGGTAGTGGCGAACTCGGGATTGATGTCGTCCATGTCCGCGATCAGGTCGTACGGCACCCCCGCTTCGGCCAGCAGCACGTTCATGTGCCCGGGCATGCGCCCGGCCACCGGGTGGATGGCGAACTTGACCTTCACCCCGCGCGTGATCAGCCGCTGCGCCAGCTCCCAGATCTTGTGCTGGGCCTGGGCCACGGCCATGCCATAGCCGGGCACGATCACCACGCGTTCGGCAAAGCCCATCATCGCCGCCACGTCGGCCGCCTCGATGGGCTTCTGCGAACCGGAAATCGCCTGCGCCTCACCACCGGCGCCACCACCGAAGTTGGAGAACAGCACGTTGCGGATCGGCCGGTTCATCGCCTTGGCCATCAACCGGGTCAGCAGAATGCCGGCCGCACCGACCATCATGCCGGCGATGATCAGCGCCTCGTTGCCCAGCACGTAGCCTTCGAACGACACCGCCAGGCCGGTGAACGCGTTGTACAGCGAGATCACCACCGGCATGTCGGCGCCACCGATCGGCAACGTCATCAACACGCCCAGCGCCAGGGCCAGCACGAAGAAGGCGACGATCGCCCACGTGCTGAGCGTACTGGCGGCGATGATGCCCAGCACCACCACGGCCAGCGCCACCAGCAGGTTCATCACCTGCTGGCCCGGCCAGGTCACGCGCTTGTCGAGGCGGCCATCGAGTTTGGCCCAGGCGATCACCGAGCCGGACAGCGACACCGCACCGATCGCCGCGCCCACCACCGCCAGCACCAGCACCGTGCCGGACGGCTGCCGCGCGGCCAGATCGGCCAGCGCCTGCGCACTCCAGTGGGTGGTATCGCGATTGGCCAGGAACGCATAGCGCAGCAGTTCCACCGCACCGATGGCGGCCGCCGAGCCGCCGCCCATGCCGTTGTACAGCGCGACCATCTGCGGCATGTCGGTGACGGCGACCTTGCCCGCCGACCACCAGGCCAGGCCGGCCCCCAGCAGCAGTGCCACCAGGATCAGCGGCACGTTGTGCAGTTCGGGCAGGAAGAAGGTCGCCACCGTGGCCAGCAGCATGCCCAGCCCCGCCCAGCGGATACCGCTGCTTGCGGTCATCGGCGAGGCCATGCGCTGCAGGCCGAGCAGGAACAGGGTGGCGGCGACCAGGTAGCTGGCCTTGACCAGCCAATCGAGCAGTTCGACGGTGCTGATGTTCAAGCCTGCGGCTCCTTCGGTTCATCGTTGCCGGCCTTGCGCACGCTCGGCTTGAACATTTCCAGCATGCGCGCGGTGACCACATAGCCGCCGGCGGCGTTGCCGGCGCCGAGCACCACGGCGAGGAACCCCAGCACCTTCTCCAACGGCGTCTGTGCGTGCCCCAGCACCACCATCGCGCCGATCAGCACGATGCCATGGATGAAGTTGGAGCCCGACATCAACGGGGTATGCAGGATCACCGGGACCCGGGAAGTGATCACGTGGCCGGCAATGGCGGCCAGCATGAAGATGTACAGCGCCACGAACCCGTCACTCACCGGCAACGCTCCTGCTCTGTCTTCGTCGCCCCATCATAACCATGGGCTGAACCCTGCGCGCGTCCCGGTCAACCACGGCCGCGCTCACGCGTTGTCGATGGTGACCCCTGCCGAGGAACCGTACCCTGTGCTGGTGAGCAGCCCTGTCCCCTCAACCACCGATGCCGACGCCGTTCCGGCCTCGCTGGAAGCGTTCCTGGCCAGCGTCGGGCCGCGCGCCTTCCGCTTCGCCGAGGCCGGTCTGCGCCAGCGTGATGACGCGCTGGATGCGGTGCAGGACGCGCTGCTGCGCATGCTGGACTATGCCGACAAGCCGGCCGCCGAGTGGGCGCCGTTGTTCTGGAGCATCCTGCGCCGGCGCGTGATCGACCTGCAGCGCCGCCGCCGTTTCCGCCTGCCGTTCTGGCGCGACAACCAGGATGCCGATGGCGGCGAGATCGACTGGGCCGACCCCGCACCGGACCCTTCGCAGGCGCACGAGCAGCGCCAGCAGTACCAGCAGCTGGTGCAAGCACTGCGCGACCTGCCCGCCCGCCAGCGCGAGGCATTCACCCTGCGCGTGCTGCAGGACCTGGACGGGGCCACCACCGCCCGCGCCATGGGCTGCAGCGAAGGCGCGGTAAAGACCCATCTGGCGCGCGCCCGACAGGCGCTGCAGAATCAACTGGAGATGCACCCGTGAACCGCCCCCTGCCTTCCGATGACGCCCTGCGCAGCCTGCACGCGCAGTCGCTGCAGGCGCTGTCGCCGGCCACCCTGGCACGCCTGCGCAGTGCCCGTCACAACGCCGGTGCGGCGCACGCCGGGCGCTGGCGCTGGTGGCTGGCCAGCGCCTGTTCGCTGGTGATCGCGCTGGGCATCGGCGTCCAGTTCGTCGGCCCGGGCGATCACCAGGGCCCGATCAGCACGCCGATCGTCGCTGCGGAAGAAGACAATGGCGTGCTGTACGACGAGAATCCCGATCTGTACCTGTGGCTGGGCGACAACGACCTGGCGATGGAGTGAACCATGCTGCGATACCCCTCCCTGCCCCTGCTGATCGCCCTGACCCTGCTGCCCGCTGCATCGGCACTGGCGCAGGCCACCGCGCCGGTGCCTGCCGCGCGGCCGGCACCGGCTGCCGCGCCGCTGCCGAACTGGGAACAGCTGAGCCCGGCCCAGCGCGAAGCGCTGTTGGCCCCACTGCGTGACCGCTGGAACGGCGCCGATTCCGCGCAGCGCCAGCGCATGCTGTCGCACGGCCAGCGCTGGCAGTCGATGAGCCCGGAAGAACGCGACAAGGCCCGCCGCGGCCTGCGCCGCTTCGAGCACATGAGCCCGGAACAGCGCGAGCAGGCCCGGGCGTTGTTCGGCCAGATGCGTGACCTCAGTCCGGCCCAGCGCGATGCCATGCGCGAGCGCTGGTCGCAGATGACCGCAGACGAACGCAGGGAATGGGTGCGGGACAACCCGCCGCCGGCGAAGCCGCGGTAACCCGCCATCGAAGGCGGACCGCCGGGCCATGCCCGCGGGTTCACCGGATGTCGCTGCACCCGCCGGGCATGGCCCGGCGCTACCGGCTTACGCCTGCCAGCGCGTTTTCGCCAGCAGTTCGTCTTCCCAGTCGAAGCCCAGCTGGCCGTCGCGCACGAACAGGGCGACGAAGTTCATCAGGTTGCGCGCATACATCTCGCTGGCCTGGGTGGCACCCCGGCTGGCCAGGCCCAGCGGGCCATCGATGGTCACGCCCTGGTGCTCGATGCATTGGCCGGGCTCGGTCAACGCGCAGTTGCCACCGCTCTCGGCGGCCAGATCGACGATCACGCTGCCGGCGGCCATGCCTTCGACCATCGCGGCGGTGACGATCGTCGGCGCCTGACGTCCCGGCACCGCGGCAGTGCAGATCACCACGTCCACGCTGCGCAGGTGGTCGCCAAGACGGCGCTGCTGTTCACCACGCTCTTCATCGGTCAGCGCCCGCGCATAACCGCCCTCGCCTACCGCGCTCACCCCCAGGTCGAGGAAGCGCGCACCAAGCGACTGGATCTGTTCGCGGGTTTCCGGGCGCACGTCGAAGCCCTCCACCTGCGCACCCAGGCGGCGTGAGGTGGCAATGGCCTGCAGGCCGGCGACACCGGCGCCGATCACCAGCACCTTGGCTGGACGCACGGTACCGGCCGCCGTGGTCAGCATCGGGAAGAAGCGCGGCGCGCGTTCGGCAGCAATCAATGCCGCCTTGTAGCCGGCCATGCCGGCCTGCGAACTGAGTACGTCCATCGCCTGTGCGCGCGTGGTGCGCGGCAACTGCTGCAGCGGGAACAGGTGCAGGCGGTCATCCGAGGCCAATGCGGCCAACGCAGGGTCGGCCGCCGGGGTCAGCAGGCCGACCACACTGGCGCCCGGCTTGAGCTGGGCCAGTACCTCGGCCGGTGGCGCCTGCACGCACAGCAGGATGTCGATCTCGGCCCAACGGGCGGCGTCGAAGGCGCGGGCACCTGCGTCGTCGTAGGCGGCATCGGTGAAACCGGCCGTCTGGCCCGCACCCGGCTGATACCACACGGTGATGCCCAGCGCACCGAGCTTGCGCGCCGTTTCCGGCGTGAGCGCAACGCGTCGTTCGCCCGGCGCGGTCTCCTTGATCCCCAGCAACGCCACGGCCATGCAGATTCCCGCTGATCGGTGAGTGGGTCCGATCCTAGCAGGCGTACGTGGCTCAGTGCAGCGTCGCACCACCCGGGTCGAGGCGGTCGAGCACGCCCTGCATGGCGCTGTCGAAGGCGCCATCGTCGATGTGGGGACGCAGGCGACCCAGCCGCACCATCACCGCCAGTTCTTCGGGTGAGGCCACGCAGAAGCGCACGCCACGCCGGTTGACGAACAGCAGGCGCGAGGAAATCGGGCTGATCCAGGACAGTTTGCCCGCCTGCACCTTGCCATCCTTGTCGACGAAGTCCAGCCAGTTGCCGATCTCCATCCGGCGGAAGCGGTCGGCATCGGCATTGTCGAAATCGTCGGTATTGAAGGTACCGCCCAGTTCCACTGCCGGTGTTTCCGGGGCCGGCGGCGCGGGCAGCACCACCTGCGGCAGCTCCGGCAACGCGCGCTGCAGCTCCGGTCGCGATTCGGCGATGCCCTGCAATGTGTCGTGCAGCGCATCGATGGCTGCGGTGGCTGCGTCGCCATGCACGCCGACGCTGGCAAACACCTTGGCCAGCATCGGCTGCCAGGCCTGCAGCCACGGCTTGCCGACGATCTGCCGGCGGGCCTCGGCCACTTCCTCAAGCAGGCCATCAGCCAGGGTCAGCGCCTCGGCCACCGAGGCACCCTCCTCGCCCTCGCGCAGCAGCGCCAGGGTCAGGTGGTGCTGCCAGGGCTGGCGCAGGAACTCGGCGATGGCCGGCGGCAGGGTGGCATCGCCGATGCGGCGATCCAGTTCGGCGCCGGCACGGGTGCGGGCCATTTCCAGTTTTTCCTGGCCGCGCTGGGTCTCGGCGGCCCGGCGCTCGGCGATTTCCACGCGACGGCGGTGCTGTACCAGGAAATCGCGGAATTCTTCTTCCAGGGTCAGGAAGATCGCCAAGTTCTCGTTGAACTCGGCGACCAGCCGCTCGATGATCTCCTCCACCTTGGCCATCAGCATGCGTTCGGCCTGGCTTTCGCCGGTGTTGCCCTCGCAGGCTTCGGCCAGCGAGTTGAGCAGCTTGCGCGCCGGATGGGTCTTCTGCACGAACATGCGGCGGTCCAGCATCGCCACCTTCACGAACGGAACCACCAGGCGGCCGATCAGCTCGCGCGAGCGGCCTTCCAGTTCGCGCTCATCGAGCATCACGTCGAACAGCATGCCGACCAGGTCGATCGCATCCTCGTCCTGCGCGTCCAGCCGGGTCTGGCCCGGGTCGACGCCCAGCCGGGTAGCGCTGGACAGCACTTCGCTCTTCAGCCGCTGCGCCAACGATTCGCCGTCCTCGCCGATCGCCGCACGCAGGGTCGCACTGGGCGTGGCCTGCAGCAGCGACAGCACCGACATCATTTCGCGCTGGCTCAACGGGCGATGCTGGCCGACCGCGACCTGCGCCGCAGAGGTTGCGTCGTCGCGCACGTGGCGGGTCTGCTGCAGCAGTTCGTGCAGGGCTTCCAGCAGCATGCCCTGCTGGCCGGAATAGGCTTCACCGGACGGGTTCTCCTCGCCACCAGCATGTTGCTGCATGTGGCCACGACGCTCCGACCAGCGCGCGGCAAATCGCTGCGCCCAGGCCGGTGCGGCCTGTTCGTCGTCATTGAATTCGTTGTCAACGCCCGGCGCCGTGCGCTGCTCGACCAGATCATCCAGGCCATGCGGAACGTGCTGCGCCGGGGCCGGCGACAGTGGTCGGCGCGGGGCACCCATCTGCGACATCACCCCGGCCGCGGCCAGGTGCTCGTCCAGCTTCTCGTAGATGCGGCCCACCGGCGCGCGCAGGTCGCGCTCGCACAGCTTGATCAGCACCAGGTGTACTTCCGGGGCCAGCTCACAGCCGGCGAAGGCTTCGTGGATGGCCACGCCCAGATGCTCGGGGCTGATCGGGTTGCGGTCGGCGTCGAGTTCGATACCGCCGCCCAGCCAGCCCAGGCGGCGGTCGAGCCGCGCCAGCACCGGCTTGAAGTCGCGCAGCAGCACGGTGGCGAAGTTGCGCACCGCCAACCGCGATTCCAGTACATGTTCCGGCACCAGGCTCAGGCCATCCTGGGCCTGCCCGGCCAGGGTCAGCTCGGCAGAGAGCGGCTCGCCTGCAGCCAGACCGTCCCAGGCATGGCCAAGATGGCCGGCAAAGCCACCGGCGATCTCCTCACGGCGGCGGCGCAGCTCGCGCATCGCGTCCAGGAACAGCAACTGCGACGAGCCGGCATTGCCGGCACGGTCGAACAGGGCATCGTCGAAGCGGGCCAGTGCCGCGCCAAAGGCCTGGCACAACGCCGGCAGGACGATGTCCCGGGCAAGCTGGAGCTGGGCCGGGTCACGGCCCGGCGATCCCATCGGAGTGGGCGCGCTCATCATTCGGGAAGGCTCCCCACCTTCTCTGGTGCGACAGACATCATGGACATCGCGACGGCCGGTACACCCCATGCACCGGTCCCTCGATGGTAGGCCGCCCAGCCCATCGCGGACAGTGAAACAGTCCTCACTTCAAACCTCATGAACGGCGGCCCGGCAATATTACGTATCGTAAGCCGTGCGGGGCCTGCGAGGCGAGGGGAAGCGGGGCTCCGTGATCCGCCAGTGGCATGATGTTCATCACAGTTTGCTATTCAGGGGTCTGACGCGACACAAACGGCGTCATCTACCTCCCCGACTATAATCAGCGACCCGTGATGACCGGTTCAGACTCCATGCCCGACCCTGCCGCCCTGCTCGCCCTGGATGCCCGCCGCTCGGTGCCCTCGCGGCAACTGGGCGAGCCCGGACCGGACCCGGCCACCCTGCAGCGGATGCTGACCTCGGCGGTCCGCGTGCCCGACCACGGCAAGCGCGTACCGTTCCGCTTCCTGAAGATCGCCGGCGATGCGCGTCACACTCTGGGCGACTTCCTGGCCGCGCGCAGCCGTGAGCGCGACCCGCATGCCGGCGACGCCGTGTTCGAGAAGGACCGCCAGCGCTTCAGCCATGCACCGCTGGTGATCGTGGTGGTGGCCAGCCCCCGCCCGGACCCGAAGGTACCGGCACAGGAACAGCTGATGACCGCCGGCTGTGTGTGCTTTGCTCTGTTGCAGGCGGCACAGGCGCTGGGCTTCGGCGCGCAGTGGCTGACCGCATGGATGGCCTTCGATCCTGCCGTGCACGCCCACCTGGGGCTGGCCGAGGGCGAAGGCATTGCCGGCTTCATCCACATCGGCACGCCCAAGGCCGAAGTCCCTGAGCGCGAGCGCCCCGATGCCGCGGCCCTGCTGCAGGACTGGACCGGCCAGTGAACGCCGTGATTCCCGTGGCGATACCGCCGCCGCTGTACCTGGTCGACGCCAGCATCTACGTGTTCCGCGCCTGGCATTCGCTGCCGGACGAATTCCAGGACAGCCAGGGCTGGCCGACCAACGCCGTGCACGGCTTCGCCCGTTTCCTGCTGGACCTGCTGGAGCGCGAACGCCCCCGGCACATCGCCATCGCCTTCGACGAAGCACTGGACAGCGGCTTCCGCCACCGCCTGTACCCGGCCTACAAGGCCAATCGGGACCCGGCGCCGGAAGCGCTCAAGCGCCAGTTCGTGCACTGCAAGGCGTTGTGCGCAGCGCTCGGCCTGGCGGTGCTTGCCCACCATGATTACGAAGCCGACGACCTGATCGGCAGCGCCCTGCATGGCCACCGCAGCAGCCATCGCGGCGTGATCATTTCCGCCGACAAGGACCTGTCTCAGCTGCTGCTCGACCATGACGAGCAATGGGATTACGCACGCAACCAGCGCTGGGACGTGGCCGGGGTCAAGGCCCGGCACGGCGTACACGCGCACCAGATCGCCGATTACCTGGCGCTGTGTGGCGATGCGGTCGACAACATTCCGGGCATCAGCGGTGTCGGTGCCAAGTCGGCGGCCGTGCTGCTGGCCCATTTCGGCAGCATGGACGTGCTGTTCGAACGCCTGGACGAAGTGCCGTTCCTGCGCCTGCGCGGCGCGGCCCAGATGGCCGTGCGCCTGCGCGAGCAGCGCGAGCACGCCCAGCTCTGGCGCCAGCTGACCACCATCGCACTGGACGCACCGTTGGAAGGTTGCCAGCCCGGCATGCCGCGCCAGGCGGCCGATCCAGAGCTGCTCGGCGGCCTGTGCCAGACCCTGCGCTTCGGCCCCATGACCCGCCGCCGGCTGTTCAGTGCCGCCGGCATTTCCGACCCCGTCCCTACTTCCAGCGAGCCCGCATGAGCCAGCGCAACACCGAAGCACCGCGTGTCGTCTACGAAGGCAAGTACCAGCGCATGGTCGTGCGTGGCAGCTGGGAATACAGCGAACGCACCCACGCCGGCGGCCTGGCCGCGATCATCATTGCCGTCACCCCCGAGGACAAGGTGCTGTTCGTCGAACAGTTCCGCGTGCCGCTGCAGGCGTCGACCATCGAGATGCCGGCCGGGCTGGTCGGCGACATCGATGCGGGCGAGTCCATCGAAGTTTCCGCTGTACGCGAGCTGGAAGAGGAAACCGGCTGGACCGCCGAGCACGCCGAAGTGCTGATGATCGGCCCCACCTCCTCCGGTGCCAGCAGCGAGAAGATCGCCTTCGTGCGTGCCACCGGCCTGCGTCGCATCGGCGAAGGCGGCGGCGACGAGAGCGAGGACATCACCGTGCATGAAGTGCCGCGCACGCAGGCGGCCGCCTGGCTGGTGCAGAAAATGGCCGAAGGCTATGAAGCCGATGCCAAGCTGTGGGCCGGCCTGTGGATGATCGAGCACCACCTGGACGGCCGGCCCCGTGGCTGACGCCGACCTGCGCGCGCTGCCGGCACTGCTGGGCGCCGACGATCCGGCGATCTTCAGCGTGCACCGTGCGCAGGGCGCCTCACCGTTCCTGCTGCTGGCCGACCATGCCGGCCAACAGGTGCCGCGTGCACTGGCCGACCTTGGATTGCCGCAGGCCGAACTGGACCGGCATATCGGCTGGGACATCGGCATCGGCGGCACCACCCGTGCATTGGCCGAGCGGCTGGATGCGTGGGCGATCGAGCAGACCTATTCGCGGCTGCTGATCGACTGCAACCGGCCGTTGGTTTCGCCCACGCTGATTCCCGAGGTCAGCGACCACACCCTGGTGCCGGGCAATGCCGGGCTGTCGCCCGCACAGCGGCAGCAGCGCATCGATGCGATCCACGCGCCCTACCATGCACGCATCGATGCCGAACTGGAGGCGCGCCGCGTTGCGGGACGGCCGACGCTGCTGGTGATGATGCACAGCTTCACCCCGGTGATGAACGGCATGCAGCGCCCCTGGCACGCCGGCGTGCTGTACCACCAGGACACACGCTTTGCCCACGCGTTGCTGCAGGCACTGCGCGATGAAGGCGACCTGGTGGTGGGCGACAACGAACCGTATTCGGTCAACAGCAGCAGCGACTACGCGGTGCCGGTGCATGGCGAAGGTCGCGGCCTGGTGCATGTGGAACTGGAAATCCGCCAGGACCTGATCGCCGATGCCGCCGGGCAGCAGGCATGGGCGGAGCGGCTGGCGCGTATTTTCAGCGCCTTGCAGCCGCAGTTGTTGGCGTTGGGATGACCGCATCCACGCATGGCGTGGATCTACCCGGAATCGGTACATCCACGCATGATGTAGATCTGCCCGGGATCGGTAGTGCCGGCCGCTGGCCGGCAACCTCAGGATAGCTGGATCATTGCAGTTGCCGGCCAGCGGCCGGCACTACCGCAGCATCAGCGCATCCATCGACCGGAACGGTTGCACGGCCTCGGGCACTTCACCGTCATCATCGAACGCGGCGTCTTCATCTGCCGGCAACCAGAAACGCGCAGCCAGCAGATCGCCCTCGCTGGCATGCACCCAGCCGAACGACGCCCATACGTCGTGGTCGTCATTGCAGGCGGCAAACGCGTCCAGCGTCTGGCGAAGATCAAGCAGTGCAATCATGCGTCGTTGGGCAGCGCGTCGGGAGAGCTGCAGTCTACCCGTGCCGGACGCAGGCCCAGCGCGATGAGCACGCCGAGCGCGGCGAACAGCGCTGCGCCGTACTGTGCATTGATCATGCCCTGCAGGGCATCAGGACTGGTTGCCGCCTGCGTGCCGCGTGCGGCGTTGGCCACCATTACCAGTACTGCCAGTCCCAACGCGCCGCCGATCTGCTGTGCGGTAGCGGCCATGCCCGACGCTACACCCTGCTGCGGCCCCGGCACGCCCTGCCCGGCCACGATCCACATCGCCGTCCAGCTCATGCCCTGGCCCACGCTGAGCACCACGATGCCCGGCAGCAGCGGCCAGTAGCTGGCGCCGTGCGGCATCGCCAGCGCCACCGCGGTGATGCCGATGGCACCGGCGGCGAAGCCCCAGGCCAGCACCTGCCGCGGCGAACGGCGCTGCAGCATGCGCTCGGCAATGCGGATGCCGAAGGTGCATACCAGCGTCGGCAGCAGGAAGGCCATGCCGGCCTGCAGCGGGCTCCAGCCGTAGCCATCCTGGAAGTACAGCGCCAGGAAGTAGTACTGCACGCCATAGCTGCTCATGAACGCGAAGGTCAGGCCGAGTGCTGCACGCAGGCCGGGCAGGCGCAGCAGCGCGAACTGCATCAGCGGGTCGCGGCTGCGCTTTTCGATCTGTACGAACACCGTCAGCAGCACGGCTGACAGCAACAGGCAGATGAGCGTGGCCGGCGCGGTCCAGCCCCATTCCGGCCCCTGCACCAGGGTGGTGACCAGCAGGCTGCCGCCGGCGGTGACGGTGAGGCAACCGGCCAGATCGAAGGAACGGCCGCGCACGCGCGGGCCATCGGCCGGCAGCCACGCGCCCGCGGCGACCGCACAGGCCGTGGCCAACGGCACGATCACCGCCAGCACCGCCGGCCAGCCGAAGGCTTGGGTCAGTACACCGCCCAGCAGCGACCCCAGCGCGAGGCCCGCCGCGCTGGCCATGCTCCAGATTGCCAGCGCGCGGTTGCGCACCGGGCCTTCTGCATACAGCGTATTGATCAGGGCCAGGGTGGCCGGAAACAGCAGCGCCGCACCGATGCCCTGCGCCGCACGTGCCACGATCAGCAGCGTGGCATTGGGCGCCAGCGCACCCAGCAGCGAGGCCAGCGCGAACAGCAGCATGCCCAGCCGGTAGAAGCGGCGGCGGCCCAGCAGATCGGCCGCACGCCCGCCCAGCAGCAGGCTGCCGCCAAAGGCCACCGTATAGGCGCTGACCACCCACTGCAGCTGCTGCGCATTGATCTGCAGCGCGCGGCCCATGTCGTGCAGGGCGACGAAGATGATGGTGGCGTCCAGAGCGATGATCAGCTGCGCGGTGGCCAGCAGGGTCAGCGCCCAGCGCGGGTATTTCAGGGGAGGCATGCGGCGCCCGGTTCGGAGGGGGGGACGGCAGTCTCATTGATGCAGCTGAATCAATAAACCCCCTCAGCGCGATTTCTGTCATGATTTTCCGCATGAATGGATCCTCGATGGACCTCAACGCGGTGCGCATGCTGGTGCAGGTGGCTGAGGCGCGCAGCTTCACCGTCGCCGCCGGCCAGCTCGGCTTGAGCCAGTCCGGGCTGTCACGCGCGATCGGCCGGCTGGAAGCCTCGCTGGGGGTAAAGCTGCTGCAGCGGAATACGCGCAATGTCGCGCTGACCCCGGATGGCCAGCAGTTCGTCGAGCAGGTGGGACCGTTGCTGTGCGGGATGGAAGACGCCGAGCGGCTGCTGGCCGACCGCCCCTGTACGCCCTCGGGTGTGCTGAAGATCAGCGCTCCGTCGATGTTCGGGCGCAAGGTGCTGGTGCCGTTGCTGGGACCGTTGCTGCAGCAGCATCCGCAGCTGCAGGTGGAAGCGGTGCTCAGCGACCGCCTGGTGGATCTGGTGGAGGAAGGCTTCGACGCCGCCCTGCGCACCGGCACCATCGCCGACCAGCGCATGGTGGCGCGTCCGTTGAAGCCACTGCGCTGGGTGACCGTGGCCAGCCCGGCCTACCTGGCCGCGCAGGGTGAGCCGGCCGATGTGGCGGCATTGCAGAACCATGCCTGCCTGGCGGTGCGCAACCTGCGCAGCGGCCGGCTGGTGGACTGGCAGTTCCTGCAGGACGGGCAGCTGCGCGAGGTCACGCCGCCGACGCAGATGGTGTTCGACTGCGGCGACCCGTTGGTGGAGGCAGCGATTGCGGGCATCGGCATCGTGCAGGTGATGGATTTCGCGGTGGCCGACGCGTTGGCCGATGGCCGCCTGCAGCGCGTGCTGCAGCCGTTTGAAGGCCGCAGCCGCGCGCTGTCGTTGATCTACCCGCCCTCGCGCCAGCACTCACCGAAACTTCAGGTGCTGGCCGAAGCGTTGTTGGCCGGGGATTGGTAGATCCACGCCATGCGTGGATGAGCGTTTCAACGCAAAAGCCGCCGGGCATGGCCCGGCGCTACCGGGCCGTAGTAGATCCACGCCATGCGTGGATGAACGTTTCAACGCAAAAGCCGCCGGGCATGGCCTGGCTCTACCGGGCCGTAGTAGATCCACGCCTTGCGTGGATGAACGTTTCAACGCAAAAGCAGCCAGGCATGGCCTGGCTCTACTGGGCCGTGGTAGATACACGCCGCGCGTGGATGAGCGTTTCAACGCAAAAGCCGCCGGGCATGGCCCGGCGCTACCGGTAAGGCGTTGCCGGCCAGCGGCCGGCACTACCCCACGATCAGGCGAAACTATCGGTGGCACGCACCAGCGCGTCGACGTTCTCTGCTTCGAACGCCGAATGCCCCGAGGCCGGGGTGATCTCCAGCTTCGCCTTCGGCCACACCTTGGTCAGGTCCCAGGCATTGGCCAGCGGGCAGACCACGTCGTAACGGCCGTGCACGATCACGCCCGGGATGTCGGCGATGCGGTGCGCGTCGCGCAGCAGCTGGTCTTCCACTTCGAAGAAACCGCCGTTGACGAAGTAGTGGTTCTCGATGCGGGCAAACGCCAGCGCGAAGTGCGGGTCTTCATGGCTGTTGATGAAGTCGTCGTCCACGTGCAGGAAGCTGGTTGCGCCCTCCCACACCGCCCAGGCCTTGGCCGCGTCCAAGCGCGTTGCTTCGTCTTCGCTGGTCAGGCGGCGATGGAAGGCCGAAATCAGGTCGTGGCGTTCCACCGCCGGAATCGGCTTGAGGTAGTGCTCCCACGCATCCGGGAACAGGCGGTTGGCGCCTTCCTGGTAGAACCATTCCAGCTCCCAGCGGCGCAGCATGAAGATGCCGCGCAGCACCAGTTCGGTCACGCGCTGCGGATGGGTCTGCGCATAGGCCAGCGCCAGGGTCGAGCCCCAGCTGCCACCGAACACCTGCCAGCGATCGACCTTGAGGTGCTCGCGCAGCTTCTCGATGTCGGCCACCAGGTCCCAGGTGGTGTTGTCCACCAGATCGGCATGCGGGGTGGAACGACCGGCACCGCGCTGGTCGAACAGAATGATGCGGTACTTGGCCGGGTCGTGGAACTGGCGCATCTTGTCGCTGCAGCCGCCGCCGGGCCCACCATGCAGCATCACCACCGGCTTGCCGTCCGGGTTGCCGCACTGTTCGAAGTACAGCGTGTGGCGGTCGTCGACCTTCAGGGTGCCGACGTCGTAAGGGGTGAT
The DNA here is from genome assembly GCF_040548715.1 of Stenotrophomonas sp. 2694. Classification (NCBI taxonomy): domain Bacteria; kingdom Pseudomonadati; phylum Pseudomonadota; class Gammaproteobacteria; order Lysobacterales; family Lysobacteraceae; genus Stenotrophomonas; species Stenotrophomonas sp. 2694. The sequence continues at coordinate 53,886 of NZ_JBEPSG010000016.1, forward strand.
GGCGGGGTACAGCGTACGCATGCTTGCAGCTCCGTGGTGGTGCCCTGCCCTTGGCAGGAGAACCCCCATTCTAGGCCGGTCGCCGGCCCAGGGTGACCCGGTCGCGCTGCTCCAGGTCCTGCACGGTCTGCACGTCGATGTAGCCGGCCTGCTCGAACAGCGCGCCGATGGCATCGCCCTGGTCCCAGCCGTGCTCGATCAGCAGCCAGCCGCCGGGCTGCAGGTGGTCGCCGCCGCCGACGATGATGCGACGGATGTCGTCCAGCCCATCAACGCCCGAGGCCAGCGCCGTGGCCGGCTCGAAGCGCAGGTCGCCCTGTTGCAGGTGCGGGTCGTCGCTCGCGATATAGGGAGGATTGCTGGCGATCAGGTCGAAGCGTTCACCGTGCAGCGGCGCGTACCAGTCGTGACCACCTTCAGCAAAACGCACGTTGCCCAGCTCGTGGCGCGCGGCGTTGCGGGCCGCCACCGCCAGCGCAGCGGAACTGGCGTCGGTGGCCAGCACCTGCGCCTGCGGTCGTTCGCTGGCCAGGGCCAATGCAATCGCGCCGCTGCCGGTGCCAAGATCGGCCAACCGCAGTGCACGGTCCGGCGGCAGCCGCTCCAGCGCCAGTTCCACCAGCAGTTCGGTTTCCGGGCGCGGAATCAGAGTGGCGGGGTCGACTTCCAGATCGAGGGTCCAGAAACCACGACGGCCGGTCAGGTAGGCCACCGGCTCGCCAGCCAGGCGCCGGCCCAGCAAGGCCTCGAACGCGGCCTGCTCGGCGGCGGGCAGTGGATCGGTGGCGTGCGCGAACAACCAGCTGCGCGGTCGCTGCAGCACATGCAGCAGCAGCAGCTCCGCTTCATGACGGGCCTCTACGCCCCCCAGGCGGCCGCTGGCGTCGGCCACGACCTGGCGCAGGGACGGTTCGAAATCGGCGGGCATGGCAGGCACTGGCGCGGGCGGTGGGCCCGCAATTGTAGAGTCTGGATACCGTTCAGGTTCGCTGGGGCGGGATTCGCTGCGGTGGGATATGAGAGACCTATCGACCGGTTTCCGCAGCCGCTGATGATTTCCCTTGTCATACAGCGGGTTGCAGGATGCAGGTGGCCTGATTCATTGCCGGCTCAGCGCACATCAATAGACTGCATCTATCAAATAGATGTAATCAATGCATTGTCCTTATCGAAATGGAACCAGTAACCTAGGTCCTGTCGATTCACCCACTCCCCTTCACCCAGAGGAAAAACGATGTCCCTGATCAACACCCAGATCCAGCCGTTCGAAGCCAACGCTTACCTGAATGGCGAGTTCATCAAGGTCTCCGACAGCACCCTGAAGGGCCAGTGGTCGGTCCTGATCTTCATGCCGGCAGCCTTCACCTTCAACTGCCCGACCGAGATCGAAGACGCCGCTGACCATTACGCCGAGTTCAAGAAGGCCGGCGCCGAGGTCTACATCGTCACCACCGACACCCACTTCTCGCACAAGGTCTGGCACGAAACCTCGCCGGCCGTGGGCAAGGCCCAGTTCCCGCTGGTCGGCGACCCGACCCACCAGCTGACCCGCGCCTTCGGCGTGCACATCGAAGAAGAAGGCCTGGCCCTGCGCGGCACCTTCATCATCAACCCGGAAGGCGTGATCAAGACCCTGGAGATCCACTCCAACGAGATCGCCCGTGACGTCTCCGAGACCCTGCGCAAGCTGAAGGCTGCCCAGTTCACCGCCGCCAACCCGAACCAGGTCTGCCCGGCCAAGTGGAAGGAAGGCGAGAAGACCCTGACCCCGTCGCTGGACCTGGTCGGCAAGATCTAAAGCAGCACCGGCCTGCCGCAGCCCCACGCTGCGGCGCGCCCATCCCCGTGCCGGCCACATCGCCGGCGTGGGGGTGAACCCAAGACGGCCGCGCCCGCATCGCCCCTTCCACAGGTCCGCGCTGTCCTCTTGGGTTCACCCCTACCCCCTCGCTGGTCCGCTACCTTCTACAGCGGTGCCACGCCCCCGTTTTGCCTGAAGCCAGGAGAAGACCATGTTGGACGCCAACCTGCAGTCGCAGCTGAAGACCTATCTGGAGCGCGTGACCCGCCCGATCCAGATCACCGCGCATGCCGACGACGGTGCCAAGTCGCAGGAGATGCTGGAACTGCTGCAGACCCTGGAAAGCCTGTCGGACAAGATCTCGCTGCAGGTGCTGCGCGACGGCCATGGCCGCGTGCCGTCCTTCGACCTGGGCACGCCGGGCCAGGACATCCACCTGACCTTCGCCGGCCTGCCGATGGGCCACGAGTTCACTTCGCTGGTGCTGGCCCTGCTGCAGGTCGGCGGGCATCCGTCCAAGGCCACTGCCGAGCTGATCGAGCAGGTGCAGAACCTGGAAGGCGACTACCGGTTTGAAACCTATTTCTCGCTGTCCTGCCAGAACTGCCCGGACGTGGTGCAGGCACTGAACCTGGCCGCGGTGCTCAACCCGCGCATCCAGCACGTGGCCATCGACGGCGCGCTGTTCCAGGAGGAAGTCGAGCAGCGCGAGATCATGTCGGTGCCGACCGTCTACCTCAACGGCGCGGTGTTCGACCAGGGCCGCATGACCTTGGAGCAGATCGTGGCCAAGCTGGACACCAACGCCAGCAAGCGCGATGCCGAGAAGATCGCCGCCAAGGACGCCTTCGACGTGCTGGTGGTCGGTGGTGGCCCGGCCGGCGCCGCTGCGGCGATCTATGCCGCGCGCAAGGGCATCCGTACCGGCATCGCCGCCGAGCGTTTCGGTGGCCAGGTGCTGGACACCATGGCGATCGAGAACTTCATTTCGGTGAAGGAGACCGAAGGCCCGAAGCTGGCCACGGCGCTGGAACAGCACGTGCGCGAGTACGAAGTCGACATCATGGACCTGCAGCGCGCCAGTGCGCTGGTGCCCGCTGGCGAAGACGGCCTGGTGCAGGTGCAGCTGGAAAACGGCGCGGTGTTGAAGTCGCGCTCGGTGATCCTGTCCACCGGCGCGCGCTGGCGGCAGATGAACGTGCCCGGCGAAGACCAGTACCGCAACAAGGGCGTGGCGTACTGCCCGCACTGCGATGGCCCGCTGTTCAAGGGCAAGCGCGTGGCGGTGATCGGTGGCGGCAATTCCGGCGTTGAAGCGGCCATCGATCTGGCCGGCATCGTGTCGCATGTGACCCTGCTGGAGTTCGATTCCAGCCTGCGTGCCGACGAAGTGCTGCAGAAGAAGCTGCGCAGCCTGGCCAATGTCACCGTGCTGACCAGCGCGCAGACCACCGAAGTGCTGGGCGACGGCAGCCGCGTCACCGGCCTGGTCTACAAGGACCGTGTCGGCGGCGACTCCCATCGCGTCGAACTGGAAGGCATCTTCGTGCAGATCGGCCTGCTGCCGAACACCGAATGGCTGAAGGACACCGTGGCCCTTTCGCCGCGTGGCGAGATCGTCATCGATGACCGCGGGCAGACCAATCTGCCGGGTGTGTTCGCCGCAGGCGATTGCACGACGGTACCCTACAAGCAGATCATCATCGCGATGGGCGCCGGTTCGACCGCCGCACTGAGCGCTTTCGATCACCTGATCCGCTCCTCGGTTCCCAAGAGCAGCGGTGCGGTGGCCGAAGCGGCCTGATCCAACGTTCCCAGGCCATCGGGAGCACCATCGACCGGCTGGGCACACCCTGCCGGTGCAGTACCCCGAGAGGTCTGAGGATGAACCTGCGTGACCTGAAATACCTGGTGGCCCTGGCCGATCACAAGCACTTCGGCCGGGCCGCCGCCTCCTGCTTCGTCAGCCAGCCAACGCTGTCGACCCAGATCCGCAAGCTGGAAGAGGAACTGGGCCTGCCGCTGGTGGAACGCGCACCGCGCAAGGTGATGTTGACCCCCGCCGGCCACGAAGCGGCCGCGCGGGCACGGGTGATCGTGGCCGAAGTGGAGCAGCTGAAGGAAGCGGCGCGACGCAGCCGCGATCCCGAAGCGGGCACGGTGCGCCTGGGGATCTTCCCCACCTTGGGCCCGTATCTGTTGCCGCACGTGATTCCGCGCATCCGCACGCGCTTCCCCGAGCTGGAACTGCTGCTGGTGGAGGAAAAGAGCGATGTGCTGCTGGAGCGCCTGCGCGAAGGCAGGCTCGACGCCGCGCTGTTGGCACTGCCGGTGATCGACGACCAGCTGCACGCCGAATTCCTGTTCGAGGAACCGTTCCTGCTGGCCGTATCCGGCCGCCACCCGCTGGCCACGCGCGAGCATCTGGACGTACAGGAACTGGCCACGCAGAAGCTGCTGCTGCTGGAAGACGGCCACTGCCTGCGTGACCAGGCGCTGGAAGTCTGTCGCCTGTTCGGCGCCAACGAAAAATCCGAATTCCGCGCCACCAGCCTGGAAACGCTGCGACAGATGGTCGCCGCCGACGTGGGCATCACCCTGCTGCCCAGCCTGTCGGTACAGCCGCCGGTGCCGCGCTCGAACAACATCCGCCTGCTCGACTTCGTCGGCGAGGGCCGTCCCAGCCGTCGCATCGCCATGATCTGGCGGCGCAGCTCGGCAATGAACGAGTTCCTGATGGAGCTGGCCGAGCAGTTCAAGCGCCTGCCCGATGCGCTGTTCACGCTGGAGGCGCTGGCCCCGCCAAGCGGCGATGCTGCCACCCCGCCCACGCCGGTGCTGAACGGCTGAGACACCGCAGCCGGGCATCGAAACCGGCGGGAGTCGATTCCGGCCGCATTTGTCCCCACAATACAGTCAGGCGGCGCCAGCAGGTGCCGCCTTTTGCATGGCTTTCAACCAAGGAGCGTCACCATGAACACCGCCAGCGGCCTTCCGCCGTCGATCACTGTTTCCACCCTCGACATGGACCGCCTGGACGCCATGCTCGAATCCCCGGCACACAGCCAGACGCCGGCCGCGCGTACGCTTGCCGACGAGCTCAACCGCGCAACCGTGTTGCCGCCAGACCAGATTCCCGAAGGCATCGTCATGATGCATTCGCGCGTGGAGTGCGAAGATGAAGTGTCGGGCGAGAAGCATGTCCTGACCCTGGTCTTCCCCCGCGAAGCCAATGTCGATGAAGGCAAGGTGTCCGTGCTGGCGCCCGTCGGCAGCGCCCTGCTTGGCCTGGCCGTTGGCCAGAGCATCGACTGGACCGCCCCGGGCGGCCGCAAGCTGCGGCTGCGCGTGAGCGCGGTCCACAACGACCGTCCCTGACCTGCGCTGCGAACCGCGCGCGATCAGTTTCCCTGCAATCCCCGCACCAGGAGCCGTAATGAGTACCCCGTCCAAACTGTCCCAGCTGCGCGAACTGTCCGTGGTCGTTGCCGATACCGGTGACTACGAGGCGATCAAGCGCCTGCAGCCGGTGGACTGCACCACCAATCCGACCCTGGTGAAGAAGGCGCTGGACCTGCCGGTCTATGCGGAACTGATCGAACGCGAACTGGCCTGGGGCCGCCAGCAGGGCGGCGACCGCGAGGCCGTGGTGCACGCCGTGGCCGACCGCCTGACCATCGGCGTCGGTGCGCTGCTGAGCACGCTGGTGCCGGGCCGCGTCTCCACCGAAGTGGATGCCGACCAGGCCCACGACACCGCCGCGACCGTGGCCAAGGCCCGTCAATTCATCCAGATGTATGCCGATGCCGGCGTGCCGCGCGAGAAGATCCTGATCAAGATCGCTGCGACCTGGGAAGGCGTGGAAGCCGCGCGCGTGCTGCAGGCCGAAGGCATCGACTGCAACCTGACCCTGATCTTCAACCCCACCCAGGCGCTGGCCTGCAGCGAAGCCGGTGCGTTCCTGATCTCGCCGTTCGTCGGCCGCATCCTGGACTGGTACGTGGCCAACGGCCAGACCCCGGCGAACATCGACGAGGACCCGGGCGTGGTGTTCGTGCGTGGGGTGTATGCCGAATTCAAGCGCCGCGGTTCGCCGACCGTGGTGATGGGCGCCTCGTTCCGTTCGACCGCGCAGATCGAAGCGCTGGCCGGCTGCGACCGCCTGACCATTTCGCCGGACCTGCTTGAGAAGCTCGACGCCGACCACGGCGCGCTGCCGCGCAAGCTGGTGGCCGGTGCCGCTGAAACGGTGCAGGTGACGCCGATCGACGCGGCGAAGTTCGCAGCCGACCTGGCCGCCGATCCGATGGCGACCGAGAAGCTGGCGACCGGTATCGATGCGTTTGCCAAGGATCTGCAGGCGCTGCGCGAGCGCATTCGCTCGGAACTGTGATTCCAGCCAACGGCTGAGCCCCTCGTGGCGGGGGGCTGGGTCGCGAAGAGCGGGTCATGCGTTTGGCAGGGTGGGTAGGCCGTGCAGGGGACGCTGCAAGTACGTCCATGTAAGCTCGGTCGCCGCATCCATGCGGCTCACGCCCCTGCACGGCCTACCCACCCTGCCTTCGACAGTTTCCTGCGGCGGTCCGCCACGGAAGAAAGAAAAGAAGAGCAGAAGCGGGTCGCGCGCTGCGCTTGCTCACAAGCAAACAAACAAACAAAAAGGACGCGGCGAACGCCGCGTCCTTTTTGTTTTCCATCAGTTCGTCAGTAGCCCATGCTCTTGCCCACCGTCACCGGGAAACGGTCGGGGGCGGGGCGGTGTGGGTTGGCAGGACCGTTGGCGCCATGGATGGCGCCATCGAGCCCCCATGGGTGAGGGCGCTTTGCTTGCGAAGCACTGCTTCGCAAGCGCCCGAACGCACAGCCGCCAGCGGCTGGGCCGGACCCCGGAGGGGGGTTCACGGCGTGTCCTGCCAACCCACACCGCCCCGCCCAACCCACAGAAACCCAGAGCCGCTTTGGCTTTGGCTTTGGCTTCTGCCCGCCGCAGGCGGACCACCGCGCGTCAGCGCGGCACCTCCACATCCAACCCGATCGGGCAGCTCACGCCGGTACCGCCAATGCCGCAGTAGCCGTTCGGGTTCTTGGCCAGGTACTGCTGGTGATAGTCCTCGGCGTAGTAGTACGCCGGTGCCGGATACACGATCTCGGTGGTGATCGGGCCATACCCCGCTGCAGCCAGCTGCGCCTGGTAGGCCTCGCCACTGGCCAGCGCCGCGGCGTACTGGGCCTCGTCGGTGGCGTGGATCGCCGAACGGTACTGGGTGCCGGTGTCGTTGCCCTGGCGCATGCCCTGGGTCGGGTCGTGGCTTTCCCAGAACAGCTGCAGCAGCCGCTCCAGGCTGACAACCGCCGGGTCGAACACCACCTGCACCACCTCGGTGTGGCCGGTCAGGCCCGAGCAGACCTCTTCATAGGTGGGGTTCGGGGTGATTCCACCGGCATAGCCCACCGAGGTGCTGTACACGCCCGGCTCGTTCCAGAATTTGCGCTCGGCGCCCCAGAAGCAGCCCAGCGCGAAGCGGATCTGCTGCAGGCCGGCGAAACGGTCCTTCAACGGATGGCTGTTCACGAAGTGCTGGTTGCTGTGCAGCGGCAGCGGCTGGTCGCGGCCCGGCAAAGCCTCTTCCGGGCGCGGCAGGCGCTGCTTGAAGGCCCCGATGCCGAGGATGCCCTGTCCGATTCCCAACATGATGCGCTCCTACGCCGGAAGCCCGGCAATGTCGTCGGCATCTGAAATGGGGGCGTCTGCGGCGTGGCCCAAGTCCAGCGCCGCCACGATCTCTTCGGCCTGTGGCCGCGCGGCGTCGGGGATACCGACCCGAAGCACGCCGAACAGCGGCAGCTCGCCCATGCCGCCCAGCAGCGACTCGCCGAACACGAACGCCGGGATGCCGGCGTCTTCCAGCGCGTGCTTGACCAGGTGGGCGTCGAACAGATTGTCGGCCTTGTACACGATGTGCATGCGGCAGCTCCGTGGGACAGGATTCCAGCATACGCCCGGGGGCTGAATGGTGCCGCTGCGCTCGCCGGGCATGGCCCGGCGCTACCGGTGCGGGATGGTAGCGCCGGGCCATGCCCGGCGAGCGCAGCGGCCCCCCCCGGGCAGCCCTTCCCGGTAAGCGTTAGACTGGCAATCTTTCTGCCTTTCTTTCGCCGACTCATGTCAGAGCACACCCCCGCCAGCCCCGAGACCCCCGCCGACAGCCACGAGAAGCGCGATTTCATCCGCCAGATCGTGCGCGAGGACCTGGCCAGCGGTAAGCACCAGGCGATCAAGACCCGCTTCCCGCCCGAGCCGAACGGCTACCTGCACATCGGCCATGCCAAGTCGATCTGCCTGAACTTCGGCGTCGCCGGCGAGTTCGGCGGCGTCTGCAACCTGCGTTTCGACGACACCAACCCGGCCAAGGAAGACCCGGAGTACGTGGCCGCGATCCAGGACGACGTGCGCTGGCTGGGCTTTGAGTGGAACGAGCTGCGCCATGCGTCGGATTACTTCGACGCCTACTACCTGGCCGCCGAGAAGCTGATCGCCGACGGCAAGGCCTACGTCTGTGACCTGTCGGCCGAGGAAGTGCGCGCCTACCGCGGCACCCTGACCGAACCGGGCCGGCCCTCGCCGTGGCGCGACCGCAGCGTCGAGGAAAACCTGGACCTGTTCCGCCGCATGCGCGCCGGTGAATTCCCCGATGGCGCGCGCACCGTGCGCGCCAAGATCGACATGGCCAGCGGCAACATCAACCTGCGCGATCCGGCCCTGTACCGCATCAAGCACGTCGAACACCAGAACACCGGCAACGCCTGGCCGATCTACCCGATGTATGACTTCGCCCATGCACTGGGCGATTCGATCGAAGGCATCACCCACTCGCTGTGCACGCTGGAGTTCGAAGACCACCGCCCGCTGTACGACTGGTGCGTGGACAACGTCGACTTCGCCCACGATGACGCGCTGACCCAGCCGCTGGTCGACGCCGGCCTGCCGCGCGAAGCGGCCAAGCCGCGCCAGATCGAGTTCTCGCGCTTGAACATCAACTACACGGTGATGAGCAAGCGCAAGCTGATGGCGCTGGTCACCGAACAGCTGGTGGACGGCTGGGAAGACCCGCGCATGCCGACCCTGCAGGGCCTGCGTCGCCGTGGCTACACGCCGGCGGCGATGCGCCTGTTCGCCGAGCGCGTGGGCATCAGCAAGCAGAATTCGCTGATCGATTTCAGCGTGCTGGAAGGCGCGTTGCGCGAAGACCTGGACAGTGCCGCGCCGCGCCGCATGGCCGTGGTCGACCCGGTCAAGCTGGTGCTGACCAACCTGGCCGACGGCCACGAAGAGCAGCTGACCTTCAGCAACCACCCGAAGGACGAAAGCTTCGGTACCCGCGAAGTGCCGTTCGCACGTGAAGTGTGGATCGACCGCGAGGACTTTGCCGAAGTGCCGCCGAAGGGCTGGAAGCGCCTGGTTCCCGGTGGCGAAGTGCGCCTGCGCGGCGCCGGCATCATCCGCTGCGATGAAGTGATCAAGGATGCCGACGGCACCATCACCGAACTGCGCGGCTGGCTGGATCCGGAGTCGCGTCCGGGCATGGAAGGCGCCAACCGCAAGGTCAAGGGCACCATCCACTGGGTCAGCGCGGTGCACGGCGTGCCGGCCGAGATCCGCCTGTATGACCGCCTGTTCTCGGTGCCGAACCCGGACGATGAATCGGAAGGCAAGACCTACCGCGATTACCTCAATCCGGAATCACGTCGCACCGTCATCGGCTATGTCGAGCCGGCGGCTGCCACCGCGGCGCCGGAACAGTCGTTCCAGTTCGAGCGCACCGGCTACTTCGTTGCCGACCGCCGCGACCACACCGCAGCCAAGCCGGTGTTCAACCGCAGCGTGACCCTGCGCGACACCTGGTCGGCCTGAGCACCTGCGCGGGCGCCGCACAGGCGCCCGCGTCATCCCGGCGAGTGCCCCATCCCGTGAAGCCGCAGCGCCGACCAGCGGACGCGGCCCGGCCGTGCTGCGCACGTGGCACGCACTGCCGCTGTGCAGCGGATACCGCCATCATCGTCCGTTCTTTCCTACCCATCAGGCCCTGCCATGTCCGCTGCCCCGAGTGCACTTCTGCCGCTGCTGCAACAGGTCCTGCTGGGCCGTGACATCGCCTGCACCGTCGAGGACGACGGACTGCTGCTCGACAGTGGCCTGCACCTGACACCGCACGGTGTCGCCAGCAACGAACGCGACAACGGCGGCTGGCAGACCTCCACCGTCATCGAGACCCGTCACGCGGGCTTGTTCGCCGATGGCCTGTTCGAATACCAGCACGCCAATGGCGCAACCGAACAGGAATCCCTGCTGTCCGGCTTCGAGACCTGGGTGCGGGTGGATCTGGCGACCCTGCAGGCCGCCATCGGCGCTGAAGACGCACCGGATCTGCCGATGATGGGACTGACCTACCCGACCAACGAAGACGGCCGGGAACACGAGCGCACCGTGGTGCTGGGACCGCTGGCCCATTACCGCGCCCGCGAACTGGACGACGCTGCTGCGTGCAGCGAAGACGACCACGGCTCCTGCCCCTGCTGCCTGTTCACCAGGAGCATCGACGCCTTCGACGATCTGCTGAAGGCTCATCACTTCCTGGCCATCCGTCTGTTCGCTTCGCGCGACGAGCAGGGCCAGTGCGAAGCCGACTGCCGGGTCAACGGCCATGACTTCGCCCCTGCCCTGCCGCTGCTGCGCGCCTATGCTGCGCGCTGGCCGCAGGCGGGGCTGGAATTCCGCAAGCAGTACGTGGTGATCCGCACCGGCTCACCCTCAGCGGCCTGAATCCAGCGCGCACGCCCGGTACATGCCACTGCCGCTACACTGCGCGCCGACATCTGTTGCACCTGTTCCTTTCACTCCCAACGAGGCACCCCCGCGATGCTGTACGCGCAAGTCCACCTGACCCTTCCCGCCTGGATCCACGACCAGATCGACCTGGATCGTCGATATCCGGGCGACGAGGCCAAGGTCGCGCTGGCGATCGAGCTGTCGCGGCTGAACGTCGACCACGCCAGTGGCGGCCCGTTCGGCGCCGTGGTGTTCGGGCCGGATGACAAGGTGATCGCTGCCGGCGTGAACCGGGTGATGCCGCATTCGACCTCGCTGGCGCACGCCGAGAACATGGCCTACATGCTGGCCCAGCAGCGCCTGCAGACCCCGCGCCTGAACGCGGTGCTGTCGCCGATCACCCTGGCCACCAGCTCGCAGCCGTGCTGCCAGTGCTACGGCGCCACCGTGTGGGCCGGCATCGACCGCCTGCTGATCGGCGCCAGTTCGGCCGACGTGGAAGAACTGACCCCGTTCGATGAAGGCCCGCTGCCGGCCGACTGGGTGGGCGAGCTCAACAAGCGCGGCATCGAAGTGGTGCAGGGCCTGAACCGCGATGCGGCGCGCAGCGTGCTGCGTGCCTATGGGGAAAGCGATGGCGCCCGTTACTGAGGCCGGCATCGGCCTGCTGTGCCTGTGCCGGCAGGGCTTCGAGCCCGAGCTGGCCGGCGAACTGCAGTTCCGCGCAGGCGCCGCCGGTTTTGCCGGTTACGCCCGTACCCAGCGCAACGACGGCTATGTGCTCTTCATGTGCGATGAAGCCGCAGCGCTTGCACCGCGACTGCCGTGGCGCGAGCTGATCTTCGCCCGCCAGAAGCTGGTGGTGCTGGCCGAGCTGCCGCAGCTGGATCCGGCCGACCGCATCACGCCGATGCTGGACGTGCTGGCCGATGCGCCGCGCTTCGGTGATCTGTGGGTGGAGCATCCCGATTCGGACGCCGGCAAACCGCTGTCCGGGCTCGCGCGTGCCTTCGGCAATGCCCTGCGCCCGGCGCTGCGCAAGGCCGGCAAACTCAGCGACAAACCCAACGCACGCTTGCCGCGCCTGCACGTGGTGTTCGTCGATGGCACGCATGCCTTCATCTGCGTGGCCAACCCGGACGACAGTGCACCCTGGGCGTTGGGCATTCCGCGCCTGAAGCTGTTGCCCGACGCGCCTTCGCGTTCGGCATTGAAGCTGGATGAAGCGCTGCTGACCCTGCTCGCCCCGGAAGAACGCGAGGCGCTGGTGCGTCCGGGCATGCGTGCGGCCGACCTGGGCGCGGCACCCGGCGGCTGGACCTGGGTACTGACCCGCCAGCACGTGCATGTGCTGAGCATCGACAACGGCCCGCTGCGCCAGCACGTGCTGGACACCGGCCTGGTCGAACACCTGCGCGCCGATGGCTTCCATTGGCACCCGGAGCAGCCGCTGGACTGGATGGTCTGCGACATGGTCGAGCAGCCGCGTCGCGTCGCCGAACGCATGGCCACCTGGTTCCGCGAGGGCTGGTGCAGGCACGCGATCTTCAACCTGAAGCTGCCGATGAAGAAGCGCTGGGATGAAACCCGCCTGTGCCTGGACCTGTTCCAGGAGCAGGCCGGCAAGCCGCTGGTGGTACGTGCCAAGCAGCTGTACCACGACCGTGAGGAAATCACGGTGCTGGCGTCGCCGCTGCGCTGATGAACACCCTGCGCATATCCCTGCTGCTGTGTACCGCGGTGCTGGCGTCGCCAGCACTGGCACAACCGGCGCGCCCGCAACCGGCACAAAGTGCTCCGCTGCGCGATGACAGTGGCGTGGTCCGACAGCAGTCACTGTCGGCCGGCCGCGTGACCGGCAGCGTCGACATCGTGGTGCCGCTGGGCGAAACCCCGGTAACGGTGCGCTCGCTGGCGCCGGCCAGCGTGGTCGGCCAGTACCGCATCCATTTCGCCGAGCTGGACGTGAATGCTGATGGTTTCATCAGCCGTGACGAAGCACTGGCCAATCCAGCGCTTTACGATGAGTTCAACGCATTGGACAGCAAGCGTCGCGGCAAGCTGGACCGCGCTGACCTTGCCGGCTGGCTGATCGATTGAACCGATTCCGGTAGCGCCGGGCCATGCCCGGCGGGATCGGTGAACCGCGCTGCGCGCTCGCCGGGCATGGCCCGGCGCTACCGGCGGATGACCGCGCACGGCGCCGTCGGTCACACCCCTGCGGCGCGCTTCCAGAAGGCCTGTACCAGCGGCGGCCACTTGCCTACGCAGCCCAGCGCGCGGCCACGCGCCAGGGTCAGGTGCATCTCGTCGTTGGAGAACAGCCGGTTGATCGCGTCGAAGCTGTAGGCGGCGATCTGGTTGTCGCTGCGACGCTCACGCGCCCAGCGCTGCACGCGCTGCGGCGACAACCGGGGTTGTCCACGCCGTTCGGCCGACGGCGCCAGCCAGTGCTGCAGGGCGGCGACATCGCGCAGGCCAAGATTGACGCCCTGCCCGGCCAGCGGATGCACCACGTGGGCGGCATCGCCCAGCGCCAGCACGCGACCGGCCACGTAGTGGCGGGCCAGCTGCCGGCGCAGCGGGAAGGCCGCGCGCGGCGAGGCCAGCCGCAGTTCACCCAGGCGCGCGGCGAAAGCGCGGGTCAGTTCACGATTGAATGCGTCTTCGTCCAGGGCCAGTACGCGTGCGGCCTCGTCGTCGGGCAATGTCCAGACGATGGAACTGCGGCGCTCGGCCACCGGCAACAGCGCCAGCGGACCGGTCGGCAGGAAGCGCTGCCAGGCCGTGGCCTGGTTGGGCAGCTCGCTGTCCACATAGGCGACTACACCGCGCTGCTGGTAATCGTGGCGCTCGACCTCGATCCCGGCCAGTCCGCGCAGGGTCGATTCAGCGCCGTCGGCAGCCACCGCCAGTGCGGCTTCGATGCGACGGCCATCATCCAGGCGCAGGCGCACAGCGTGCTCGTCCTGCTCAAGCGCTTCCACGCGCGCCGGGCAATGCAGCTCCACGCCAGCTGCCGGCAGCGCCGCCCACAGGCGATCCTGCAGCAAGCCGTTCTCGACGATGAAACCCAGCTCGCGACGGCCGAAGCGATCGGCGTCGAACAGCAGGTCGTCGCCACCGGCCGCGTCCCACACCTGCATGCGCCGGTATGGCCAGGCGCGTGCCTGGGCGATCGTCGGCCACACGCCGAGACGCTCAAGCAACTGCACGTTGTCGGCGGCGAAGGCGAACACCCGCAGATCCGGCTGTGCGGCCTGCCATGGTGCCGGTTCACGCCCTTCCACCAGCGTTACGGCAAGGCCGGCATCGGCCAGCGCCAGCGCACAGGCGGCGCCGACCACACCGCCGCCCACAATGGCCACGTCCAGGCGTGCGCGCCGGTTCATGCGGCTTCTCCACGGCACAGGCGCGGCACATCGCCACGGAAGCCCATCGCACCACCAACCAGCATCGACTGCACCGAGGCGCGCTGTGCGGCCACCAGGCCCAGGCTGCGCAGGGGGCGCAGCAGCGGCGCCGGATTGCTGGTCAGCCGGGCAAGGCCGCCGGAGAACGCCACCGTCTGCCGTCGATCTTCTTCGCGGCGGTCCACGTAGGATCGCAACAGTGCATCGCTGCCGGCATCACCCTCCACTTCCAGCAGCTCGGCCAACGTCAATGCGTCGCGCAGGCCGAGGTTGAAACCCTGCGCACCCAGCGGGTGGATGGTCTGCGCGGCGTTGCCCAGCAGCACCGTGCGCTCCCCCACCAGCGCGCGCGCCAGCACCTGGATCAGCGGATAGGCACTGCGCGGGCCGGAGTCGAGCAGGCGGCCCGCCCGCCAGCCGATGGCCTGCTGCAGGCGCTGCAGCCAGGCGGTGTCGTCCAGCGCCATCACCGCCTCTGCCTGGTCACGGGCAACCCCGTGCACAGTACCGAAATGGCGGTCGCCACGCGGCAGCAACGCCGTCGGGCCGGTATCGGTGAAACGCTCCCAGGCGGTGCCATCGGGCGCGCGCTGGCTGCGCACGCGGGCCACGAACAGCGTCTGCTGGAAGTCGTGGCGATCAACGTCGATGCCCAACGCATCGCGCACGCCGCTGCTGGTGCCGTCGGCACCGACCACCAGCCGCGCCAGCAGCACCCGCTCGCCACTGTCATCGGCCACCCGCACCTGGCGGTAGCCGTCAATCACCTCGCCCAGGCCAAGGAAACGCATCGGCCGGTAGCGGCGCAGCCGTGACAACTCCTGCAGCCGGCTTTCCAGCGCCTGGCCGAAATCACGCGCCACCACCACCTGGCCGAACCATGGCCGGTCGTACTCTGCGGCATCGAGCTGCACCCGGCCGAAATCGCCGGCGCGGCTGACATGGATGCGGCGGATCGGACCGGGCGCCATCGACAGCTTCTGCATGACCCCCAGCGCGGTCAGCGCGTTGATCGTGGCGGCGGCAAAACTGAGGTTGCGCTGGTCGAACACCGCCGGCAGTTCCCCGGCCGGGCTGGCTTCGAGCAGGCCCACGTCGCGGCCCAGGCGGTCCAGGGCGATGGCCAGGCTGGCACCCACCAGACCGCCACCGACGATCAGCACGTCATGTCGTTCACTCATGGGCGCATGATACGCCCTCGCCGCGCCGGCATGCCCCACGCCGCCCCGCCTGCGCCAAGCGCCGCGCCGGGCTAGAATGAAACCTGAATCCGCTCCGGCCCACCGCCATGTCCGACTCCGCCCCCCGCGCCTTCGTCCTGTCAGTGCTCGTGCTGTTGCTGGCTGCGACCCGCGTCAATCACTTCGCGGCAATCCCGGACGCCTCCTGGGCGGTGTTCTTCATCGGCGGCTTCTATCTCGCCCGCTGGACCCGCTGGGCATTCCCGCTGCTGATGGTGTTCGCGGTGCTGGTCGACTGGATCGTGATCCGCAGCAGCGGCCTCGACTTCTGGCAGCACTACTGCGTATCGCCGGGCTACTGGCTGCTGTTGCCGGCCTACTTCGCGATGTGGGCCGGCGGCATGTTGCTGGGCCGCAACTACCGCAGCGCGCAGTGGTCGGTGCTGGGCAAGGGTGCCTTGCTGCTGGTGGCGTCGGTGGCGCTGTGCCATCTGCTGGCGCAGGGCGGTTTCTACTGGACCAGCCAGAACGTGGCCGAGCCGACCGTGGCCGGATGGGCACAGAACTACGCCCAGTGGTTCGGCCCTTACCTGCGCACCACCGCGATCTACGTGGCCCTGGCCGCCGCACTGCAGCTGGCCGTGGAGCAGGTGCTCAAGCTCCTGCAGGCCCGCCGCGACATCCACCACTGAGCCACGCCATGGGTCATCGCCTCTCGCGCATCTACACCCGCACCGGCGACGACGGCAGCACCGGCCTGGGTGACGGCAGCCGGGTCGGCAAGGATGACCTGCGTGTTGCGTCCTATGGCACCGTCGATGAAGCCAACGCCACGCTCGGCCTGTTGTTGGCCGTGCCGCTGCCGGAGGACGTCCGCGCACTGGTGGTGCACCTGCAGCACCAGCTGTTCGATCTGGGCGCCGAACTGTGCATTCCCGGCCATGCGGCGATCCACGCCGCTGATGTGTCGGCGCTGGAACAGCAGCTGGACCACTACAACGCCGACCTGCCGATGCTGAAGGAGTTCATCCTGCCGGCCGGTGGCGAGGCCGCCGCGCGCTGCCACCTGGCGCGCACCGTGGTCCGCCGCGCCGAGCGCGACACGGTCGCCCTGGCCCGCGTGGAACCGGTACGCAGCGAGGCGCTGCAGTACCTCAACCGGCTGTCAGACCTGCTGTTCGTGCTGGCCCGGGTGCTGGCACGGGCCGATGGCCACGGCGAAGCGCTGTGGCAACCACAGCATCGCCAGCGCTGAGCCGCCGTGCTGGTCTTCACCCATCCCGCCTGCCTGCTGCACGATCCGGGCCCTGGCCATCCTGAATGCCCGCAACGCCTGCAGGTGGTGCTCGACGCGCTGCACGAGGCCTTCCCCGGCCAACTGGATTGGCGCGAAGCGCCGCCGGCCAAGTTCGGTGAACTGACCCGGGTCCACGACAGCGCGCTGCTGGATCTGGTACTGCAACCGCAGAGCGCACCGCTGCGCCAGCTGGACATGGACACCTGGACCTCGCCGGGCTCGGCCAGCGCCGCGGTGCACGCCGCCGGCGCAGGTGTCGCGGCCGTCGATGCGGTGATGCTGGGCGAGGATCCGCTGGCCTTCTGCGCGGTGCGCCCGCCCGGCCACCATGCCACCAGCAGCACCGCGATGGGCTTCTGCCTGCTCAACAACATCGCCATCGCCGCCGCCTACGCCCGCGACCGCCACGGTCTGGAGCGGATCGCCGTGGTCGACTTCGACGTCCACCACGGCAACGGCACCCAGGACATCTTCCAGCACGACGCACGGGTGTCCTACTACAGCACCCACCAGGCCGGGCTGTTCCCCGAGTCCGGCCTGCGCCGTGACCGCGGCGCCGGCAACCTGATGAACATCCTGCTGCCGCCCGGCAGTGGCGGCTTCCGCTTCCGCAACGTCTGGGCCGACGAGATGCTGCCGGCGATCGACGACTTCCGCCCCCAGCTGCTGCTGATCTCGGCAGGCTTCGACGCCCACCTGCGCGACCCGCAGGCCGACCTGATGCTGGAGACCGACGATTTCGCCTGGATCACCCGCGAACTGCACGCGCTGGCACGCCGCCATGCCGCCGGCCGGGTGGTGTCGATGCTGGAGGGAGGATACGACCTGCAGGCCTTGGCCGAGTGCAGCGTGGCCCACCTGCAGGCACTGATGGCGACGCCTTCCGGCAACGGGCCTGGATGAACCCGAACCGGCAATCCGGGGAGGCCTTCATTGCCCCTATGCAAGGGATGGGGCAAGCTACCGTCCGTTTTCGCCCGAATCCGAACCGCGTGCGCCGAGCCCTCCGCCTGCTTCCCCTGCCCCTGAGCATCGCCGTCTGCCTTCCGGCATGGGCTGATGACAAGCCGCTCAACTGGGGCCTTTGCCCGGCCACCGACGTGATCCCTGCGTTCACCGACGCACCGACCCCGGTGCCCGGCCAGGACAAGGCTGCCGCCAGCGCTGCGCGCGAACAGCAGCCCACCGACATCGAGGGCGACCAGCTGCTGGGCACCACCACCGTGCCGCAGTACCAGGGCAACGTGGCGCTGCGCCGGGGCGACCAGTTCGTGGGCACCGACAAGCTCAGCTTCGATACCGAAAGCGGCAACTATGTCGCCGACGGCAACGTCCGCTACCAGGATGCCTCGATCCGGATGGTCGCCAAGCGCGCCGAGGGCAACCAGGAAAGCGACACCCACAAAATCACCGACATCCAGTACCAGTTGGTGTCCCGCCGCGGCAACGGTGAAGCCGAATCGGTCGACCTGCAGGGCGCGGTCGGGCAGATGCACCGCTCCACCTACACCACCTGCGACCCGTCGCAGCCGGTGTGGAAGCTGACCGCCCCGGAGATCGAAGTCGACAACGACGAAGGCTTCGGCACCGCCCGCAACGCGGTGCTGCGGATCGGCAAGGTGCCGGTGCTGTGGGCGCCCTACTTCAAGTTCCCGATCGATGACCGGCGCAAGACCGGCCTGCTGTTCCCGCAGCTGGGCATGTCCGGCCGCAACGGTTTCGACTACGCACAGCCGATCTACTTCAACCTGGCGCCGAACTACGACGACACGTTGACCCCGCGTTACATGAGCCAACGCGGCCTGATGCTCGACAACGAGTTCCGCTACCTCTACAACGGCGGCCGCGGCGAACTGCTGACCGCGTTCATGCCCAACGACAAACTGCGCGACCGCGACCGCGGCCGGGTGATGTTCGGCGGCTACCACAACGTAGACAGCCACTGGCAGGCCCGCGCCAACCTGGCCTGGGTCAGCGACGAGCGCTACGTGGAAGACTTCGCCAATCGCCTGGTGGGCGTCACCGCGTCAAACCTGCAGAGCACCATCGGCCTGTACGGCACCGGCGAGAACTGGACGGCCGGCATCATGGCCGACCGCTGGCAGCTGACCGACTACACGCTCGACGAGCGCGCCCTGGCCTACAACCGCCAGCCGCGCCTGTACTTCAACTGGGACAAGCAGCTGCTGCCGTGGCTGGAGACCGGCGTCTACGCCGAGGCCGTGCGCTTCACCCACGACGACATCAACTTCAAGTACGGCGCCGAGGCCGGTCCCGACCTGCAGTACACGCGCAACGGCCAGACCCAGCGCATGTATGGTGGCTCGCGCCTGGATGTGAAGCCCTATGTGTCGTTCCCGATCAGCGGCGCGGCCTGGTATGTCACGCCGACGCTTGCCTACCGCTATACCGGTTACCAGCTGGACCGCGGACTGGCCGATGCCACCCGCAGGAGCATCCTGGTCTCGCAGGGCATCGATCCGAACACGGCCACTCCGGAACAGCTGCGCGGAAATACCTCGCCCAGCCGCAGCCTGCCGATCGCCAGCCTCGATGCCGGCCTGTTCTTCGACCGTGAGACGAAGATCGGTGGCAAGTCGTTCCTGCAGACCCTGGAACCGCGCCTGTTCTACCTGCGCACGCCCTACCGCAACCAGGACGAGCTGCCGATCTTCGATACCCGCGACTTCACCTTCAGCTGGGGCCAGCTGTTCCGCGATTCGCGCTATACCGGCGCCGATCGCCAGAACGACGCCAACCAGCTGACTCTGGCGCTGGGTACCCGCTTCATCGACCAGACCACCGGCAAGGAGCGTTTCTCGGCCTCCATCGGCCAGATCCAGTACTTCGACGAGTCGCGGGTGAGCGTGGTCCCGGGTGGCGCGCCGGTTGAAAAGGGCAAGTCGGCCTGGATCGCCGACGGCAACTACATGATCAACGACCGCTGGACGCTGGGCGCCACCTACCAGTGGGATCCCAAGTACAAGCGCGAGGACCTGGCCAGCGTCCGTGCCCGCTACCTGATGTCCAACGACGGCGTGGTCAACCTGACCTACCGTTACCGCATAAATTCCGGCGCCCCGGCCACCGCCAACAAGCATGACCGCACCCTGCTGGAACAGGCCGACCTGTCGTTCCTGTACCCGCTGAACGAGCGCTGGAGCCTGGTCGGCCGCTACTACTACTCGATCCAGGACAAGGAACCGCTGGAGATCATCGGTGGCGTACAGTGGGACAGCTGCTGTCTGGCCGTGCGCGCCGTGGCCCGCCGCTACGTGCGCAACCGCGAAGGCGAAATGAACAACTCCATCCAGCTCGAGTTCGTGCTCAAGGGCTTGAGCTCCCTCGGCCAGGACACGGACCGCACTTTGCGCCGTGCTATCCTCGGCTACAACCGCGACGACCTCTATCTCGTGCCGCCCAGCAACACCGGAGCGACCCGCGATGACTACGATCCGAATCAGATCCCATGACCAAGAGCTTCCCCGTTCTCCTCGCATCGCTTCTGGCGGTGTCCAGCGTGTCCGCCCCCCTGCAGGTTCTTGCGCAGGAGGCCCAGCCGTTGGATCGCATCGCTGCTGTCGTCGATGAGGACGTGATCCTGCAGAGCGAGCTCCAGCGTGCGATCGCCAACATCAAGGCGCAGTACGCCGGCCGCGAGGCCCAGCTGCCGCCCGATGACGTGCTCAGCCGCCAGGTGCTCGAGCGCCTGGTGCTGGTCAAGCTGCAGGTGGCCCGTGCCCAGGGCAGCGGCATCCGTGTCAGCGACCAGGAACTGACCCAGGCGATGAATGCCATCGCCCAGCAGAACGGCTCGACCCTGGATGCCCTGCGCCAGCGCCTGGCCAGTGACGGTATCGATTTCAACGATTTCCGCGCCTCGGTGCGTGACGAGATCACCGTGCAGCGCCTGCGCCAGAGCTTCGCGCAGAGCCGCATCAGCGTCAGCGAAGGCGAGGTCGATGCTGCCCTGAAGCAGCAGGCCGATGCCGGCAACCAGTTCCACCTCGCACACATCCTGGTCGCCCTGCCCGATGGTGCCAGCGCCGAGCAGATCGCCACCGGCCAGAAGAAGGCTGATGGCGTGAAGGCCCTGCTGGACAAGGGCGAACTGGACTTCAATGCGGCGGCCGTGCGCTATTCCGACAGCCCCAATGCGCTGGAAGGCGGCGACCTCGGCTGGCGCACCCTGGATGAAATCCCGGCCGCGTTCGCACAGACGATGCAGCAGATGAAGCCCGGCGAAGTGGTCGGCCCGATCCGTGGCCCGAGCGGCTTCCAGCTGCTGAAGCTGGTGGAAGTGCGTGACGCCAGCGCGGCGGCAGGCACCCACACGGTCACCGAGTACCACGGCCGCCATATCCTGGTGCGCGTGGACGATGCCCAGTCCGACGCGGCCGCCAAGGCCAAGATCGACACCCTGCGTGCGCGTATTGCCGGCGGTGCCGACTTCCAGCAGGTGGCCAAGGAATCGTCCGAGGACACCAACAGCAAGGGCCAGGGCGGCGATCTGGGCTGGTTCCCGGCCGACGCGTTCGGCCCGGCCTTCGGCCAGCAGGTGGCAGGCATCCAGGACGGCGGCGTAAGCCAGCCGTTCCGCACCGATGCGGGCTGGCACATCGTGCAGCGCGTGGGCACCCGCCAGACCGACGTCGGCAGTGACAACCAGCGCGCCCAGGTCCGCGAGACCATCGGTCGCCGCAAGCTGGAAGACGAGTACAACCGCTTCCTGCAGGAGCTGCGTGGCGAAGCCTACGTCAGCTTCCGCAGCGGTGACCGGGCGGAAAATACCGCCACGCCTCCGCAGTCCTGAGCCATGCTCCCCGAGCTCGCTCTGGTACCGGGCGAGCCCGCCGGGATCGGCCCGGAACTGTGTGTCCGACTGGTCCAGCAGCCGCGCGATGATTGCCGGCTGCTGGCATTCGCCGATCCGGACACCCTGCGCGCGGCCGCAGCCGCGCTGGATCTGCCCCTGCAACTGCTGCCCGAGGACGCACACGCACGCGTCCCCGGCGATCTGCGCCTGCGCGCCGTCGCCAACAGCGCCCCCAGCCGTTTCGGCCATACCGACCCTGCCAACGCAGGTGCGGTGATCGGCGCCCTGCTCGGTGCGGGCCAGGCCTGCCTGTCCGGTGAACTGCACGGCGTGGTGACCGGCCCGGTGCACAAGGCGGTGATCAACCAGGGCGGCATCGCCTACAGCGGCACCACCGAACTGCTGGCCGACCAGGCCGGGGTGAAGGTGGTGATGATGCTGGCCAACGACATCGTCCGCGTTGCCCTGGCCACGACCCACCTGCCGCTGCGCGAGGTCGCCGATGCAATCACCGCGCCCGGCCTGGAACAGACCCTGCGCACCGTGCATGCCGCGCTGCGCCGCGAGTTCGGCCTGGCCGCACCGCGCATCGCCGTGCTTGGCCTGAACCCGCATGCCGGCGAAGACGGTCACCTCGGTCGCGAGGAACTGGATCTGGTCATCCCGCTGCTGCAACGCCTGCGCAGCGAGGGCATGGACCTGATCGGTCCGCTGCCGGCCGATACCGCGTTCCTGCCGGCCAAGCTGGCCGGCTTCGACACCGTGCTGGCCATGTACCACGACCAGGGCCTGCCGGTGCTGAAGTACTCCGGCTTCGAGCAGGCGGTGAACCTGACCCTGGGCCTGCCCTATCCGCGCGTGGCGGTGGACCACGGCACCGCGCTGGATCTTGCCGGCCGCGGCATCGCCGATCCTTCCAGCCTGCAGGCCGCCACAACGCTGTGTGCGCGGCTGGCGCGGCAACGTACACTGAGCACATGACTTCCCCGCATTCCCCCTCCGGCCCGGTGTTTTCCGCCCCGGCCAAGAAGCAGCTCGGCCAGCACTTCCTTGCCGACCGCTACTACATCGACAAGATCGTGATGGCGGTCAATCCCAAGGACGGCGACCGCCTGGTCGAGATCGGCCCGGGCCAGGGTGCGATCACCCTGCCGCTGCTGCGCGTGCACCCGAAGATGACGGTGATCGAGTTCGACCGCGACCTGATCGCGCCGTTGACGGCCGCCGCCGAGCCCCTGGGTGAACTGACCATCGTCAACCGCGACGTGCTGCGGGTTGATTTCACCGAGCTGGCCGACGGACAGCCGATCCGCCTGGTCGGCAACCTGCCCTACAACATCTCCTCGCCCATCCTGTTCCATGCACTGGAGCATGCTGCGGTGGTCTCGGACATGCACTTCATGCTGCAGAAGGAAGTGGTCGACCGCATGGCTGCCGGTCCCGGCAGCAAGGTGTTCGGCCGCCTCAGCGTGATGCTGCAGGCCTACTGCGAGGTGACCTCGCTGTTCGTGGTGCCGCCGGGTGCGTTCAGGCCGCCGCCGAAGGTCGATTCGGCCGTAGTGCGCCTGGTACCGCGCGACCCGGCCAGCATCGACATCAAGGACCACAAGCGCTTCGCCGAGGTGGTCAAGGCCGCCTTCGGCCAACGCCGCAAGACCCTGCGCAATGCCCTGAACAACGTGGTCAGCGCCGAGCAGTTCGTGGCCGCCGGCGTGCGCCCCGATGCCCGCGCCGAACAGCTGGACGTGGCTGAATTCATCGCTTTGGCCAATGCCACCTGATTACACTGCCGGTATGGAAGACGCTGACGTTTATGCCATCTCCGTCGAAGTCGCCCCGCGCTTCCTCGACGACCAATCCGCGCCGGAAGACGGTCGTTATGCGTTCGCCTATACGATCCGCATCCACAACCAGGGCCGCGTTGCCGCGCGCCTGGTCGCACGCCATTGGCGCATCACCGATGCCAATGGCCGCGTCGAGCATGTCGATGGCGATGGCGTGATCGGCGAACAGCCGCGACTGCGTCCGGGTGAAGACTTCCATTACACCTCAGGTGTCATGCTCGGCACCGAGCACGGCACGATGCAGGGCCATTACGACATGGTGGCCGACGACGGCACCGAATTCGCCGCGCCGGTCGCACCCTTCGTGCTGGCCATCCCGCGCACCCTGCACTGACACGGAGGCCGAACGATGAGTGTATGGGCGATCGGCGACCTGCAAGGCTGCTATGACGTAACCCAGCGCCTGCTGGAGAAGATCCGGTTCGATCCGGCGCAGGACACCCTGTGGTTCTGCGGCGACCTGGTCAACCGCGGTGGACAGTCACTGGAAACCCTGCGGCTGGTGCATTCGCTGCGCGAACACAGCGTGGTGGTGCTCGGCAACCACGACCTTTCCCTGCTGGCCGTCGGTGCGCGCACCGAGGAAGAGCAGCGCAAGGTCAACCCGGACCTGCTGCGCATCGTCCAGGCCGAAGACCGCGATGTGCTGCTGGACTGGCTGCGCCTGCAGAAGCTGGTGCACGTGGACCGCGAGCTTGGCTGGATGATGGTGCATGCCGGCCTGGCGCCGAAGTGGACCACGCAGATGGCCGAGAAGCATGCGGCCGAAGTGGAAGTGCAGCTGCACGGCGCCGGCTACCGCAAGCTGTTCCGCAACATGTACGGCGACAAGCCCAGCTGGGCGCCGAACCTGACCGGCTACGAGCGCTCGCGGGCGATCATCAACGTGCTCACGCGCATGCGCTACTGCACCTCGCGCGGCCGCATCGGCATCGAGGACAAGGGCACGCCGGGCACCCAGGAACAGGGGCTGTATCCCTGGTTCGAAGTGCCGGGCCGGGTCGAACGCGACCTGAAGGTGGTCTGCGGCCACTGGTCCGCGCTCGGCCTGACCATCACCCAGGGCATCCACGCGATCGACACCGGTGCCGTGTGGGGTGGCAAGCTCACCGCGATCCAGCTCGACACCGATGAGCTGCGCGTGGTGCAGGTACCGGGACGCGACGTACCGGCACCGGTCGCCAACGCGCGGCCGCCCGCGCGACCGGCACACGAGCGCACGGCAGGCAAGGACAACAGCCAGGGCAACGGCAACGCTGCAACGGCTGGCGCCCCGGGCAACCGTGGTCCGCGCCGCCGCCGCCGCCGTGGCGGTGGCGGTGGTGGCAACAACAACGGAACGCCTCCTTCGGCATGACGCCCGGCAACCGCGCACCATGGACGGTGCTGCTGCTGACGCTGGCCCTGGCCAGCGGCTGCCAGCCCTCATCGTCGCCAGCGACTGCCGGCGCCGACGCTACCGCCGCCCCTGCATCAGCTCCTGCACCTTCGCCGCCGCTGGTCGCTGCCGCACGCGCACAGGTCGGCGTCACCACCCGCTACGACCCTGCCTATCAGGTACTGGCCTACCCCGGTGGCGACGTGCCCGCTGATCGCGGCGTATGCACCGACGTGGTGGTCCGCGCCCTGCGTACGCAGGGGCTGGACCTGCAGGTCCGCGTGAATGAAGACATGCGCGCTGATTTCAGCGCCTATCCGCCCCTCTGGGGCCTGTCCCGACCGGATCGGAACATCGACCACCGGCGCGTGCCCAACCTGATGCGCTGGTTCGACCGCCACGGCTGGCAGCAACCGATCAGTGCCCTTCCCAGCGACTTCGCCGCCGGCGACATCGTGGCCTGGAAGCTCAACGGCAACGGCCTGCTGCACGTAGGCATCGTTTCCGACCGGCGCCTGGCCGACGGCACGCCGCTGGTACTGCACAACATCGCGCGCGGTACGCGGGAAGAGAACCTGCTGTTCCAGCACACCATCATCGGCCACTACCGGATGCCGTAGAACGATCCTGTAGAGCCGAGCACGGCCGGGCTCTACAGGACGCCGCGCTCAGCGGCGGACGTAATGCACGAAGCGGAACGCGTAGGCGTGACGCTCATCGGCCGGGTGCGGTTCACTGGCCACCTGCTGCCAGAGGCGCTCATCCACCTCCGGGAAATGGGTATCGGCCGGTACTTCGGCATCCACCCAGGTCAGGTACAGATCACTGGCCTGGTCCAGCAGCTGGCGGAAGATCTCGCCGCCACCAATGATGCACAGCTCGCTGGCGCCCTCGCCCTCTGCAATCGCTTTCGCCTCGTCCAGCGAGGCCACCGCGCGCATGCCCTCGAACGGCACCTGGCCGCTGCGGGTCAGCACCAGGTTCGTTCGGCCGGGCAGCACGCGGCCAATCGATTCGGCGGTCCTGCGCCCCATCAGGATCGGCTTGCCCAGGGTCAACGCCTTGAAGTGCCTGAAGTCGTCCGGCAGGTGCCAGGGCATGGCGTTGCCTTGGCCGATGCCACGATTGCGATCCAGTGCAACGATCATCGAAAGTTTCATGGTGCGGCCTCCTCAGCCGGCGTCGATCTGCAGGCGTGTACAGGCCTCGTTGGCGGCACTGGCCGCGCGCAGCGCCGCAGCCAGCGCCGGGTTCGACGTGGAATTCTCGTCCAGGCCTTCGAGGATCCTGTCCATCTGCGCGTCCTCGATCTCCTTCAGGCCCGGTCCCGACAGGATGTCCCTGGACAGCGTGGCAACGTCGGTGCTGCCGCTGCGCGCCAGGAATCCCTGCAGATCCTTGCTGGAATAGACCACCGCCAGGCGCTGCTCAAGCTCATGCTGGTAGGCGGGTTCTTCGATGCCAGCCTTCAGGTGTTCGGCCATCGCCGCGTACATGCCGGTCACCGCTTCGCGCATCTGTGCCTGGCAGCCGGCCGGCATGTCGCTGGGCAGTGGCGCGCTACCATCGAGCGTCCGGACGAAGCGCTGCAATTCCCCGCGCATGTGCTTGTGCACGATCTGCTCGTTGACCTGCCGGGCCAATGCGAGGGTGTCTGCAGGCGCCGCCTGCACCAGGCTCAGCGGCGCCAGGCCAGCCAACGCCAGCAGCGCCGCAACGCGTGGGCGCGCGCTCATACCGCCACCGGCGCCTTGATCGCCGGATGCGGATCGTAGCCATCAATGCGGATGTCATCGAACTGGAAGCCGAACAGATCGGTCACCTCCGGGTTCAACCACAGCGTCGGCAGCGCGCGCGGTTCACGCGACAGCTGCTCGCGGGCCTGCTCGAAGTGGTTCGAATACAGGTGCGCGTCGCCCAGCGTGTGCACGAAATCGCCGACGCCCAGGCCGGTGGCCTGCGCCACCATGTGGGTCAGCAGTGCGTAGCTGGCGATGTTGAACGGTACGCCGAGGAAGATGTCGCCACTGCGCTGGTACAGCTGGCAGCTGAGCTTGCCGTCGACCACGTAGAACTGGAACAGGTTGTGGCACGGCATCAACGCCATCTGCGAGAGCTCGCCCACGTTCCAGGCACTGACCACCAGCCGCCGCGAATCCGGATTACGCTTGATCTCGTCCACCAGCCACTGCATCTGGTCGATCTGGCCGCCGTCGGCCGTGGCCCAGCTGCGCCACTGCTTGCCGTACACCGGGCCGAGGTCGCCGTTCTCGTCGGCCCACTCGTCCCAGATGCGCACCTGGTTGTCCTTGAGGTAACCGATGTTGGTATCGCCCTTCAGGAACCACAGCAGCTCGTGGATGATCGAGCGCAGGTGCAGCTTCTTGGTGGTGACCAGCGGGAAGCCGTCGTTGAGGTTGAAGCGCATCTGCCAGCCGAACACGCTGCGGGTGCCGGTACCGGTGCGGTCGCTCTTCTCCGCGCCGTGTTCGAGCACGTGCGAGAGCAGGTCCAGGTAGGCCTTCATGCCTTGCCCTCCGCCGTCACCAGCGGCTGCGGCTGCAGCACCGGCGCGCGGCGCGACATCACCAGCAGCACCAGGCCGAAGGCGATCAGCGGCACGCACAGGATCTGGCCCTTGGTCAGCCAGCCGAAGGCCACGTAGACGCCGTTGTCGGGCATGCGCACGAACTCGACGGCGAAGCGGAAGATGCCATACAGCAGCGCGAACAGGCCGCCGATGAGATAGCGATGGCGCGGCTTGGCCGACACCGTCCACAACACCGCGAACATCACCAGCCCTTCCAGCAGCGCTTCATACAGCTGCGACGGATGGCGCGCGAACTGGTTGAGCGCACCGCTGGCGAACTGCGACTGCAGGGTGGCGTGGTCGAGCTGGTTCAACGGTGCCGGCAGGCCGGACGGGAACACCACGCCCCAGCTGCCGTCGGTGTACTTGCCCCACAGCTCGGCGCCGATGAAGTTGCCGATGCGGCCAAAGCCCAGGCCCAGCGGCACCAGCGGCGCCATGAAATCCATGGTGTCGAAGAAGTGCAGCGCATGCTTGCGCGACCACCACCAGCAGGCCGCGATCACGCCGAGCAGGCCACCGTGGAAGCTCATGCCGCCATCCCACACCTTGAACAGCAGCAGCGGGTTGTGCAGGAAATCGCCCAGCGCGTAGAACAGCATGTAGCCGATGCGCCCGCCCAGCACTACGCCGAGCATGGCGTAGAACAGCAGGTCGGAGAAGCCGTTGGCGTCGACGCCCGGCAGGCGCCCGTCGGCGATCCGCTTGCGCCCCAGCAGCCAGGCGGCGGTGAAGCCGAGCAGGTACATGATGCCGTACCAGTGCACCTTGATCGGTCCCAACGAGAGGGCGATGGGGTCGATGTCGTGGAAATAGATCATGAAGGGCGCCTTGCAGGGATGCCGATATTCTAGCGCCGCCCGGGAGCGGCCTCGTGGTGGCCGCCGTCGCCCGATTGCCGGGCTTCAGCCCAGGATCTGCGGCGTGTCCGGCAGGCCGTCCTGATCGGACCGCGCCGAGGCCGGAAAGTGCCCTTCCACCAGGGAGGAAACCTCGTCGATGGCATCGCGCAGCGCTGCCACCGGCTGCGAGCCGCGCAGGCCTTCGCGCAGATGCGAGCAGACCCGCTGCCACTGCTCGGGCGCGACCCGCCCCTGCAGGCCACGGTCGGCCACGATCTCGATGGCGTGGTCGGCCAGCAGCAGGTAGATCAGCACGCCGTTGTTG
The DNA here is from genome assembly GCF_040548715.1 of Stenotrophomonas sp. 2694. Taxonomy (NCBI): domain Bacteria; kingdom Pseudomonadati; phylum Pseudomonadota; class Gammaproteobacteria; order Lysobacterales; family Lysobacteraceae; genus Stenotrophomonas; species Stenotrophomonas sp. 2694. Next base: position 82,200 of record NZ_JBEPSG010000016.1, read on the forward strand.
TGCGCGGTATCCCAGGTGCGCAGGCGCGCGAAGGCATGCTCGGCCGCCTGCCGCGGGGTGACCTTGTGCCACAGCGCATGCAGTGGCAGATCGGCCTCCACGGCAAACATCACCTGGCCGCCATGGCGCTGCTCGCCCGCGGCGATCGCCTCGGTGATCGCCTGTAGCGTGGCCGGCGGGAACGCCCGCCGTACCGATGGCGAAAACAGATGCCTGCACAGACGTTGGATCATCACCAGCCTCCCGACGCGCCGCCGCCGCCGGAACGGCCACCACCGCCGCCCCAGCCGCCGCCACCGCCAAACCCACCCCCGCCGCCGAAGCCGCCGCCGCCCCAGCTACCTCCGCCCCAACCGCCACCACCGGCGAAACGCCCCGGATGGCCGGACAACATCGCCACCACCAGGCCCACCACGCCGGCCAGGCCACTGGCCAGCAAGGTGGAAGTGAACAGGAAGGCGGCTACCGCCGCTCCAGCACCACCCAGCAGGCCGCGCAGCGGACGCGGTACCCGCGAGAACACGCCGCGCAGGATGCTGCCGGCGAACACGCCGATGAACAATGCCAGGATCCAGGTATCACCGCCCCCGTCCGGGGCGCGTCCCTGCTGGCTGCTGACCGGCGCCGGCAGGACTTCGCCGTCGATGATCCTCACCAGCACCGCCGTGGCCTCGGTGATGCCGCCGGCGTAGTCATTGGCGCGGAAGCGTGGCACCAGGTATTCCTGGATCACCCGGTTGGCGATCGCATCGGGAATCGCACCTTCCAGGCCATAGCCCGGTTCGATGCGCACCCGCCGATCGTCCTTGGCCACCACCAGCAGCACGCCGTCATCCACGCCCTTGCGACCGATCTGCCACTGGTCGAACACCCGGGTGGTGTACTGGGCGATGTCTTCCGGCTGCGTGGTCGGCACCACCAGCACCTGCATCTGGCTGCCCTTGCGCTGCTGCAGGTCCAGCGCCTGCTGCACCAGCGCCTGCTTCTGCGCGGCATCCAGGGTGCCGGTGGTATCGACCACCGGCGAATCCAGCGCCGGAATCGGCGCCAGCGTCTGCGCCTGCACGGTCATCGGCAGCCACAGCAGCAGGGCCAGCAGTGTGGCGGCCAGGCGCATCGGTCAGTGGCCCGGAGCCGGGGCCGGCTGCTGCTGCGGCGCGTTGCCGAAATCAACCGCCGGCGCGTTGGAAATCTGCGCTTCGTTTTCCACGGTGAAGTTCGGCTTGGGCTGGTAGCCGAAGATCTTGGCGGTGATCAGCTGCGGGAACGAGCGGATGTAGGTGTTGTAGTCCTGGACCTGCTGGATGTAGCGGCCACGGGCAACGGTGATGCGGTTCTCGGTGCCTTCCAGCTGCGCCTGCAGGTCGCGGAAGTTCTGGTCGGACTTCAGCACCGGGTAGTTCTCGGTAACCACCAGCAGGCGCGACAGCGCACTGCCCAGTTCGCCCTGGGCCTGCTGGAACTGCTTGAGCGAGGCTTCATCGTCGGCGTTGACGTTGATCTGGCCAACGCGCGAACGGGCGTTGGTGACTTCGGTCAGCACGCGTTCTTCCTGGCTGGCGAAACCTTTCACGGTCTGCACCAGGTTGGGCACCAGGTCGGCGCGGCGCTTGTACTGGTTGAGCACTTCGGACCAGCTGGCCTTGACCGCTTCGTCCTTCTGCTGGATGGCGTTGTAGCCGCAGCCGGACAGCAGGGAGGCCAGCAGCAACAATGGGATGAGGCGGGTCAACAGGCGCATGGCCAAGGCTCCGGGTGGACTGAGCGCCGAGCATGCCATGGTCGGTGTTAACGGACGTGTGGAGAGTGCCGGCCATCGGGCGCCGCCCCCTCCGCGGTGTGGTCCAGCCAGCTCGGGTGGGCCGGGGGGGGGGGGGGGGGGGGGGGGGCGGGGGCGCCCGGGGGGGGGGCGGGGGGGCGCCGCCCCGCCCCCCCCCCCCCCCCCCCCCCCCCCCACCCCCCCCCCCCCCCCCCCCCC
>NZ_JBEPSG010000017.1:0-82514 GCF_040548715.1 Stenotrophomonas sp. 2694
CAACAGTGGGAGGGGAAACGAATGCTACCGCATGGCGCCGCGGGGCGCCCCCCGCCCCGGCCCGCCCGCCCCCACGCGGCCCCGTGGCCCCCCGCATGAGAGGCGCCCCCCCCCGCCAACAGCCCCCGGGGCCCGCCGCCCCGCCCCCCGCGCCCCGGCCCCCCCCCCCCCCCCCCCCCCCCCGCCCCCCCCCACCCCCCCCCCCCCCCCCCGCCGCCCCCCCCCCCCCCCCCCCCCCCCCCGGCCCAGACCAGCGATCCCGCTTCTGAACCCACCGCAGAGGGGGCTCAGCCCGGTGGCCGGGAAACCCGGGGCATCACGCCCCGGATTCGTCCGGCTTGACCCGGAACCACGCCGCATACAGCGCCGGCAGGAACACCAGCGTCAGCACCGTGCCGACAATCAGGCCACCCATGATCGAAATCGCCATCGAGCCATAGAAAGCGCTGCGCGACAGCGGGATCATCGCCAGCACCGCCGCCAGCGCAGTCAGCACGATCGGGCGGAAACGCCGCACCGTCGCATCGATGATCGAATGCCAGCGGTCATGCCCGGCATCGATGTCCTGCTGGATCTGGTCGATCAGGATCACCGAGTTGCGCATGATCATGCCCGCCAGCGCGATGGTGCCCAGCAGCGCCACGAAGCCGAACGGCGCGCGGAACAGCAACAGGAACAGCGTCGCGCCAATGATGCCCAGCGGAGCGGTCACCAGCACCATCGCCGCACGCGAGAAGCTGCGCAGCTGCAGCATCAGCAACGTGGCCACCACGATCAGGAACAGCGGCATGCCGGCCTTGATCGAGTTCTGCCCGCGAGCCGAATCCTCCACCGAGCCGCCGGTCTCCAGCAGGTAGCCGCTGGGCAGGTCGGCACGGATGCCATCCAGGGTCGGCACGATCTGCTGCACCACGTCCAGCGGCTGCATGCCATCGCTGATGTCGGCACGCACGGTCACCGTCGGCAAACGGTTGCGGTGCCAGATGATGCCGTCCTCGAAGGCGTATTCCAGCCGCGCGACCTGCGACAGCGTCACCGCGGTGCCGGTGCTGGTCGGGATCGCCAGGCTGCCGAGCAGGTCCAGCTGCGCACGCTCGTTGTCCGGGCCACGCAGCAGCATCTCGATCTGGCGGTTGCCTTCGCGATAGGTGCTCACGCTCATGCCCGACAACGAGCTGCTGAGGAACTGGCTGACCTGCGCACTGCTGACGCCCAGCGCGCGGGCGCGGTCCTGGTCGATCACCAGCCGCACCACCTTGCTCGGCTCGCTCCAGTCCAGGTTCACGTTCATCACGTGCGGGTTCTCGCGCACCTTGGCCTCGACCTGGCGCGCGATCGCCTGCACCTGCGCGATGTGCTCGCCGGACACGCGCATCTGCACCGGATAACCGACCGGCGGCCCGTTCTCCAGGCGCGTCACCCGCATCTGCACATCCGGGAACTGACTGATCACGTCCTTCAGCATCCAGTCGCGGGTCGATTCGCGGGCCTTGGCGTCTTCGGTGAGCACCACGAACTGGGCGAAGTTGGTGGCCGGCAGCTGCTGGTCCAGCGGCAGGTAGAAGCGCGGCGAACCGGTGCCGACGTAGGCCACGTAGTTGCTGATGCCTTCGCGCCCCTTCAGCAGCTTCTCCAGCTTGTCGGCCTGTGCCTGGGTCGCGGCCAGCGACGCACCTTCGGCCAGCTCGATGTCCACCATCAGTTCCGGGCGGGTCGAGTCGGGGAAGAACTGCTGTGGCACGAAGCGGAACAGCATCAACGAACCGATGAACAGTGCAATGGTCGCAGCGATCACCCACCAGCGATGGCGCAGGCAGGTATCCAGGAACGCCCGGAAGCGCGTGTAGAACGGCCGCTGGTACGGATCATGATCGTGCGCATGCTCCTTCGGTGCGATCCAGCGCGCGAGTGACGGATGCCGGTCGGCCCACTGCAGGCGCTTGGCGCGCCAGCGGCCGGCCAGGCTGTCCGGCTTCGGCAGCTGCGGGTTGAACAGGTCCGGCAGCATCTTGTCACCCAGGTACGGGATGAACAGCACTGCCGCGATCCACGACACCACCAGCGCGATGGTCACCACCTGGAACAGCGAACGGGTGTACTCACCCGTGCTGGATGCCGCCGTGGCGATGGGCAGGAAGCCAGCGGCAGTGATCAGGGTACCGGTCAACATCGGGAAGGCGGTGGATTCCCAGGCGAAACTGGCCGCGCGCAGGCGGTCGTAGCCCTGCTCCATCTTGGTGGCCATCATCTCCACCGCGATGATCGCATCGTCCACCAGCAGGCCCAGTGCCAGCACCAGTGCACCCAGCGAAATCTTGTGCAGACCGATATCGAAGTAGTGCATGACGAAGAAGGTCATCGCCAGCACCAGCGGGATGGTCACGCCCACCACCAGGCCGGTACGCAGGCCCAGCGAGAAGAAGCTGACCAGCAGCACGATCACCACCGCTTCGGTGAGCACCTGCACGAACTCGCCCACCGACTCTTCCACCGCATGCGGCTGGTCGGACACCTTGCGCAGCTGCATGCCGGCCGGCAGGGTCTTCTGCAGGCGTTCGAACTCGGCATCCAGGGTGGCACCGAGCTTGAGGATGTCTCCGCCGTCCTTCATCGCCACCGCCAGGCCGATCGCATCCTGGCCCATGAAGCGCATCTTCGGCGAGGCCGGATCGGCAAAGCCACGCTTGATCTCGGCGATGTCGCCCAGATGCAGCGTGCGTTCGCCGGCCTGGATCGGGAATTTGCGGATGTCCTCGATCGAATCGAACTGACCGGTCACGCGCAGCTGCACGCGGTCGGTCGGGGTTTCGAAGAAGCTGGTGGCGCTGACCGCGTTCTGGTCGGCCAGCGCCTGCTGCACCTGTTGCAGCGATACGCCCAGCGTGGCCAGCTTGGTGTTGGACAGCTCGATCCACACCTTCTCGTCCTGCAGGCCGACCAGGTCGATCTTGCCGACGTCGGGCACGCGCTGCAGCTCCAGCTGGATGCGGTCGGCATAGTCGCGCATCACCGCGTAGTCGAAGCCTTCGCCGGTCAACGCATAGATGTTGCCGAAGGTGTCGCCGAACTCATCGTTGTAGAAGGGCCCGACGATCTCCCTCGGCAGCGTCGCGCGGATATCGCCCACGCGCTTGCGCACCTGGTACCACAGGTCCGGGATCTGCTTGGAGCGCAGGCTGTCGCGCGCCATGAAGATCACCTGCGATTCGCCCGGCCGCGAGTACGAACGGATGAATTCGTACTCGCCGGTGTTCATCAGCGCTTTTTCGATCGGCTCGGTCACCTGCCGCGAGACCTGCTCGGCGGTGGCGCCCGGCCACATCGTGCGTACCACCATGGCCTTGAAGGTGAAGGGCGGATCTTCTGACTGGCCCAGGTGCTTGTAGGACCAGGCACCGATGACGGCGAACGCCAGCATCGCGAACAACACCAGCGCACGGTTGCCCAGCGCCCATTCGGAGAGATTGAAGCGGCGCACGGGTCAGTGCCCCTTGCCTGCGGCCGGCGCCGGCTTGGCGGCCGACGGTGCCAGCACCGGGCGGTTCTGGCGGTCGACCGGCGTCACCACCTGGCCTTCGCGCAGCAGATGGCCGCCGGCAGCGACCACCCAGTCCGTCGCGCCCACGCCGGACACGACCGGCGCGGCCTGCGCGCCGTAGGCACCCACCTGCACCGGCGTTGCCTTCAATGCACCGTTGGACGGATTGACCACCCACACGCTGGCCTTGCCATCACTGCCGCGCAGCACGGCCGCCAGCGGCAGCTGCAACGCACCACTGCGGCCGGCGGTGGCAAACACCCGCGCACTCTGGCCCAGTTCCACTTCGCTCAGTGCTTCCGGCGCCAGGCTCACGCGCGTGGCATAGGTGCGCGCCTGTGCATCGGCGGCCGGGGCGATCTCGCGCAGGGTGCCCGGCAGCAGCTGGCCCGGACGGTTCCACAGTTCCACCTGCACCGACTGGCCGACCTTGTAGTCGCGGATGCCGCTTTCCGGCAGCGCGATCAGCACCTCACGGCCACCATCGGCGGCCAGGGTGAACACCGTCTGCCCCGCGCTCACGACCTGCCCGGCTTCGGCCTGGCGGCTGGCGATCACGCCATCGGCGGGTGCGCGCAGCTGCGCGTACTCGGCCTGGTTGCGGGCCACGGCGAGGTTGGCCCGGGCGGCGTTGGCCTGGCCCTGTGCAGCCTTGAATGCCGCCGTCTGCTGGTCCAGTGCCGAGCGGCTCACCAGCTGGTCTTCCGCCAGCTTGGCATAGCGCTTCTGGTCATCGCGCGCGCGCACCAGGTCTGCTTCCGCCGCCGCCAGCTGCGCCTGCGATGCCGCCGCCTGCGAGGCGTAGTCGGCCGCATCCAGCTCGGCCAGCAGCTGGCCCTTCTTCACCCGCTCGCCTGCGTCGACGAGGCGCTTGACCAGGTTGCCGCCAACCCGGAACGACAGTGGGCTTTCCTGGCGGGCACGCACCTCGCCGGGGTAGGCGGCCGCGGCCTGTCCATCCTGCGTGGTGGGATGCACCACCAGCACCGGGATGGCCGCCGCCGGCTCGGCGGCCTGCTTGCCGCACGCTGCCAACACCACGACCAGTACGCCTACGCCCAACCAACGCATGTTTTTCATGAGGTACAGGACCTGAAAAGAAATCCGGGGGGAACGCGCCGGCAACATACTGTTGCAACGCGGACATTAGTGAACCAGCCGGTATAGTATAAATATCGAACCGCTTGGTCTAGTATTAGCGGAATGAGTTCTCCCACTTCCCGAAAGCCGACGGCCAAGCCCGCTGCCAAGGCTGCCGGTCCCGGGCGCCCCAAGGATCTGGGCAAGCGCGCGGCAATACTCGAGGCAGCCAAGACACTGTTCATTGAACAGGGCTACAGCGGCGTGAGCATGGACAGCATTGCTGCCCAGGCCGGCGTCTCGAAGCTGACCGTCTACAGCCATTTCGGCGACAAAGAGACCCTGTTCTCCGAAGCTGTGCAGTCCAAGTGCATCGAGATGCTGCCCGACGCGCTGTTCGTGGCCGACGTCGAAGGCCCCCTGCGTGACCAGTTGCTGGGCATCGGCATGGCGTTCTTCGAGATGATCACCTCCGACGCGGCCCTGTCGATCCAGCGGATGATGATGGCGCCGGAGACCGACGAGCGCCTGCGCGAACTGTTCTGGCAGGCGGGCCCGCAACGCACCTGCGAGGCACTGGCCGACTTCATGCGTTCGCGTGCCGAGCGCGGCGAACTGGATATCCCCGACTGCTACATCGCCGGCCAGCAGTTCCTGACCCTGGTGAAGGGCGAAGTGCACATGCATATGATGTGCGGCATGCCACTGTCCCCCGTCGAGACCGATGCTGCGATCCACGTGGCCGCCAGTGTGGATTTCTTCCTGCGCGCCTACGCGCCGCGGGGGACTGGGAATGCTGGATAACCAAAACTGAACGAACCGGAGGTCGCGATGACTTCCGGCACTGCGACCCCGGCCACCCCGCAGCTGATGCTCTGGGCGCGCCGCCGGCCTCCGGCACCGGTAAAATGGCCGGCCCACTGCGCTGGATTTGAACCTCATGACGATTGATTACGCCCACGCCCGCGAACTGATGGTGGAACAGCAGATCCGTCCCTGGGACGTGCTGGACATCAAGGTGCTCGACGTCCTGGCCCGCCTGCCGCGCGAGGCCTTCGTCGCCGACGCGCACCGGGCGCTGGCCTATGCCGATGTCGAACTGCCGATCGGCAACGGCCAGAAGATGATGAAGCCGGTCATCGAGGGCCGTACCCTGCAGGCACTGGATCTGCAGCCGGGTGACGAAGTGCTGGAAATCGGCACCGGCAGCGGCTTCCTGTCGGCCTGCATCGGCGCGCTGGCGCGCGACGTGCTGAGCCTGGAAATCGATCCGGAACTGGCCGCCGCTGCGCGCGCCCGCCTGGATGCCACCGGCCTGGGCACCAACGTGCGCGTGGAAGTGGCCGATGGCCTGGCCTGGCAGACCGAACGCCGCTTCGACGTGATCTGTGTCACTGGCGCCGTCGACGTGGTGCCGTCACAGTTTGCTTCGTGGTTGCGTCCGGGTGGTCGCCTGTATGTCATCCAGGGCCGTTCGCCGGCAATGGAAGCACTGCTGGTGAAGGCCGATGGCAGCACCGAGTCGCTGTTCGAGACCGATATCGATTACCTGCGTGGTGCCGCCCCGGCCCCCCAGTTCCACCTCTGAGTCCAAGGAAGCCGCAATGATCCGCCGATCCCTCGCTGTTGCGCTGGCCACTGCCCTGCTGCCGTTGTCCGCCCATGCCGCCGACCTGCTGCAGGTCTATGAAATGGCGCGCAATGGTGACCCGCAGCTGTCCGCCGCCGAATCCACCCGGCTGTACGACAAGGAAGGCGCCGTGCAGGCGCGTGCTGCCCTGCTGCCGCAGATCAATGGCCAGGCCCAGTTGAGCCGCACCCGCACCGAAGCCGACCATGACGCCAACTCCGGCACGGTCACCAGCAAGCGCCGCAACTACACGATCGACGGTTCGCAGACGCTGTTCAACTGGACGCAGATCAACAACCTGCGCTCGCAGCGCGAGCTGAGCAAGGCGGCGGACTTCACCCTCGACTCGGCCAACGACAACCTGATCGTGCGCACCTCGGCGGCCTACTTCAACGTGCTGGTGGCGATCGAATCGCTGAACGCCGCACAGACCAATGAAGCGGCCGCGAAGAAGCAGTTCGACTTCGCCGACAAGCGCCTGGAGGTGGGCCTGGCGCCGATCACCGACGTGCATGAAGCACGCGCCCAGTACGACCAGGCGCGCGCCAACACCATCGTTGCGCAGAACACCCTGGCCGATAACTACCAGGCCCTGACCGAACTGACCGGCCAGCCGGTGGTCAACCTGAAGGGCCTGCCGGCCGATTTCCGTCCGGAAGTGCCGGCCAACCGCGGCAACCTGGACCAGCTGGTGCAGCAGGCGACCACGCAGAATCCGGCGCTGAAGGCGCAGGAGCTGAAGGTCGGTGCCGCCGAAGCCGGCGTGCAGGCCGCCCGTGGCGGTCACTACCCGACCCTGTCGCTGGGCGGCAGCTGGGGCAAGAGCGCAACCTGGGGCGACAGCGTCGGCGCCGGTTCGCTCTCCCCCGATGCACGCACCAACAGCATTGGCCTGACCCTGAGCGTGCCGATCTTCTCCGGCGGCGCCACCCAGTCCGGCGTGCGCCAGGCGCTGGCTCAGCGTGACATCGCCCAGGACGGTTTCGAGCAGCAGAAGCGCGCGCTGGACCGCAATACCCGCAATGCCTACCAGACTCTGGTGCAGGGCATCAGCGAAGTGGAAGCGCGCCGTTTGGCCGTGGTTTCCGCGCAGAGCGCCTACGATGCCTCGCAGGTTGGCCTGGAAGTGGGTACCCGCACCGTGCTGGACGTGATCCAGAACCAGCGCATCCTGTTCTCCGCACAGCTGGATTACGCGCAGGCCCGCTACAACTTCCTGCAGAACCGCCTGCTGCTGAGCCAGGCCGTGGGTGGCCTGGATGTCGCCGAACTGCAGGACATCAACCGCCTGCTGACCCAGGACGCGGGCAACCCGTCGACGACCACGAACTGAGTCGGCGCGACCGGCCTGGTCACAAAGCCACCCGCGAGGGTGGCTTTTTTATTGATTGCAGGTGGCCTGCGGTGTGTGGGGGGCGCTAGCGCGAACGCCCGGCGCGCCGACGCAACAGGAGGCCTGCCAACACGACCGCCAGCACCACCAGCACCGGTAGAAACAGCCGCGACGTGGCTGCCGGCAACAGGCACAGTGCGGTTGCCACTGGGGAGAGCACCATCGGGATCAGCCGCCGTTCGCCGGCCGCGGCCCGCACCTGCCACTGGCTGCGGGCAACGCCGAGGCACACGGCGGCCAGGACCAGCAGGCCTGCAGGCCCCGGCAGCTGTGGAAGCCACCCCTCCGGCAGCGACAGCGCCAACACCGCCGACAGCACGGTCAGCGCCAGCGTCAGCAGCAAGCGCGCACCGGTACCCACTTCGCCGGCCTTCGGCGGCCAGACTTCCACCCCCAGCCGCGCGGCCAACAGCAGCAGCACCAACTGCAGGGCCGCCAGCCCCGCGCCACCCGCCAGCGGCAACAGTGGCAGCAACCACTGCAGCTGCGGGATCCCCTGCAACGCCACCGACAGCGGCCGCGTGCTGGCCAACGCGGCAAACTCGACGAGGCCCGACTGCAGCGCAGCCAATACCATCAGCCACAACATCGCCATCAGCACCGCTGCGCCAGCGGCTCTGGAAACCTGCGAACGAGGGCGCGGCACCCGCCCGGAAAACCCTGCCAGCAGACCTGCACCCAGCAGGACGCCGAGCAATGCCACGCCCGCTGCCAGCACGCCACCCACCCCGAAGCGATAGGGCGCGGTAGCCGATGGCAGCCACGGAATCCAATGCGCGTAGTGCACATGGCGTGCTGCCAGCAACAACAGCAGCAGGCCCACGCCCAGCTTCACCGTCAACAGTGCACTGGCCAACAACAGCGCGCGCGGCGTCCGCAGCACTGCAGCGGCGGCCCCCAGCAGCAGCACCAGGATCGCCGCCGCCAGCGGCAAGGGCAGCCACTGCCCGGGTGCAGCGTCGATGACCTCGGCGGCTGCGTACAGATGACGCGCCATCGATTGCGCCAGCCCTGCGATGGTCGCCGTCAGTTCCAGCAGCAGGGCAATCACCAGTACGTCGGCAGGCAGCCTGCCCCAGGCGGCACGCAGCAGACCATGCAGACCCGAAGCATCCGGCAGGCGCCGCATCGCCATGCGCAGGCAATACAGCATCGGCACTGCGCCCAACGCCGCCAGCAACAGGCTGAGGACAATGGCGGGCCCCGCCTGTGCCGCCGTGTGCTGCCCGACCAGGGCGACAACGCTGCCGCCCAACAGCAGGGTCAGCGCCACCACCAGCAGATGGTCGGTGCCCAGCCTCCCGGGCTTCGCGCTGGCGTGCAGCGCGCCTCCGTTGTCGCCGATCATTCAAAGCTCCCTTGATGTCGCCCAAGCGTGGTCGACAACAAGCTGGCAGCCTGACGCGGTAAGCGGAATCGGAATCTGCGCCATACGAACGATGATGTGACAGCTTGCACGCCGTGGTCGGCGCGAGCGGTCCAGCTACGACAGATTCACCACCATCAAGCGGGCTTGATGCAGGCGTTCACGACAGCGCAAAGGCAGGGCGCCCTTGAAACACCTGAGGGCGACAGGCGGGGTCTCAGGCCAGCGGCGGCGGCAGGTGTGGAGCCACCAGCTGCAGGGTCCGCTGCAGCGCGCCGCGGCCATTGCTGACCAGCGTGCAACCGGCGCGGGCCATGTCTTCGCGCGCCTGCACGTCGTCGAGCAGGTGCAGCAGCAGATCACCCACCGCCTGCACATCCTCGCCGATCAGCAGTGCACCGGCCTCGCGCATGCGCCGCGAGATCTCGGCAAAGTTGTGCAGATGCGGGCCGGTCACCGCTGCGGTACCCATCGCTGCCGGTTCCAGCAGGTTGTGGCCGCCGATGGCCTGCAGGCTGCCACCGACGAAGGCGACCTGGGCACAGCCGTAGAACGGCATCAGTTCGCCCAGCGTGTCGATGACGAAGACATCGCTACGCGCGTCCGGCCACTGCTGTGCGCGCCGTGTCGACACGTTCCAGCCCTGCTCGCGGGCCAGCGCCTCCACCTTGGGGAAGCGCTCCGGATGCCGCGGCGCCCACAGCAGCAGCAGGTCCGGATGCTGCTGGCGCAGGCGGCGGTGCAGGTCGATCACTGCCTGCTCTTCACCATCATGCGTGCTGGCCGCGATCCACACCGGGCGCGTGGCCGGCACATGGGCATGGAACTGTTCGATGAAGGGCTGCACGTCCGGCGTGGCGATGTCGAACTTCAGGTTGCCCAGTGCCTGCACCTGTTCCGGCGCCGCGCCCAGCTGCACGAACCGCGCAGCGTCATCCTGCGACTGTGCGGCCACGCAGGTGACCGTGCGCAGCGCACGCCGGATCAACGCCGCCAGCACGCGGTAGCCGCGCAGCGATCGGGCCGACAGGCGCGCATTGAGGATGTACACCGGAATGCGACGGTCGCGGCAGCCGAACAGCATGTTCGGCCACAGCTCGGTTTCGAGGATCAGCGCCAGGCTGGGCTGGAAGTGCCCCAGGAAGCGGTTGACGCTGCCCGGCACGTCGTACGGCAGGTACACATGGTCCAGCGCATCGCCCCACAGCGCGCGCACCCGTTCCGAGCCGGTCGGGGTGATGGTGGTGATGACCCAGCGGATGTCCGGCCGCTGCGCGCGCAGCGCATTGACCAGCGGCGCAGCGGCGTTGACCTCGCCCACCGAGACCGCATGCAGCCAGACCCGCGGCTGGCCGCTGGGCTGCGGATAGGACGCATAGCGTTCATCCCAGCGCCGGAAGTATTCACGGACCCGGAAGCCGCGCCAGACCAGGTGGTACACGGTGATCGGCAGCAGGAGGTACAGCACGGCCGAGTACAGGCCACGCAGGATCCATTCGACAGGGTCTTTACGCATGCGGCAAGGATACGGGAGCCCCCCGGGAAAGACACGCGGCCGGATTGGTAGAATGGCGGCATGTCCGATGCCACCACCGCCGTCCGTCCGTCGCTGCGTGATCCACGCAACTGGCCGATGTTTGCCGTCATGTTCACTGCCTTCGGGATCGCCCGGCTGCCGTGGACGCTGCAGCGCGTGCTGGGCCGCGGGGTCGGCTCGATCGCCTGGCGCCTGGCCGGCAGCCGCCGCCATGCCGCCGAGGTCAACCTCAAGCTGTGCTTCCCCGAAAAGGACGAGGCCTGGCGCAAGCGCCTGGTGCGCGACAGCTTCGACGCCTTGGGTGTGGGCATTTTCGAATGCGCGCGTTCCTGGTGGGGCAGCATCGACAGCATCCGCCCGCAGGTGCACATCGAAGGGCTGGAACACCTCAAGCAGATGCAGGCCGAAGGCCGCGGCGTGCTGCTGGTCTCGGGCCACTTCATGACTCTGGAGATGTGCGGCCGCCTGCTGTGCGACCACGTCGACCTGTCCGGCATGTACCGCAAGCACAAGAACCCGGTGTACGAGTGGGCGGTGAAGTTCGGCCGCCTGCGCTATGCCAAGGCGATGTACGCCAACGAGGACATCCGCGCGACGGTGCGCCACCTGAAAAAGGGCGGCTTCCTCTGGTATGCGCCCGACCAGGACATGCGCGGCAAGGACACCGTATTCGTGCCGTTCTTCGGCCACACCGCCTCCACCATCACCGCCACCCACCAGCTGGCGCGGATGACCGGTTGTGCGGTCATCCCCTACTTCCATCGCCGCGAAGGCGGGAAGTACTTCCTGAAGATCGGCGCGCCGCTGGAGAATTTCCCCAGCGAGGACGTCGAAGCCGATACCGCGCGGGTCAACCAGGCCATCGAGCAGATGGTGCGCGAGGCACCGGACCAGTACCTGTGGATCCATCGCCGTTTCAAGCGCCAGCCAGGCGGGCGCAGCGATTTCTACAAGTGACGGGAGATTTGGATGGCTCATCCACGCATGGCGTGGATCTACCGGGAATGCCGATCAGTAGATCCACGCCATGCGTGGATGTTCTCTCTTCCGATGCCGGAATCTACAACGGCCAACGACACCAGGCGTGAGGGTAGTCCCCCAGCCCACCAGCCAATCCGGCCCGCACCGGATTGCCCAGGATGTACATCGCCTTGTCATGAAGGGATTCATCGGTACGCACCGCATGGTCGTGATAGCCGTGCTGCCAGAGCGGCCCTTTTCGTCCCGATATCCGGTTCAGCTGCCGGCTGCTGCGTGATTTCAGCAACGCCATGCACTGGGCCAGCGTTCCCTTCTGCAGCTCCATCAACCAGTGCAGGCGGTCGGGCATCACCACCCAGGCGAGGCTGTGGCTGATGCCGCTGCGTTCGACGAAGCGCAGCGCGTCCACCAGCACAGCGACATTGCCTGCGTCGGAGAAGAATGGCTCCCGGCCACGCGTTGTCGTGGTCAGGGAATAGACATTTCCTGTGCGGGAGTAGCGACCGTAGCGGAGTCTGGGGCTTGCCATGGGGACAGACTGCGGTTTGCCCGGTCATCCTTGCATTGGCGGACCACCCTGCGGCCAGTCGGGAAAAGCCGCGACACCGGCCAATGTTCATGGGAAAGCCCATCCACGCATGGCGTGGATCTACTGCTCACCCGCCCGACACGTCCCCGGAGATCCACGCCATGCGTGGATACGACCAGCCACCCCGCACAATCCAGTAAATCCACGCCATGCGTGGATAGGCCCCAACCCGCACACGCAAGTAGATCCACGCTGTGCGTGGACGGGACGTTCCCCAACCCCGCACGATTCAGTAGATCCACGCCATGCGTGGATGCGGAGATTACCCGGCGCCCGGCTGATCGTCCGGTTCGCGCGCCAGCAACGTGCCGACGAACAGCGCGGCGAGCAGGACGGTCAAGCCGCCCCAGAACGCGGAATAGAACGCCAGGTGCGTATTGAGCGGGAACACGGTGACCGCCAGTGCCAGCATTGCCGGGCGTGCACGTTCGCGCGCCGGGGCCGGGGCGAAACGCCATGCCCGCCATGCCTGTGCCACCGCCGCCAGCCACAGCAGCAGCCCCAGCACACCTGTCTCGGCCAGGATCTCCAGCACGATCTGATGGGCGTGCAGCGCGGGCATGGTGCCCCACACCGCCGGTCCTTCATGCGCAACGCAGTGGGGATAGGCATCGCGGAAGCCACGTGCACCGACACCATTGATCGGGTGTGCTTCGATCATGCAGGCGGCCGCGCTCCAGATGCGGGTACGACCGGACAGGGCCTGCTCGACCCCGTCCTCGCCACCGTCCCAGGCCATTGCCGTGCGCGCCACACGCTCACGCAGCTGCGGCACGCTGGCCGTCAACACGCCCGCCGTGAGCACAGCGGCCAGTGCCAGCAGGCCCAACCGCTTCCACCCCAGTTGGCGCACACCGCTGTAGACAACCACCAGGCCGAAGGTGATCCATGAGGCACGCGAGCCGGCCAGCAGCAGCACCACGCCCACTGCAGCAGCGGCCAGCAGCCAGCCCGCATTGCCGAAACGGCGCGCCACCGGCAACAACAGGAACGGCGAAAGACTGGCCAGCACCTGGCCGAATTTCAGGTTGCACGGCCCAAGCGCGCCGCTGAGACGGTCGGCCAGCGCGGCTTCTTCAGCCGGGCACAATGCGTGGCCGCTGATGGCCAGCTTGATCTGCTGCAGCGACCAGAACCAGGGGCTGGTGCCTGCCAGTGCCTGCACCAGCGCATCGAGCGTCCACAGGCCGGTGATCACCGCCAACCCACCCAGGGTCAGGCGCCGCCGCTGCGGGGTGGCCACGGCGATCGCCACCAGCCACATGAAAGGCAGATAGCGCAGCCCGGCCGCAGCCTTGGTCCACGACGCCGAAGGGTCCACGGCATCGAAGGCCGAGAACGCCTGCGGCAACCAGTAGCCGAGGAAAAGAATCGATGTCAGTGCCCACGCTGCCGGGCTCAGGAGATGGGGGCGATGCTGCACCCGGCGGATGACCATGCGTGCGGCGGCGTACAACGCCCCCAGTCCCAGCACTGTTTCGGCGATACCTGGCAGCGGCCACAACGCGACGTAGGCCAGCACCCACCAGGGTGCCCAGCGGCCGGCGCGCTCATCGCGCAGGGGCGGCGTGGCGTCAGCCAGCGAGGTCGGCATAAAGACGGAGGGTATCGCGCTGCATGGCCTGCAGGGTAAACGGGATACGGCCCGGCAGCGACGGCGGCTGTGCCAGCAGGGCCAGCGCACGTTCACCCAGCAGCTGCGCATTGCCCAACGGCACGGCGCCACTGGGTTGCAGCTGCTGCAGCAGTTCGCCGACCCCACCATGGTTCCAACCCAGCACCGGGCGGCCGACCGACAACGCTTCGACCACGGTGCGACCAAAGGCTTCCGGTTTGTCCGACAGCTGCAGCACCAGATCGCTGGCGGCGTACGCCTGGGCGATGCGCGCAGTCGGCGTACTGATGTGCACCGCCCCGGTCATGCCCAGTGCGGCCGCCTGCCTGCGCAGCTCTGCCACATAGGCTTCCCGGCCAGGCTCGTCGGTGCCCAGCATCCACAACTGTGCCGGCACGCCTGCTGCACGGACATCGGCAAGCAACTGCAACGCGTGGGCGTGGCCTTTCAGGCGGGTGCCGCGACCGGGCAGCAGCAACAGCGGTCCGTCGACCTGGGCCAGCCACGGGTAGTCGGCCGCCAGCGCCAGCCGGGGGCGCCGATCAGCGCGTGCCACGCGCGGGAACTGGCTGACATCCACCCCGCGCGGGATCACCTGCAGCCTGTCGTGCGGCACCGTCGGGTAATGCGTGTGTACGTAGTCGCGCACGCTGTTGGACACACAGATCACGCGTTCGCCGCTGGTCATCACCGCGCTGTAGCGGCTGGGCGAATTCAGCCCATGCACGGTAGTAACCCAATGCGGGCGTTGCGCCGGCTGCATCGCACGGATCGCGTACAGCCCCAGCCACGCCGGCAGGCGCGAACGGGCGTGGACGATGTCGGCGCCCACTTCGGTGAACAGGCGACGCAGGGTAGGCAGATGGCGCAGCGTCAGCAGCGACTTGCGGCCGATATCCAGGGTCAGGTGCTCGGCACCGCTGTCGAGCAGCGGCTGCACCAGGCGACCACCAGCGGACACCACCAGCGCGCGATGGCCGGCAGCGACCAGGGCCGCGGCGATTTCAAGGGTCGAGCGCTCGACACCGCCGGAGTGCAGCGCCGGCAGCAACTGCACCACGGTCAATCGGCGCATCGAGGGGGCAGCCGTTTAGTCGGCCAGCACGAACACGGCGCCGCAGTAAGCACACTGCGCTTGCCCGTTGGGTTCGTCTTCGATCGGCAGGTACACCCGCGGATGCGAGTTCCACAGCGCCATTTCCGGGGTCGGGCAGCTCAGCGGCAGATCGCTGCGGTGCACGGTGTAGCGCTTTTCGGCGTTGGCGGGCGCGGTGGCGGTATGGCTCATGGCGGATGTCGATGAACGGATTGCGAGGCCTGCGATTCTAGCATCTGGGCCCGGCAAACACCGTGCGCTGCGTGGCCGCTGCGCGCGGCGGCCCGCTTGCAGCCTTCGCCGGTGCAGCCACGTGCGACCGCCCTGCCCCTCCCGCGCTGCCGTCGCCCTGCCTCCATCGGCGGGAAATCCCAGGCAGGCCAGTCAGTTCCGCGCGGAATCGGTCGTCGTTCGAATTTCCCGCATTTGGATCGAACTAAATGGCACTTGTCAGGGCGCTGCCGGCTGTTGCAGCATCGGCAGCGATCCATTCCTGACCCGATCGCATGGCCCGCCCCCCACCGGACCTGCATCGCCTCCCGACTGCCCTGCGGCGGACGGGGCGATGCTGTCCGTGGTCTTCGCCGATGCGGGTTCTGCCTGCCGCCTGCCCTACCGGGAGACCCTGCATGACCCTGTACGATCCGCGCCGCGCCCTGCTTCCGCTCGCCCTGGCCCTGGCCTGTGCGACCACTGCGACGCCGGTGCTGGCGCAAGGGCTGCAGACCTCCTTCGAGCCGGGCGAACCGGCACCGGCCAGGTCCGATGGCACCTTGTCCATCGACGTCGGCAGTGGCCCCGGCGCGCCGTACGCGGCCAAGCGCAACGTCGGCTACAGCGGCCTGCATGCGTTGCACTACAGCACCAGTGGCGGCCAGGCACGCCGCGAACTGTTCAAGACCGATCTGCCCATCGACACCGACACCACGCTGTCCTGGCTGGTATTGCCGGAGATCGTCGGCAAGGACACCGTGGCCTCCACCTATGTCTCGCTGGACCTGCTGCTGGACGATGGCAGCCGCGTCTCCGCCAGCGGCGCGCGCGACCAGCACGGCGTAGCGCTGGGCGCACGGGCGCAGGGCGATTCGAAGACGTTGTACCCGCAGCAGTGGGCGCGCAAGGCGGTCAGGCTGGGCGACATGCCGGCGCTGAAGGGCCGCCGCGTGCTGGCCATCGAGCTCGAGGTGGCCAGCGCCAATGGCGCGCCTGTGTCGGGCTGGATCGACGACGTGCGCCTGGACGTGCAGCCACGGCAGGCGCCGCAGCGGGTCTCCGACTGGGTACTGACCACGCGCGGAACCCAGGCCAACGGCACCTTCTCGCGCGGCAACAACTTCCCGGCCACTGCGGTACCGCACGGTTTCAACTTCTGGACGCCGGTGACCGATGCCGGCGCACTGAACTGGCTGTACCGCTGGAACGAGCAGAACGATGCGAAGAACCGGCCGCAGCTGCAGGCGTTGGCGCTGAGCCACCAGCCCAGCCCGTGGATGGGCGACCGCCAGACCTTCCAGGTGATGCCCTCCGCCACGCGCGGTGTGCCCGAAGCGGACCGCAGCAAGCGGGCGTTGTCCTTCGACCGCACGCAGGAAAACGCGCGCCCGTACCGCTACGACGTGCGCTTCGACAACGGCATCGCCGCGTCCATCGCCCCCACCGACCATGCTGCGCTGTTCCGCTTCGAGTTCCCCGAAGGCGGCGACGCCAACCTGCTGTTCGACAACGTCGATGCCCGCGGCGGACTCACCCTCGATGCCGCCACGCAGACGTTGACCGGCTACACCGATACCCGCAGCGGCCTGTCCAACGGCGCCACCCGCATGTACGTGGTGGCCAGCTTCGACAGGCCGTGGCGCAGCAGCGGCCAGATCGGCACCGGCCGCCCGACCGGCTACATCAAGTTCGACCCAGGCAGCGAGCGCCGGGTGACGATGCGCATCGCCACCTCGTTGATCTCCGTCGAGCAGGCGCGGCACAACCTGGCACTGGAAATCGCCGCCGCCGACACGCTGGAAAGCGTGGCCGGACGCGCACAGGATGCGTGGGATGCGCGCCTGGCCCGTTTCGACATCGGCAATGCCAGTGACGACCAGAAGACCACGCTGTACTCCAGCCTGTACCGGCTGTACCTGTACCCCAATTCCGGCCACGAGAATGCGGGCACCGCCGCCGCGCCCGAGTGGCGCTATGCCAGCCAGGCCAGCGCCGCCGATGACAACACCGACGGCAGCGCGACGCGCAGCTTCGCACCGGTGCGCGACGGCAAGGTCTTCGTCAACAACGGCTTCTGGGACACGTTCCGCACCACCTGGCCGGCGTATGCGCTGTTCACCCCGGATGATGCCGGGCAGCTGGTACAGGGTTTCATCGAGCAGTACCGCGCCGGTGGCTGGGTCGCGCGCTGGTCCTCGCCGGGCTACGCGGACCTGATGGTCGGCACCAGCTCGGACGTCGCCTTCGCCGATGCGTGGCTGAAGGGCATCGGTGGCTTCGATCCGGAAGAGGCCTACGCCGCAGCGCTGAAGAACGCCACCGTGGTGCCACCGGACCGCCACGTCGGCCGCAAGGGCATGGATCGTTCGACGTTCCGCGGCTATGCCAGCGCCGACGTGCATGAAGGCATGTCGTGGACGATGGAAGGTGCGCTCAATGATTTCGGCATCGCCAACATGGCCGATGCCCTGGCCAAGCGCGCGACCACACCGTCCGCACGCGAACGCTACGCCACCGAGGCCGACTACTTCCGCCACCGCGCCGGCAGCTACGCGACGTTGTTCGATCCGGCCGCCGGCTTCTTCCAGGGCCGCAGGCCCGATGGCAGCTGGCGCCTGCAGGCCAGGGACTACGACCCGCGCGTGTGGGGCCACGACTACACCGAATCCAATGGCTGGACGTTCGCCTTCACCGCCGCGCACGATGGCGAAGGCCTGGCCGCGCTGTACGGTGGCCGCGACAAGCTGGCCGCCAAGCTCGATACCTTCTTCGCCACCCCGGAAACCGCCGACGCCGCATTCGCCGGCTCCTACGGCGGCACCATCCATGAGATGACCGAAGCGCGCGACGTGCGCATGGGCATGTACGCGCACAGCAACCAGCCGGCACACCACATCCCGTGGATGTACCTGTATGCCGGGCAGCCGTGGAAGACCCAGCAGCATGTGCGCGAGATCCTGTCGCGGCTGTATGTCGGCAGCGAGATCGGCCAGGGCTATCCGGGCGACGAGGACAACGGCGAGACCTCGGCGTGGTACGTACTGGCCTCGCTGGGCCTGTATCCGCTGCGCATGGGTGCGCCGGAGTACGTGATTGGTTCGCCGGCGTTCCAGCATGCGCGCGTCGAGCTGCAGGGCGGCGCGGTGTTGACCGTCAATGCACCGCAGAATTCGCCGGAGAACGTGTACGTGCAGTCGCTGAAGATCAACGGCAAGCCGTGGAGCAAAACCTGGGTGCCGCACGAAGTGATCGCCAAGGGTGCAACCCTGGACTTCGTGATGGGCCCGCAGCCGTCACGCTGGGGCAGCGGCGTGGATGATGTACCGCGCTCGCTGACCGCCCGTGGCCAGCGCCCGCAGTTGCTGCACGATCTGCTCGGCAACGGCGCGCAGGCGGCACTGGCTGATGGCCGCGCCCTGCCCGCGCTGATCGACGACGATGCCAACACCGCCGTGCCGCTGGGCGGCGGCGTGACCATCGCACTGAGCCACGTAGGCGATGGTGTACCGACGATGTACACGCTGACCAGCGGTGACGGCACGATCCGTGGCGGTGAGTGGACGCTGGAAGCGCGTGCCGGCAACGGGCGCTGGGTAACGCTGGACCAGCGACGCGGCGAAGATTTCACCTCGGCGCGGCAGACCCGCCCGTTCCGTATCGCCTCGCCCTCACGCTACGCCGAGTACCGTCTGCGCCTGGCTGCGCCGGGGCGCCTGCAGCTGGCCGAGATCGAACTGTTGGCGCCCTCCCCCCTACAATGACGTCCATGCGCCTACGTTTGCTCCCCCTCGCTCTTGCCGCCCTTGTATTTCCCAGCCTCAGCCACGCACAACCGCAGACCCAGGCCTTCGATGGGCAGGTCAGCCGTGACGGGGTGACCCTGTACTACCAGGATGCCACCGGCGCGCTGGCCGCGCCGGTGCGCAAGCGCATCATCGATACGTTCTACTTTGCTTACCTGCGCGAGCGTGCGGACTTCCGCCCGGCCGCGCCGAACGAAGTGCGCATCGTGATCGATCCGGCGTACAACGGCGTCGCCTTCGTCGGCGACAAGGACAAGGCCAGCACGATCACGATCAATCCGGGCTGGCTGGTCCAGCACCCGGATGACATCGATCTGGTCACCCACGAAGCGATGCACATCGTGCAGGGCTACCCCAGCTATGGCGACAAGCGCGTGCCGGGCTGGCTGGTGGAGGGCATTGGCGACTACGCCCGCGATCGCTACGGCATGAACAACGCCGCTGCCGGCTGGGCGTTGCCGGACAAGCTGAGCCAGGGCCAGACGGTGGAAAGCGGCTACCGGGTGACCGGTGCCTTCCTGAAGTGGGCCGAAGCGGCGCACCCGGGACTGGTGCTGGCACTGGACAAGGATCTGCGCGACGGGCGCTATGCGCCGGCGCTGTGGCAGAAACACACCGGCAAGACCCTGCCGGCGCTGTGGGCGGAGTATGCCAAACCGCGCTCCCCGGCCCCTGCGCCGCCGCCCGCGCGGCGCGCGAAGCGGCGGTAAGCTCGACGTTGCCGGGGCGATGCCCCGGCCTTCAACGCGACTGCACGAAACCGGCGTACAGCGCGAACAGCTGCTGGAAATACCGCTTGCTCACTCGACTGCGCATGACACTGCTCCGCCCATGGAAAGTTGGTCGGGCCCAGGGTGGGAAGGCCGGTCCGGTCCCTTCCCACGGCCAGGCCGCGTGGGCGTATTGGGCCGCAGCGAGGTTGCAGGGCGATTACCGGGCGGCTGCAGTTCTCCGGTAGCGCCGCGCCATGCCCGGCGGAACACGGGAAGCGCCGCGCTGTGCGGTTGCCGGCCAGCGGCCGGCACTACCGTTTCCGCGCTGCTTCTCCGGTAGCGCCGGGCCATGCCCGGCGGAATACGGGAAGCACCGCGCTTCGCGCTCGCCGGGCATGGCCCGGCGCTACCCGATCCGGTTTCCGCTGGGCGGAAACAGAAACGCGCCCCGTGGGGCGCGTTTCTGCAGATCGCAGCGGAACGAAGGCTTATGCCTTCTTTTCCGCTTCGATCTGCTTGCGGATCTGCGCATCAACCGCGGCGATCGCGGTCATGTTCAGGATCCGGCGCGAGGTCGCGCTGGTGGTCAGGATGTGCACCGGCTTGTTGACGCCCATCAGGATCGGACCGATCGCCACGCCATCGGTGAACACGCGCACCAGGTTGTAGGCGATGTTGGCCGCTTCCAGGTTCGGCAGCACGAACAGGTTGGCACGGCCCTGCAGGGTCGAGCCCGGCAGCAGCTTCTGGCGCAGGGCTTCATCCCATGCGGTGTCGCCCTGCATTTCGCCGTCCACGTTCAGACGCGGGTTGCGCTTGAGCAGCAGCTCGCGCACCTGGCGCATCTTCAGCGCATCCTTCGAATCGTGGCTGCCGAAGTTGGAGTGCGACAGCAGTGCCACCTTCGGTTCGACGCCGAACAACTTCATGCGGTAAGCGGCCTGCAGGGTCGCTTCGCACAGCTGCTCTGCGGTCGGGTCTTCCTGCACGTGGGTATCGACGAAGAAGAACACGCCCTGCTGGTTGATCACGCCGGTCATCGCCGAGGTCGAGGTGACCTTCGATTCCAGCGGCAGCACGCTGCGCACGTAACCCAGCTTCTTGTGGAAGCGGCCGACGATGCCGGTCAGCATCGCATCGGCTTCGCCACGGGCCACCATCACCGCAGCGATCAGGGTCGGGCGCGAACGCATCAGGTTCTTGGCGGCGGCCACGGTGACGCCACGACGGCCGGTCAGGCCGTGGTAGTACTGCCAGTATTCGTTGAAGCGCGGGTCGTCATTGATGTTGGTGACTTCAATGTTCTCGCCGATCTTCAGGCGCAGGCCGAGGCGCTCGATGCGCGATTCGATCACTTCCGGGCGGCCGATCAGGATCGGATGTGCCAGGCCGTCGTCGACCACGTTCTGCACCGCCTGCAGCACCACTTCTTCTTCGCCTTCGGCATACACCACGCGCTGCTTGTCGCTGCGCGCGCGATCGTAGACCGGCTTCATCATCAGGCTGGTGCGGTAGACGAACTGCGACAGCTTCTGCCGGTAGGCTTCCATGTCGGCGATCGGACGGGCGGCCACGCCCGAATCCATCGCGGCCTGGGCCACGGCGGCCGACAGCTCCACCAGCAGGCGACGGTCGAACGGACGTGGGATCAGGTATTCGCGGCCGAAGCTGGGGGTCTCACCGCCATAGGCAGAGCCCATGTCGGTGGCGGCGCGGCGGGCCAGCGCGGCGATCGCGCGCACGCAGGCGATCTTCATTTCCTCGTTGATCGCGGTCGCACCGACGTCCAGCGCACCGCGGAACAGGTACGGGAAGCACAGCACGTTGTTGACCTGGTTCGGGTAGTCCGAACGGCCGGTACCGATGATTGCGTCCGGACGCGCGGCGCGCACCAGTTCCGGCATGATTTCCGGGGTCGGGTTGGCCAGGGCGAAGATCACCGGGTCCGGCGCCATCGTCTTGACCATCTCGGCGGTCAGGATGCCTGGCGCCGACAGGCCCAGGAAGATGTCCGCGCCATCGACGATCTCGGCCAGGGTGCGCTTGTCGGTATCGCGCGCATAGCGCAGCTTTTCCGGGTCCAGGTCGGTACGGCCGGTGTGGATCACGCCTTCGCGGTCGAAGGCCAGGATGTTCTCCGGCTTCAGGCCCAGCTGCACCAGCATGTTCACGCAGGAAATGCCGGCCGCGCCCATGCCCGTGGTCGCCAGCTTCACTTCTTCGATCTTCTTGCCGGTGATCGCCATGGCGTTGAGCACCGCAGCACCGACGATGATCGCCGTGCCGTGCTGGTCGTCATGGAACACCGGGATCTTCATGCGCTCGCGCAGCTTGCGCTCGACGATGAAGCACTCCGGTGCCTTGATGTCTTCCAGGTTGATGCCGCCGAAAGTCGGCTCCAGCGAGGCGATGATGTCGACCAGCTTGTCCGGGTCGTTCTCGTCCACTTCGATGTCGAACACATCGATGCCGGCGAACTTCTGGAACAGCACGCCCTTGCCTTCCATCACCGGCTTGCCGGCCAGCGCGCCGATGTTGCCCAGGCCCAGCACCGCGGTGCCGTTGGAGATCACCGCCACCAGGTTGCCGCGGGCGGTCAGCTCGCTGGCCTGCTGCGGATCGGCCTTGATCGCTTCACAGGCGTACGCCACGCCCGGCGAATACGCCAGCGACAGGTCGCGCTGGGTCAGCATGGGCTTGGTAGCGGAAACCTTGATCTTGCCGGGCGGAGACATCCGGTGGTAATCGAGGGCGGCCTGTTTGAAATCTTCGTTGGACATCGATGTGGGTTACATGAATGGGCAGAAGGGACAGGGGATCATACCCCCGTTGGAGCGGTCGGACCTGTCGCTATGCTGTCGCAGTGATGCTGCGACCGCACAATTCCATGGCGTATGCGACGTTACCAGAGCACAGCTTCGGCGCTGGCGATGACAGCCGTGGGACGCCTTGAAACGCTGCGGGGCCGTGCCACTGTCGTGACCGGCCCCGCAGTACCACACACCCGGATCAGCCCTTGGCGGGCAGCGCCTCGGTCATCGCCAGCGGCACGGCATCGACCGGCGGCGGCAGTTCGCTTTCGCGACCATCCAGCGCCAGCTTCAGGCGGTCGCGGTCCAGCGCACCTTCCCAGCGCGAGACCACCACCGTGGCCACCGCGTTGCCGATGAAGTTGGTCAGCGAGCGGCACTCGCTCATGAAGCGGTCCACGCCCAGGATCAGCGCCATGCCGGCCACCGGCACTTCCGGCACCACCGCCAGGGTGGCGGCCAGGGTGATGAAGCCGGCACCGGTGACGCCGGCAGCGCCCTTGGAGCTGAGCATCGCCACCAGCAGCAGCGCGATCTGGTGGCCCAGGGTCAGCTCGGTGTTGGTGGCCTGGGCGATGAACAGCGCGGCCAGGGTCATGTAGATGTTGGTGCCGTCCAGGTTGAACGAGTAACCGGTGGGGACCACCAGGCCGACCACCGACTTGCTGCAGCCGGCACGTTCCATCTTCTCCATCAGCGACGGCAGCGCCGACTCCGACGACGAGGTGCCCAGCACCAGCAGCAGCTCGGCCTTCAGGTAACGGGCCAGCTTGAACACCGAGAAGCCACACAGGCGGCAGACCACGCCCAGGATCACCGCAACGAACAGGAACGCGGTGAGGTAGAACGAGCCGACCAGCCAGGCCAGGTTGACCAGCGAGCCGACGCCGTACTTGCCGATGGTGAAGGCGATGGCACCGAAGGCACCGATCGGCGCGGCCTTCATCAGGATGTGCACCAGCTTGAACACCGGCGCGACCAGCGCTTCCAGGAAGTTCTGGATCGGCTTGCCCTTCTCGCCCACCGAGGCCAGCGCGATGCCGAACAGCACCGCCACGAACAGCACCTGCAGGATGTTGCCGTCAACGAAGGCGCTGATCAGCGTCTTCGGGATGATGTCCATCAGGAAGCCGACCAGGGTCAGGTCGTGCGACTTCTCGACATAGCTGTGCACCGCGGTCTGGTCCAGCTCGGCCGGGTTGATGTTCATGCCGGCGCCGGGCTGCACCACGTGCGCCACGATCATGCCGACGATCAGCGCCAGCGTGGAGAAGAACAGGAAATACGCCATCGCCTTGGCGAACACCCGGCCCACCGTGCGCAGGTGGGTCATGCCGGCGATGCCGGTGACGATGGTCAGGAAGATCACCGGGGCGATGATCATCTTCACCAGGTTGATGAAGGCATCGCCGAGCGGCTTCATCTTCTCGCCGATCAGCGGCTCGTAGTGGCCGAGGACAGCACCCAGGACGATCGCCACGATCACCTGGAAATACAGTTGGCGGTAGAGCGGCAACGGCTTGCTGGGCACCGGCGCAGCGGTCGGGATGTGCATGGCGGACTCCGGAAGGGGCGTTTTCAGGCACGTACGGCCCCGGAAATGCACGGGAACCGTTACCGTGGAAACTGACCGCACGCCCCGTGACTGCAGGCGCAGGGGTGCGACCAATGGACGCCTTTGTACGCGCCGGGCACGCCAGCGCAGATAACCTATTGGTACTAGCCCCCCGGTTCAGGTGGCTGCGCTGCCTACACTGGCGCCGCACCCCTGATCGCGGGGACGCCGGTGGCCCGACCTGAACGGCCGGGCGCGTCATTGCGAAAGTTCCGGCCATCGCGGCCGTTGTTGTCCTGTCCACACGCAATCCGAGAGAGCCGCACCACCCATGCGCCCGATTCCCACCTTGCTGGCCCTTTCCCTGGCCGCCCTCCCCGCCTTCGCATCCGCTGCGGATTTCGACAACTGGCCGACCAAGTACGCCTTCGGCGACGGCACCGAGCTGGCCGCTACCGCCAACATCGCCTACGACTACAACGACTTCTCGTCCGCCAGCGGCATCGAGGATGACGATGCGGTGCGTCGCAAGGAGTTCGGCGCGACCCTGAAAAAGAAGGGCGTGTACGACGCGATGGTCTACTACGATTTCCAGGCCGATACCTGGCTGGACGTGTTCGTGCGCTTCGAGAGCAAGGCGTTCGTCGGCCGCGATGTCGGCCGCTTCCGCTTCGGCTACATGAAGACCCCGGTCGGCCTGGATGCCAACACCTCCTCGCGCGCCGGCAGCTTCCTGGAAACCGCGCTGCCCGTGCAGGCGTTCTACGCAGGCCGCCGCACCGGCGTGGAATGGGTGCTGGAGCGTCCGCAGTACCTGCTGCAGGCCGGCGCCTATGGCGGCAAGGACCTGCAGGGCGACAACCCCGGCACCACCCAGGCGGTGCGTGCGGTGTGGACGCCGGTGAAGGCACCGGGCGATGTGATCCACCTCGGCCTGGCCTATTCGCAGGAAAATCCGCGCGGTTACCACGATGGCCGCGACGTGCACCACGAAGCCAGCGCGCGCCTGCGGGCCCGTCCGGAAGCCGGCCTGACCGATATCCGTCTGGTCGATTCGGGGGCGCTGGTCACCGCCGACCAGATCCGCCGCACCGGCCTGGAAGGCATCTGGATCCGCGGTCCGTTCTCGCTGCAGGCCGAAGCGCTGCAGGCCACCGTCACCCGCAATGATGGCAAGCCTGACTACACCGGCCACGGCCAGTACGCGATGGCCAGCTGGGTGCTGACCGGCGAATCACGCCCGTACAACGCCGGCGCCGTTGCCAACATCAAGCCGGCGCACGACTACGGTGCGGTGGAACTGGTGGCCCGCTACAGCCGCCTGGACCTGGACGACGGCAGCATCCTCGGTGGCCGCCAGCACGACCTGACCCTGGGCGCGAACTGGTACCTGACCAGCCACTTCAAGTTCCAGGCCAACTACGTGAAGGTCGACGCCAGCCGTCGCGGTGTGCGCAGCACCCCGGAGATCTTCGAACTTCGCGCGCAGATGCACTTCTGATCCCTTCCACGCGTCAGATCCCGGCGGGCGTGCATGCCACGCCCGCCGGCCCTGCGTAGACTGCCGCCATGTACTGGCTCAGCCGACACCGCCTGCAGTTGCTGACCGTTCTGGTGATGGTGGCCGGCACCGTGCTGTGCGCGGCCGCCGCAGGCCACTATGCCTGGCGTCGCGCGCTGGGCACCGAAAGCGCGCAGGTGCAGCGCCAGCTGCAGCTCTATGGCCAGGGCCTGCAACAGCGCATCGACCGGTTCGGCACCCTGCCGCAGGTGATGGCGCTGGACCCGGACCTGCTGCATGCACTGCAGGTGCCGCCTTCCCCCGCCGAGCGGCAGCGCCTGAACCTCAAACTGCAGCGCGCCAACCAGGTTACCCGCACCTCGACACTGACCCTGGTCGGCCGCGATGGCGTGGCCGTGGCCGCCAGCAACTGGGACCAGCCGACCAGCAACGTCGGCGAGGATTACAGCTACCGTCCGTACTACCAGCAGGCGCTGGCCCATGGTCGTGGTCGCTTCTACGGCATCGGCATGACCACCGGCGTGCCCGGCTACTTCATGTCCGAGGCCATCCTCGATGCCGACAGCCAGCGCATCGGCGTGATCGTGATCAAGATCGAGCTGTCGGCACTGGAACAGGAATGGTTGAACAGCCCGGACGTGGTGCTGACCAGCGACAACCACGATGTGGTGTTCCTGGCCAACCGCGATGCGTGGCGCTACCGCCTGCTGCGTCCGCTCGGCACGGAGGAACGCCGCGAGATGCGCGCGGCGCGGCAGTACGCCGACCGCTCGCTGCAGCCGCTGCGCGTGCGCACCGAGGACGTGCTGGCCGATGGCGGCCGCATGGTGCGCCTGCTCGACCCGGCGCTGCCGCAGGCGATGCTGTGGCAGACCCTGGCGCTGCCCGACGAAGACTGGAGCCTGCACCTGCTGCACGACGCCAGCGCGGCCACCAGCGCCGGCCGCGGCGCGGCAGTGGCCGGCGCCGCCGCTTGGCTGGCGCTGGGTTTCCTGGTGCTGTTCGTGCAGCAACGGCGTCGCCTGTCCAAGCACCGCCAGCGCAGCCGGCGTGAACTGGAAACCCTGCTCAAGCAGCATGCACAGGAACTGCGGACCGCCCAGGACGGCTTGCTGGAAGCCGCGACCGATGCCGACGTTGGCTTGAGCCGCAGCCTCGAACATCTGCCGCAGGGCGTGGTGGTGATCGACAAGGAACAGCGTCTGGTCGCGTGGAATTCGCGCTATCTGGAATTGTTCCGCTTCCCGGCGGGGCTGGTGCGGGTGGGCCGCCCGATCGAGGAACTGTTCCGCTTCAACGCACGTCGCGGCCTGTTGGGGCCCGGCCCGATCGACGAGGCCATCGAACGCCGCCTGACCCACCTGCGCAGTGGCCGCCCACACATGCGCGAGAGCGAGAAGGACGACGGCACGGTGCTGGAGATCCGCGGCAACCCGTTGCCCGATGGTGGCTTCGTCACCAGCTATGCCGATATCACCAGCTACAAGAATGCTGCACGCGAGCTGCGTTCGCTGGCCGATGCGCTGGAACACCGCGTGGCCGAACGCACCCAGGATCTGGACGAAGCCCGCCGCGAAGCCGAGCAGGCCAACCGTTACAAGACCCGCTTCGTCGCCTCGGCCGTGCACGACCTGCTGCAGCCGCTGAACGCCGCGCGCATGTTCGTGTCGGTGCTGCGCGGCAAGCTCACCGACCCCGAACAGCAACAGACCAGCGACCATATCGACGCTGCACTGGCCGCGCAGGACGCGATCCTCAACAGCCTGCTGGATATTTCACGGCTGGAGTCGGGGTCGTTGCAGGTACGGGTGCGCGCATTCGCGCTGTCTCCCTTGCTGGAAACCCTGGCGCGCGAGTTCGGCATCGCCGCACAGAGCCGCGGCCTGCAGCTGGACTGGGTGGACACCCGTGCGGTGATCGTCAGCGACGAAGCACTGCTGCGGCGCATCCTGCAGAATTTCCTGTCCAATGCGCTGCGCTATACGCCACGTGGCCGCGTGCTGATCGGCTGCCGGCGTGCAGGCGACCAGCTGCGCATCGAGGTGCATGACCAGGGACCAGGTATTCCGGAAAGCCTGCAGGGCGAGATCTTCGAAGAGTTCCGGCGCCTCAACGACGGCGTGGAGCAGGAACGGGGCGCCGGCCTGGGCCTGGCCATCGTCGAACGCATCGGTCGACTGCTCGGACACCGCATCAGCCTGCGTTCCGCGCTGGGCAAGGGCAGCGTATTCGCGGTGAGCGTGGCACTCGGGCGCGCCGACGAGGTGATTGCACCGCCGGCGGCGCCGGTCATCGCAACCGAACCGTCCGATGACAGCCCGCTGCGCGAATGTCGGGTCTGGAGCATCGATGATGACCCCCACGTCTGTGCGGCAACCCGTGCCCTGCTGGAACGCTGGGGCTGCCATGTGGAACTTGCCGATGGCCCCCAGGGGGCACTGGAAATCGCCAGTGCGCTGAACGTGCCGCAGCTGTTGCTGCTGGACGTACGCATGGGGCAATGGCACGGACCGGACCTGTATGAAGCGCTGTGCACGCTGTGGAAGGCGCGGCCACCGGTGATCCTGGTGACCGCTGAGCGCGATGATGCGCTGAAAGTGCATGCTGCCGAGAACGGTTGGGGCTTCCTGCTCAAGCCCGTGCGGCCGCCGGCGCTGCGGGCGTTGATGACGCAGCTGCTGTTGCGGCATCGGCGATAGACGACTCCTCCACGAAGGACATCGCCGTGCCACTGTCCGAGTGGCGTTGCTCCCTGCTGACTCCGCACCGAATCTCCTCGCCTCTTCGCGCTATATCCGCAGAGTGAGAAAGAGCGAGATGCGCAGCATAGACCCATAAGGCGTGGACAAATTCCGAGCAAAGACAAGCAGTCCCCTGACAGACCTACGCTGCTGAAGTACGGAATATCTAGTTCCCCGGCAGATCGGCCGACCACAACGTAGGTAAATAATGGACAAGTGTTCTCTTGGTAGCGTTGTTCTTGCAGCTGGCTTGGCACTGGCAACCGGCGATGCAAGTGCAGAAAGTGAAACAACCTTCAATGGCGTGAGGTACCGCTGCACAAACAGCTGTGTCGTCAATGTTGACACTTCCGGAGCTTGGAAAGTCACCGATTGCTGTGGCGGACGCGTAAGAACAGTGTTCCAGACAACCCGACCGCCGGACTGCAATGGGCCGTTTGATTGTCCCATTGATTGACAGCCACAGCCCGCGACCGAGGATCCACCGTGAGTTCCAATCACATACCCAGTTCGATCATACAAATCTCACGCCTGATCACTGCAACACTGCTATGCATGTGCTGCGGAGGATGTACCGATGACAGAGCGTCAGGTGCCAGCACCATTTTTGATAAGACCGAGGCAGACGCACAAATCAATCAAGCGAGATCGAGCGATCTCAGCACACAGCCCTTGGCTACGCGATCAAAAACAGACAACTCGGCGGCGACCATCCATCGCGCAGTCTCATCACTCGAACATCTTCAGTCAGAATCCGCACTCATCTTCGACGGCGGAATCTCAAGCCAGATTGCCGGAGACCTCCTGCGCTCCGGCAGAAACACGTCAGACGCGATCGACCGCATGACCCAGGACGCTGCTTCCAGCACCGAGGCACAGGATCTCGCAAAGCACTACCGATCCTCAATAACACGCGCAATGAGTGAGGACGCCGTACTGGAGCGTCTGTCATGCGGCCTTAGCATCTGCATCGGCATCGCTCGAGCCAGAAGCAATGCCGACCATGAAGCCTGGGGGCGTAGGCTTGCATCAGACACGTCCTCCCCGACCTACAGCTACGCCGAAGCATCTGAGAATCTCGGCGCAGGATATGAGAACAGATTCATATTCTCCACCGATCCAGCGATGAATTCGATCAGCGGCAATTAATCCTTCAACCAGACTGAAGCATCCCAATGCATCAGGTCGCAAAAGGCCCGCATCCCTGATGAATCTGGAAAGAACCATCTTTGTACAGATACCAAGCTATCGAGACGTTCAGTTGTTACCCACGCTGAAGGATATGATAGGAAACGCGACTTCACCATTTCTGTTGCGCATTGTCGTCTGCTGGCAACACGGAGACGAGCAGGACCTCCAGACCTTTGAAGCGAACGGATTTGAATTGACCCATACAGCAAGCGAAGAAGGCTCGACAGTCCACTTCTTACGGATGCATGGTGCAAGCATCGAGTTGATCGACATGGACTATGTTCACTCCGAGGGATGCGGATGGGCAAGAAACCTGGCCCAGCGGCGCTACCGGGGTGAGCACTACAATCTTCAGATCGACTCGCACCACCGCTTTTCAGGCGAATGGGACGTCAAGATGAAGAGCCTACTCGAGCTTCTAAGGGTACGCTCACCAAAACCGCTTCTAACAGGATATCCCCCCAGCTTCGAGCCTGACACCTATCCTTCGGGAAGGCAGGAGTACACAGCTGCAATCATCGTCGACTCCTTCTCGCCAAGCGGTGTAGTCAAATTTCGATCTGTCCGCCTCCCCTCTCCAGCTCATGGTGAGATCGCATTCAAGGCGAAATTCGTAGCCGGCGGATTCATCTTCTCCGACGGGAGCTTCACACAGGAAGTAATGAGCGACCCTGATCATTTCTTCTGCACGGAAGAGATCGCAACATCCATACGAGCGTTCACAAAGGGATATGAGTTCTACCATCCATATGTACCCCTACTGTGGCATCTGTACGACAACCATGCCCCAAAGGTCTGGGACGACCAGTCAGAGCCGCCAGCAGCCAACTCCGCCACCTCCATGACACTCGAAGATCGCTCCAGCGCGGCGCTACGAAAGACACTCGCTCTGGTCGGCCTTCTTGCGGGATCCGATATAGAAGACTTAGGAATCTTTGGACTGGGCTCACAGCGCACATTGCTTCAATATGAGCGATACGCTGGAATCAACTTTCGACTCCGAGCAGTTCGCAAGGAATCCCTTACTGTCCAAGAACCAATCAGTTTGTCTGAGACCATTGAGGAGAATGAATGGAAGCGGAGTCTCGTCTACTTCCGCGCAATGCGAGTCCACATTTTCTGCACCACTCGCTGTCCTTCCTTCCCGGCCTCGGTGCTCGTCTCTTCCTACTCGTCGGATGGCGCAAGGCAGTCCACCCGCGAGTTGTCCAAGCCCGAAATGAAAGCTCTTTCAAGAGAAGGTCAAGTCGAGTATGTCGACACACTCAGGGCACCGCTAGACCAACTGCCTGTCCGCTATGCGGTACATGTGCGCAGCGACGATACGCCGACGGACCATCAGCTTTCGATCTTCGTTGAAGAGGTCCTTCTCTGACGGCAGCAGTAGACGAAGGATTTCCGCCTGAACGCTCTGCCTTGTTCAACCATCCATCCCTGCCCGCGCATCGCCTTCCGGCTCCAGCGCCTTCACCAGCACTGCCGCCTGCGTGCGGCTGTGGCATTCGAGCTTCTTCAGGATGGCGGTCACGTGCACCTTCACCGTGTTTTCGGCCAAGCCCAGTTCATAGGCGATCTGCTTGTTGAGCAGCCCGTCGGCCAGGCACAGCAGCACCCGGAACTGCTGTGGCGTCAGCTGCGCCAGGCGGCTGGCCAGCAACGCGTCGGCCTCGGAACGCTCGGCCGCCATCGCCGGGAACCACAGGCCACCATCGAGCACCGCTGCCACCGCTTCACCGATGGTTTCGGCAGGCGCGGACTTGGGAATGAATCCGGCCGCGCCGAACTGCTGCGCGCGACGGATCACCCGCGGGTGGTCGTTGGAGGACAGGATCACCACCGGAATGTCCGGGTGCGAACCGCGCACGTGCAGCAGCGCGGAGAATCCATGTGCGCCCGGCATGGTCAGGTCCAGCAGCACCAGATCCACATCGGGCTGTGCGTCCAGCGAGGTGGCCAGTGCTTCGGCGCTGGCCACCTCGCGTACCTGCGCCAGCGGCAGACTCTGCCGCAACGACTGCACCACCGCCGAACGCAGCAGCGGATGGTCATCGGCGATCAGGATGGTGTATTCGCTCATGCGGCCATTGTACGGGCAGCGAACTGCCTCCGCCGGGCATGGCCCGGCGCTACCGGAGCACCAGTACGGGCGCTACCGCCCCGCCGGCTCCACGCTGCTGCGCCATGCATCCAGGAACTGGCGGCGCTTGAGCGCATCCAGGTAGACCAGCAGGCCGGGGCCGAGCTGGATCGGGCGACGGCTGCGGCCAGGGGCATCCCCGCCGCCTGCATCGCTGCGCACGATCGGCATCAGCCGCGCTTCCCGCGCGAGCACCTGCTGGCCGCGCGGCGACAGCAGGTAGTCCAGGAAACGCCGCGCTTCCTGCGGGTGCGCGCCGGTGCGCGGAATCACCGCCGTACGCAGCACCACCAGCGTGTAGTCTTCCGGCTCGACGATGGCCAGCGGTGCGCCCGCATCGATACGCGCCTGCGCATACGAGCCCAGCACGTTGTAGACCAGCGACAACTGGCCGCTGGCCACCTGGTCCAGCAGCACCCCGGTACGCTCCTCGCGCACCACCGCGTTGTCGCCCAGCGCACCGAGCAACGCGCCGGCGATGCTGCCGCGCTGGGCGTCCTGGGTCGCCAGCAGGTAGCCCACGCTGCTGCGTTCGATATCGTAGGTGCCGACCTTGCCGCGCAACGGCGCCCCTTCCGCGCGCAGCAGGTCCAGCAGCTGTCGACGCGTGTGCGGCGCCTTCGCGGCCGGCAGCCTGCGGGTGTTGTAGACCATCACCACCGGTTCGTAGCTGATGCCGAATGCCTCGCCACGCCATTGCGCCCACGCTGGCAGCGCCTGGGTCTGCAGCGAGCGGTGTGGCAACGCGTGGCCGTCGTTGACCAGCTTGGTCTGCAGGTCCATGCCGCTGGAGATCAGCAGGTCCGGCGACGCAGGCCCGCTGCGGTCGCGCAGGTAACGCGCGTACAGGTCCTGGGTGATGATGTCTTCGTACACCACCTCGCTGCCCGGATGCAGCCGCTGGTAGTCGGCGATGACCTCGGCGAAGACCTCGATATCGGTGGTGCCGTGGATGCGCAGCTGCGCGGTGGCGGCGCCCTGGGCGGGGAAGCGGCGTACATCGCCCGGCGCGGCGAGGACCGGCACCGCCAGCAACAGGGCAACAACAACGACGAACAGGCGGATCATGTGCTGCTCCGGGGCAGGCGGATGGTGGCGACCAGGCCACCCTGCGGTCGATTGCTGAGATCGATCTGGCCGCCATGGCTGTCGACCACCCGCTTGACGATGGCCAGGCCAAGGCCTGCACCGCCGGAGGGTGCGCCTTCGCCGCGCGCGAAACGCTCGAACACGCGTTCGGCATCGGCGGCGGCGATGCCGGTGCCGTGGTCGGCGATGGTCAGCACGGCCTGCCCGCCTTCAGCGGTCAGCGCGATCTGCAAGGGGCCATCGCCGCCGTACTTCAGCGCGTTGTCGACCAGATTCTTGATGGCTTCGCGCAGCAGCAGCGCGTCGCCATGCACCTGCACCGGCTCGGCCGTCATCGCCAGCTGCACGCGCGGGGCGGGCCCTGCCTGCGGCAGCGCTTCATGCAGGGCCTGGTGCACGGTCTCGGCCAGGTCCACGGTGGCGAAGCGCTGCAGATGTGACCGATGGATCACGCTGGCATCGCTGAGCAGCTGGTTGAGCAGCCGGCTCATGTGGGTGGCGTTGCGCTCGATCGCCTGCAGGCTGCGCCGCATGTCTTCCGGATCGTCGTCGTCCAGCGCCAGCTGTGCCTGCGCACGCAGCGCGGCCAACGGCGTGCGCATCTGGTGCGCGGCCTCGGCCATGAACGCGCGCAGGGTTTCATTGCTGCTGGACAGGCGCTCCATGAAGCGGTTCAGCGCGGCCACCATCTGGTCCATCTCGCGTGGCACGCGCGCATCGAGCGGTTTCAGGTCGGACGGCTCGCGGCGTGACAGTTCGCGCTCGACCCGCACCAGCGGCCGGAACGCGCGGTGCACGCCGAACGCCACCAGTGCCAGCAGCAATCCCGACAACACGCCGATGGCCAACAGCGCGCGGGTGACCAGTTCCTGCGCCACCGCTTCACGTGCACGCCGGGTCTGCCCCACCTGCACCTGCACCTCGCCCTGCGCGGAGGCCGCGGCAAAGCTGCGGCCGACCACGACGAAACGCACGATCTCGCCGCTGTAGGGCGCATCGAACAACTGCGGTTGCGTGCCCGGCCGCCGCGGCGACGCAGGCAGGTCACCGTAGCCGGTGATCAGGTTGCCGCGGCTGTCGGCGATCCGGTAGAACACGCGGTCTTCCGGCGCCATCGCCAGAAGGTCCAGCGCGGCATACGGAAGGTCCACCTGCCACTGGCCATCGACCAATGCCACCGAATCGGCGATCGACAGGGCCGACGACACCAGCAGATGGTCGTAGGAGCGGTTGGCGGCGCGCTGGCCGTAGTCGCGTGCAGCGAACAGCAACGCCACCGCGAACACCGCCAGCAACGCGCCCAGGTACAGCAGCAGGGTGCGCCGCAGCGACCCGGGGGCGGCACTTGCGCTGCGCGCGTCAACCATCGGCATCGGTCGGGCCGTCGCTGGCTTCAAGCAGATAGCCGACACCACGCACCGTGGTGATGCGCAGCGGCGCGCCCGCCAGCTTTCTGCGCAGGCGACCGATGTACAGCTCGATGGCATTCGGCCCGGCTTCGTCATCGAAACCGAACAGGCCATTGCCGATCTCATCCTTGCCCACCACCTGGCCCAAGCGCCCGACCAGGATCTCCAGCAAGCGATACTCGCGGTTGGGCAGCTCGATCGGCTCGCCATCCAGGGTCACCCGGTGCGCAGCGTTGTCGAACTGGAAGCCGCCAATCTGCACCACTTCGCTGGCTTGCCCGCGTGCACGTCGCAGCAGCACGCGGCAGCGCGCTTCGAATTCACGGAAGTCGAATGGCTTGCCGAGGTAGTCGTCAGCACCGACATCGAGTGCCTGCACGCGATCTTCGATGCCATCGCGTGCGGTCAGCATCAGCACCGGTGTGCTGTCACCACGCTCGCGCATGCCGGCCAGCACCCGCAGCCCATCCAGTTTTGGCAGGCCGATATCCAGCACCACCAGATCGAAACTCTGGTAACGCAGCACGCTGGCGGCGGCCAGGCCGTCGGCCTGCCAGTCCACCGCGTGACCACTGCGGCGCATGCGACGGATGATCGCATCGGCCAGGTCCGGGTTGTCTTCGACCAGCAGCAGGCGCATGGGCACAACAGTGGGAGGGGAAACGAATGCTACCGCATGGCGCCGCTGCGCTCGCCGGGCATGGCCCGGCGCTACCGATGCTGACCTGTTCCGCCGGTCATGGATCGGCGCCCCCCGGTGCATCGTCGCCGGGTAGCGCCGGGCCATGCCCGGCGAGCGCAGCGGAGACCATTTACGCTGCACCGCACAAACCGCTGACAGGACGATGACAGCTTGCGCGACACAGACTGCGGCCGCGCACCGTCCGGTGCCCACGATTGCCGCGCGCCTGGCGCGCACCTGGGAGGGTTTGTGGAATTGAGCATTGCCTGGCGGCGTCCTGCCGCCATGATGGCCCTGGCTGCGCTGGCCGCGCCGGCCTTCGCCGAAGACGAGCGTCCAGTGACCGCCACGGTGGGCGGCCGCCTGCACCTGGACTTCGCCACCTTCGACAACGACAACCGGGGTACGCCGAACAAGGACGACACCGAGATCCGCCGCGCCTGGGTTGACGTTTCCGGCAAGTTCTTCGTGGTCGACTACAAGCTGGAAGCCGATTTCTCCGGCGACCGTGTCGAGGCCAAGGACGTCTACCTGAGCCGCAGCTTCGGCGATGCCGGCCGCCTCACCGTGGGCCAGTTCAAGCAGTATTTCTCGCTGGACGACCGCACCGGTTCCAACTACGGCAGCTTCCTGGAGCGCGGCAACGCTGGCACCACGCTGGCGCCGCTGTACCGGCTGGGCGCCTCGTGGCAGGCCAATCCGGGCGATTTCACCTGGGCGGCCAGCGTGTACAGCCTGGAGAGCATCGACGCCTGGCAGGTCAAGGGCCGCGCTGCGGGTGGACGCGTTACCTGGGCGCCGTCACCCAGCGAGGGCGACGTGCTGCACCTGGGCCTGTCGCTGGCCCGCGAGGCCTACGACAACCCGGGCGGCAACGGCACCCCGGGCCTGAAGATCCGTCCGCGTCCGGCCGGCCATCTGTCCGACGAAAGCCGCCTGACCCTGGTCGACTTCTCCGCCGGCCGCGATACCGACGTCAACAAGTGGTCGCTGGAATATGCGCAGGTGCGCGGCCCGCTGTCATGGCAGGGCGAGTTCAGCGGCGCCACCTTCGATGATGGCGCCCAGCGCGGTGACGTGATGGCCGCCTACGGCATGCTCAGCTGGTTCGTTACCGGCGAAAGCCGCGCCTACGACCGCAAGACCGGCCGCTTCGCCCGGGTCAAGAACATCCGCCACAAGGCCGGTGCCTTCGAAGTGGCCCTGCGCTACGACCAGATGTGGGGCGCGCAGCACCTCGATGGTGCGCCGGACCTGCGCCGTGGCAGTACCGAAGGCTGGACGCTGGGCGGCAACTGGTACCTGCGCGACAACCTGCGCTTCATGCTCAACGTGATCGAAAGCCGCAACCGCGACCGCCTCGCTGGCACCACGGTGGATCGCACGCGCGCGGTCACCGGGCGCCTGCAGTTCGACTTCTAACGCGTTTCCCCCGGGCACGCTCGCTCGGGCCCCTTCCACGTCCCACGTCCTGTTTCCTCTAGGAGTCTGCAGATGATGCTGAGCATCCTCGGCTTTGGCATGGTCATTACGTTCATGTACTTGATCATGAGCAAACGACTGTCGCCGCTCGTTGCCCTGATCACCATTCCCATCATCTTCGCCCTGATCGGTGGCTTCGCCGCCGGCATCGACGAGATGATGCTGGAAGGCATCAAGAAGATCGCGCCGACCGGCGTGATGTTGATGTTCGCCATCCTCTACTTCGGCGTGATGATCGATGCAGGCCTGTTCGATCCGCTGGTGCGGATCATCCTGCGCTTCGTCAAGGGCGACCCGATGAAGATCGTGCTTGGCACCGCCGTGCTGGCGATGCTGATCTCGCTCGACGGCGATGGCTCGACCACCTACATGATCACCGTCTCGGCGATGCTGCCGCTGTACCAGCGGCTGGGCATGAACGCGCTGAACATGACCTGCGTGACCATTCTCGCCGGTGGCGTGATGAACCTGACCCCGTGGGGCGGCCCGACCGCGCGCGCGGCCACCGCACTGCACGTGGATCCTGCCGATGTGTTCGTGCCACTGATTCCCTCGATGGTGATCGCCTGCGCCGGCGTACTGCTGCTGGCCTGGTACCTGGGCCTGAAGGAGCGTCGTCGCCTGGGCGTGGTGACCCTGCCCAAGGGCGGCAGCTGGATGGACAACAGCGTGTCCGACGACGGCAACACGCTGCCGACCGTGGAAGACGCCGAAGACACCAAGCGCCCCAAGCTGCTGTGGGTGAACCTGGTGCTGACCCTGGCGCTGATGAGCGCGCTCATCATCGGTGTGCTGCCGATGCCGGTGCTGTTCATGATCGGCTTCGCCATCGCGCTGGTGATCAACTACCCGAACCTGGCCGAACAGCGCCGCCGCGTGGTCAGCCATGCCGGCAGCGTGCTGTCGGTGGTGGCGCTGATCTTCGCCGCAGGCATCTTCACCGGCATCCTCAACAACACCGGCATGGTCGAGGCGATGTCGCACAGCTTCCTGGCGATCATCCCAGACAGCTGGGGCCCGTACCTGGCGGTGATCACCGCCGTGGCCTCGATGCCGTTCACCTTCTTCATGTCCAACGACGCGTTCTACTTCGGCGTGCTGCCGATCCTGTCCGAGGCGGCCGGCAACTACGGCATCACCCCGGTGGAAATGGCCCGCGCGTCGCTGGCCGGGCAGCCGGTGCACCTGCTCAGCCCGCTGGTGCCTTCCACCTATCTGCTGGTGGGGCTGGCCAAGGTTGAATTCGCCGACCACCAGAAATTCACCCTGAAGTGGGCGATCGCCATTTCGCTGCTGCTGATGATCGGCGGCCTGTTGTTCGGGCTCTATCCCTTCACGGCCTGATTTCCTTACCAAGGAGCGTTCTGCAATGACTCTTCGCATCGCCTACGTCACCAGCGGGATGGGCAGTGTCGGCACTGCCATCTGCCAGAGCCTGGCCCGTTCTGGCCATACCGTGGTCGCCGGCTGCGCGCCCAACTCGCCGCGCAAGGCCAACTGGCTGCGCGAGCAGCGCGAACAGGGCTTTGATTTCATCGCCTCCGAAGGCAACGCCACCGATTGGGCGTCGACCACGGCGGCCTTCGCCAAGGTGCGTGCCGAGGTCGGCGAGGTGGACGTGCTGGTCAACAACTCCGGCGGCAGCCGCGACCTGCTGTTCCGGCAGATGACGGTGGAGGACTGGAATGCGGTGATCGCCTCCAATCTCAATTCGCTGTTCAACCTGACCAAGCAGGTGGTCGATGGCATGGCCACGCGTGGCTGGGGCCGCATCATCAACATCGGTTCGGTCAGCGCCCACAAGGGCCAGATCGGCCAGGTGAACTACGCCACGGCAAAAGCCGCGATGCACGGTTTCAGCCGCGCGCTGGCCGCTGAAGTCGCCTCGCGCGGGGTCACCGTCAACACGCTGTCGCCGGGCTACATCGCCAGCCAGGCGATCAGCAGCTTCCCACCGGACGTGCTGGATCGACTGGCCGCGTCGGTACCGGTGCGGCGCCTGGGTCGCCCGGAAGAAGTGGCCGGCCTGTGTGCCTGGCTGGCTTCGGATGAAGCCTCCTACGTGACCGGTGCCGACTATCCGGTCAACGGTGGCCTGTACATGGGCTAGTCCTCTCCACGCAGGGCGTGGGTCTGCTTCCCTCCCCCGGCAGATTCACGCCCTGCGCGGCTTCCCCCACGACGCCGTTCGTTGGTTTTCCGTAAACAAGGTTTCATGTTCCGTTCGCATAGTGGCCGTGCACCACGCCCCCGGGCCGGTGACCATCCCCCATGCAACGGACCATCATGCAGACCCGATACCTGACGATCGCCGTGGCGATCGCGCTTTCCGCCGCCAGCGCCCACGCCGCTGAAGCCACCGACGCCACCGCCGATACCGCGCTGAGCGCGCAGACGCTGGATACCGTCTCGGTCATCGGCCAGGGCGAGACCCGCCAGGTGCAGCGCATCACCACCGTCGACAAGCAGGTGCTGCCGCCGGGTACCAGCGGCCAGAAGATCCTCGACCGCCTGCCCGGCGTGTCGGTGCAGTCCAACGATGCATTCGGTGCCAATGAGGAATCGCAGACCATCAGCCTGCGTGGCTTCGACAAGAGCCGCCTGGGTTACACGCTGGACGGCATCCCGCTGGGCGACAACAGCTACGGCAACTACAACGGCCTGAGCATCGCCCGTGCACTGATCGCCGAGAACCTGGCCGGCGCCGAGCTGTCGCAGGGCATCGGCTCGCTGGGCGTGGCCTCGACCAGCAACCTTGGCGGCACCATCCAGTACTTCTCGATGGACCCGTCCACCGAATTCGGCGGCCGCGCCAGCATCACCGTCGGCGATGACAACCAGCGCCGCGGCTACCTGCGGGTGGACACCGGCGACATCAACGGCTTCTCGGCCTACGTGTCCGGCGTGCACCAGGACCAGGACATGTGGGCCGCGCCGTACCAGAACCAGACCACCCGCCAGTTCAATGCCAAGGCGGTATGGAACGTC
The DNA here is from genome assembly GCF_040548715.1 of Stenotrophomonas sp. 2694. NCBI lineage: Bacteria > Pseudomonadati > Pseudomonadota > Gammaproteobacteria > Lysobacterales > Lysobacteraceae > Stenotrophomonas > Stenotrophomonas sp. 2694. The sequence continues at coordinate 39,161 of NZ_JBEPSG010000017.1, forward strand.
GGCGACAACCGCTTCGGTGCCTTCGTCGCCACCTCGCGCGCCAGCCAGGCCAACTATGCCTACCTCTCCAAGGACATGCTGGCGCGCGGCCTGGGTTATGACTGGAACATCTATGCACCGGACTGGGATCGCGCCGTCGCGGCTGCATACTGCGCACCGGGCACCTACAACAAGGCACGCTGTGCATTCAGCGGCGGCGTCAACAGCATCGACGATGCGTACTACCAGAGCCGTGCGCTGCGCGATGACAACCTGTACTCGATCGACGCCGACATCCGCCTGGGTGAACAGGGCCGCCTGAAAGTGCTGGGCTACCACCACGAAAACCGTGGCCAGGGCCACTGGTGGGCACCGGGCCAGCCGTCCTACCCGGGCACCGACAGGATGCTGCCGATCTCGATCCGCAGCACCAACTACACCATCAACCGCGATGGCGTGACCGCTGCGCTGTCGTGGACGCTGGGCATCCACGAACTGGAAGCCGGCGTGTGGTACGAGCAGAACGACCATAACGTCTCGCGCAACTTCTACTACATCAGCGGCCCGTTCCTGGACGACCTGTACCTGCAGAATCCGGACCGTCGCCTGTTCAACCAGGACTTCGACATCCGTACCCGCCAGTTCTATGTGCAGGACCGCATGCGCTTCCTCGACCAGCGCCTGACCGTGGACGTGGGCATCAAGAGCCCCAACACGCGCATGACTGCCAAGGCCCAGCCGGGCGTGGAAACCAGCATCGCCTCGGGTACGCTGACCGCCAAGGAATCGGTGCTGCCGCAGCTGGGCGTGGGCTTCAAGCTCAACGCCAACAATGAAGTGTTCGCCTCGTACGCCGAGAACATCGCAGCCTTCGTCGGCGGCGGCAGCGGTGGTCCGCTGCAGGTGTCGCCGGAATCGTTCGCGGCCAGCGCCGGCCTGGAGCCGGAGAAGTCCAAGAGCCTGGAAGCTGGTTTCCGTACCTTCGGCGAGAAATACCAGGCGTCGATCGCGGCCTACAACGTGAAGTTCGACAACCGTCTGCTGTCGTTGAACCCGTGCTCGAGCATCGAGGTAGGCACGCGTCCGGAGTGCGTGACGCGCTTCATCAACGTCGGTTCGGTGAAGAGCCATGGCGCAGAGCTGACCTTCATCCTCAAGCCGGTCGATGGCCTGCAGTGGTACAACGCGCTGTCCTGGAACAAGACCACCTACGAGGATGACTACACCTCCGGCGGTGCGATCGTACCGGTGGCCGGCAAGATCACCGTGGATACGCCGCAGCGCATGGCGTCCACCGAGATCAGCTGGAACCGCGATGGCTTCTTCGCCAGCCTGCGCGCCAAGTACACCGGCAAGCGGTACTACACCTACACCAACGACCAGTCGGTGCCGGGCGTGACCACCTTCGATGCCGGCGCCGGCTACGACTTCGGCCCGGGCATGGGCCTGCGCAACGTGCGGGTGTCGTTGAACGCGACCAACCTGACCAACAAGCGCTATGCGGGCCAGCTGAGTTCGTTCGCACCGACCGATCCGAAGGGCACGCGGTATGCAATCCATGCGAGTGCGCCGCGGCAGATCTTCATGACGGTGGCGGCGGAGTTCTAAGTCGAAAGCGGGCGCTGCGGCGCATTGATTGTTCCTGCATGGCGCGGGCAGGCAGGCCCATGCAGGACACGCCGTAAACCCGTCCATGGGGGCTCGATGGCGCCTTGCTCGCGTGCGCTGTCCTGCACACACGGCAAGACCGGGGTTGGGCGTCCTGCCCAACCCGCCAGTCGCATGCGACTGGCCCATGGCGCCAACGGTCCTGCATGGGCCTGCCTACCCGCGCTGGACAGTTCCCCGCGCCGGCGCGGAGGCAATGGAAAGCAAGAGCAAAAGCAAAAGCAAAGAGCCGGGCAGTGCCCGGCTCTTTGCTTTTCAAGCGCAATCCCTTCGGCGCGGTGATGTGCTGCCGCCCGCGCGGGAAACTGTCTGGCGGCGGTGGGGCACCCTGGCCAGGACCGTGAGGCGCATGGATGCGCCGATCGAGCCCCCATGGATGGGTTTACGGCGTGTCCTGGCCAGGGTGCCCCACCGCCGCCAACCGATATCAATCGAGGCGCCAGCGCATCATCCCGCCAACGCATTTCATTCCGGCGCCAGCTGGTCCATCCGGATGCGGTTGGCGAACAGCGAGAACGCCAGCATGCCAGCCAGGCCGTTGGCCCGGCTCATCCAGTGCGGCAGCCAGCGCGGGGGCTTCAGCACGCCCGATTCGAACAGCGGAGCGAACGCAATCGCATCGGTCAGGCTCATCTTGCCGGCGAACAACCAGCGGCAGACCTGCAGGCGATCCTCGGCCAGCATATGGCGGAAGAAGGTATGCACCGACACCAGACCGCGCAGGTACACCGTGTCCTTGGTGAAGGCCAGGCCGCCACTCGGCGGCACACCGCGGAATACCCGCTGAGCCGAGGCGAAGCTCTCTTCCGGGTTCTGCCCGGCATCGCAGAAGTAGCGGAACACCTCGATGAAGTCCGCACCTTCGCGCGCCATCGCGATCGCCTCGGTTCGCAGGCTGATGCGCTTCAGGCGCTCGATGTCGATGCTGCCGGTGATCTGCTCGGCAAACGTCGCCAGTCCTTCCTGGGTGGCCGTCACCCGTGGCGAGGACAGCGCCAAGCTCGGCAGCACCGGCTGCGCGCGACCGTTCAACGCCGTCAACGAATGCACCAGCGCTTCGTGGTGGAACAGCTGCGCGCGGTCGTAGGCGCTGAAACGCGCGCTGGTGCGCAGGCGGATGCGGGTCGGTCCGGCAGCCGCCTTCGAGACCAGCTCCGGGTCCAGCTGCACCTGGATGATGCGTGATTCAAAGAACGCATCGAGATCATTCTGCAGCTGCAGCTGCAGGGCGATCGCCGAAACCGGCACCTGCTCTTCCGGTGCCAGCAGTTCGTGATCCAGTTCGGCAGCAATCTGGATGAAGTGGCGCGCCGCATCGCGCGTGCTCGGTCCGTTGCCCGGCAACGGCTGCTCGGGCGAACCGAACAACTGCATCGAACAGGCATCGACGGCCGCGGTGCCGAGGCCTTCCAGCAGCTGCGCTGCCAGATCCCAGCTCTGCGCGGACTGCCGCACGTAATGGCCCAGCGGATGGCTGTCGTCACACTCGGCAGCGAGCGCGGCCAGCGCGCGACGCTCGTCGCTGAAGTCCAGCTTCGGGTAGTCGACCACCGGCAGCGTCGGCTGGCCACGGGCCACGCTGTCCAGGAAGGGTGCCTGCAGTGTCGCCGGCCAGCTGGTCAGGCCCAGCAGGCGGATGCCTCCTACGGCCTCGACCAGGCGCGCATCGAGCGCTGCATGGTGGGCCACGTCACGGTCCAGCGTCGCGGTCGGTTCCATGGGCGGACTATAACGCCCTGCCCGCGCGTTGGTAGGTGCCAACCTTGGTTGGCATCCGCCGACGGCGGGCTTCGGACACCTCCGTGCCAACCAAGGTTGGCACCCACCAAGAGCGGGCAGAGGCCGGCTTCGGGCGCCTCCGTGCCAACCAAGGTTGGCACCTACCGGAAGCGGGTTTCCGGCACCGCGGGGTCAACGCCGGCGCGGTTTGCCCGCCGGGCGGAACTGCTGGCTCTTGCCCTTCCTGCCACCGCGTTCCTGCGCGGTCTCGGCCTGGCGCACGGCCAGCTTGGCGGCGGCGGCGGCCACTTCTTCCTTCAACTTGAAGTAGTTCAGCAGCCGGCTCTCTTCGATCTCGCCGGCATCGATCGCCGCACGCACGGCACAGCCGGGTTCCTGCTGGTGCATGCAGTCGCGGAAGCGGCACTGCGCGGCCAGCGCTTCGATGTCGGCGAAACCGCCTTCGGCCAGCGTTTCTTCGCCGGTCGGCTTCAGTTCGCGCATGCCCGGCGTATCGATCAGGCAGGCGCCCATCGGCAGTGGCATCAGTGCGCGGTGGGTGGTGGTATGGCGGCCGCGCGAATCGTTGGCGCGCACCGTATTGGTCTTCATCCGCTGCTCGCCCAACAGCGTGTTGGTCAGCGTCGACTTGCCCGCACCGGAAGAACCCACCAGCACCACCGTGCGGCCGGGGCCCAGCCACGGCTCCAGCACTGCAACACTGTCGGCATCCAGGCCATTGATCGCGTGCAGGGCGATGCCCTGCATCTCCAGTTCTTCCAGTACCGCCAGCGCATCTTCGCTGTACTCGGTCTGGTCGGCCTTGGTCAGCACCACCACCGGTTCGGCACCGCCACCGCCCGCCAGCAGCAGGTAGCGCTCAATACGGCGCGGATTGAAGTCCGCATCCAGGCCACAGACGATGAAGACGGTATCGATGTTGGCGGCGATCACCTGCTGGTGGTAATGCTCACCGGCAGCGCCACGCTTGATGGCGGTACGTCGCGGCAACAGGGCAACGATGCGGATGCCATCCAGCAGCACCCAGTCGCCCACCGCCGGCCGTTCGTGGCTGGGGAAGCGCGGGCGCTGCCACTCCGGCAGCGATTCGGCCTTGATCGATGCCTCCGGGCCATCAGCCACCACATAGTGGGTGCGATGCTGCTCGATCACCCGCGCCGGGTGGGCCTGCGGGTGTGCGGCCATCACAGCCTGCCAGTCGGCCTGCTGCGGCGGGCCCGGCCAGGGCCAGCCAATGGTCTGCAGAGCGGTGAAATCGGGGGTCTGGGTCATCGCCGCCATTCTACCTGTGTGGTGCCGCCCAGCCCAATGTTGGCGGGCCCTGCGGCCCTTGCCATGCGCTGCAGCAATTCCGCTACCATGGAAGCCCCATGCCTTTTGCGGCCCACCGCCCATGTCCACTCCCTCGCCCAAACCCCTGGTCATCCGCGAGCGCCTTTCCGAAGTGCGCTACGAAATCCGCGGAGAACTGGCACGGCGAGCCCGGGAGCTGGAAGCGCAGGGCCACAAGCTGATCAAGCTCAACATCGGCAATCCCGGCGCTTTCGGCTTTCGTGCACCGGAACACCTGCAGCGCGCGATCGCCGATGACATGGGCCGCACCGATCCGTATACCCACCAGCAGGGCCTGCCGGTCGCCCGCGAGGCCATCGCCGCCGCCTACGCCCGCCGTGGCGCACCGGATGCCCATCCGGACCGCGTGTTCGTCGGCAACGGTGTCAGCGAGCTGATCGACCTGTCACTGCGTGCGCTGCTCAACCCGGGCGATGAAGTGCTGGTGCCCTCGCCGGACTACCCGCTGTGGTCGGCCTCGACCATCCTCAACGACGGCCGCCCGGTGTATTACCGCTGCGCCGCCGAGAACGGCTTCCAGCCGGACCCGAGCGAGATCGAGACGCTGGTGTCCTCGCGCACCCGCGCCATCGTGCTGATCAATCCGAACAACCCCAGCGGTGCCAGCTACCCGCGTGAGCTGCTGGAGCAGGTGGTGGAGATCGCGCGCCGCCACAACCTGCTGCTGCTGGTCGATGAGATCTACGACCAGATCCTGTACGACGACGCGGTGTTCCAGCCGGTCGCACCGCTGGCCGGTGACCATCCCTGCCTGACCTTCGGCGGCCTGAGCAAGGTGCACCGCGCCTGCGGCTGGCGGGTGGGCTGGGCACACCTCAGCGGCGACGACGCGCGGCTGGGCGACTTCCGCGCCGCGCTGGACCTGCTGGGCGCACTGCGCCTGTGCGCCAACGTGCCGGGCCAGTACGCCATCGACGCCGCAGTGAACGGTCCGGACACCATTTCGGAGCTGTGCGCACCGGGTGGCCGCCTGTATGAAACCCGTCGTGCGGTGATCGAAGCCTGCGAGGCCAGCGAGCACCTGTCGCTGGTTGCCCCCGCCGGCGCGCTGTATGCGTTCCCGGCCGTGGTCGGTGCCGCTGCCAAGGGCTTCGACGATCATAATTTCGCGCTCGACCTGATGAACAACGACGGCGTACTGGTGGTGCCGGGCTCGAGCTTCAACGTGCCTTACCGCCATCACTTCCGCGTGACCCTGCTGCCGGAGGCGTCGGTGATGCGCGACGTGTTCGCCCGTATCGACCGCGCCCTCGCCCGCCGTGCCGAAGACGCCACCAAGGTGGTGCCGCTGAAGCCCCGCCGGTCGGTGGCTTGATCGATGGGCTCGTCGTATCTGGCCCTGGGCGATTCCTACACCATCGGTGAAGCGGTCGCGGTCGACGGCCGCTGGCCGCATCAGCTCGCCGCCGCCCTGCGCGCGCAGGGCATCGCGCTGGGCGACCCGCAGACCATCGCCACCACCGGCTGGACCACCGACGAGCTCGATGCCGGCATCAACGACGTTGCGCCGCAAGGGCCGTTCGACTTCGTCAGCCTGCTGATCGGCGTCAACAACCAGTATCGCGGGCGTCCGCTGGACGAGTACCAGGTGCAGTTCCAGGCCCTGCTGCAGCGCGCGATTGGTTTTGCCGGCGGCCGTGCGGACCGGGTCCTGGTGCTGTCCTTCCCGGATTGGGGCACCACGCCGTACGGTGCAGGCAGCGGTCGCGACCTGGGCCAGATCGAACTGGAAACCGACGAGTTCAACGCTGCCGCCGAGGTGATCAGCACCCAGCAGGGCGTGGCCTTCGTCGACATCACCGATATCAGCCGCGACACCGGCGCTGACCCGGCGATGATCGCCGAGGATGGCCTGCACCCGTCCGCACGGATGTACGCGCTGTGGAGCGCGCGTGCGCTGCCGGTGGCCGCACACCTGCTGGGCAGGACGGACTGAGACGATGGACGGCACGCCACGGAACGGCACGCCCCTGCCCTGTTCGCCACTGGATGCCGGGCAGGCGCGCCTGATCGCCGAGTCCTTCCGGCCGATGCAGGCCTGGGGCAGCCGCCGCGATTACTACTACACGCGCGGCAAGCTGGGCAGCGACCCGCTGTATGACGGCGTACTGCAGCACCTTCCCGACGACGGCCAGCCGGTGCTCGATCTGGGCTGCGGGCTGGGCCTGTTCGCGCATGTGCTGCGCCAGCGCGGCCGCCAGCAGCGGTATCTCGGGGTCGACGTGGACAGCGACAAGATCGCCCGTGCGCAGCGCGCCGGCAGCGGCCTGGCCGACGTACGGTTCGACTGTCTGGATGTGCAGGCGCCATTGCCGGTGCATGGTGGGCATGTGCTGCTGCTGGATGTGCTGCAGTACCTGGACGAAGCGCCGCAACTGGAGCTGCTGCGCGCGGTGAGCGCGCGGGTCGCGCCCGGTGGCCGCCTGCTGCTGCGCACGCCACTGGCGACCGGCGACCGCCGCGACCGCACCACGCGGGTGGCTGACCGCCTGGCCTGGCTGGTCGGCTGGATGGGCACGCGACCGCGTCACTACCCGGATCCGCAGCGGCTGCAGGCCACGCTGGCGGCTGCCGGCATGCAGGTGGCTCCGTTGCGTCCGCTGCATGGGCGCACGCCGTTCAACAGCTGGTTGCTGGTGGCCGAGCGCTTATAGAGACGCTCTGACGCGGCGACCCGCGTAAGCGAGTCGCAAATGACCGCAAGCCGGAACAGAAAAATCCCTTAGGCCCGGCTGAAAGCGACGAACTGAATTCATCCACACATTCACGATCTCTTGAGTTGCCCTCTGGCGGGGCCGGCGCTTCGTGCTTCCTGGATTGTTTCAAGCAGCGAAGATAAAGCCGCAATGAAGTCAGAGGCGCCATGACTGACACCATCAACTTTTTCTTCGAAAGCCAGCAATTCTGCGGAGTTGGAGGAACGCCAGGCGCCTCACTGCTCCCTTCCACATAATCTCTCAGATACAGCCCTATCTGCATGGGTAGGGAGAGGCCGTGACAGTTCGGTCTGCGGACGACAATTCACGCCCCGCTCTGCGCACCTATCGCAACTCAATGCACAAATCAACAGTCTCGCCATCCAATTGACGGTCCACGCACCAACTGGCAAAAAAATTGCCCAATGTGGGCTATCAAAAGGACATAAAGCAGATGACTACTCCGGAAAACGTGAGGGTGCTGGGACGACAGGTGGCGCGCGAGGTGACCCGAGAGGAAATTGACATGGTGTCCGGCGGGAGAAACACCAACTGCAATACGTCCATGCAGTGCATTCAGAACGATGACTTCATTGACATCCCACCGACGTTCGGCTAATTCCACCATTTATTAACCGGAAAGAGGCGGAAAAACAATTCCGTCTCTTTCTGAAATTCTGGTGAATGTATCGAAGCCAATTCCACGGAATATCAAACCATGACAATCCTGATTGTCGGATTCAAGGAAGACATCCACGGAGACGCGGTCTCATGGGCGCTTAATCATCAAAAGATTCCTCACCATCTCATTCACTTCTCGAATTTTCCAACACAGCAACCCATAACTATTTCGATATCGAAGGCGGATGATCTTGCTCAATCCATAGTGTTCGGGGAAATAGACGCCGCCGAAGAAAACACTATTAACCTGAGGAATGCCACCGCCACATGGCTAAGAAGACCCAATACATCCGTCTTCGAGCTAAGCGGCGTCCATTCCGGCAACCTGCACTACGTGGCCGGTGAGTGCCGGTCGTTCTGCGCCGGCCTCATTGCCAACCTCCCAGAAAGCTGCAAATGGATAAACCCTCTGCCCGCTCACTACGTTGCCGGAAGCAAGGCCCGTCAACTGAATTTGGCCGCGGCTTCGGGTCTCAAAATCCCTACGACCCTGATGAGCAACAGCGCTCGCGAAATCCGAAAGTTTGTCTCCAGGCAGAAGGGCGGAACAGTGTACAAACCACTTCATCCCGGATTTTGGAATGAGTCCAATCGGTCACTTGTCCAATACACTACCCCCGTGACCGACGAGATGCTAGAAAACAGCGGAGCACTGGAGCTATGCCCGGGAATATATCAAGAAGAAATTCAAAAAAAATATGAAATTCGAGCAAATTTCCTTGGATCAAAAATTGTTTCGGCAAAGATAGAATCGCAGGCTCAAGAAAACACAAAATCCGATTGGCGCGTTGACCTGCCAAACAAAGTCTCCATCGAGCCATATGAAATTCCCGGGGAGATCGCGGACAAAATCGAATGCCTCATGAAGAAAATGAATCTTCGCTTTGGATGCATTGATCTTGTAAGAGACGAGGATGGAGATTATGTGTTTCTTGAAGTTAACGAGCAGGGGCAATTCCTCTGGATCGAGGAGAGATGCCTGGAGATAGCGATTCTCGGAGAGTTCTGCGACTTCCCATGTCGCGAATGCGGAATAACCTTAACTCCTGAGCAGTGGCCCAATCTTTCCGATTATCTAGCCTCGGAGAGATTCAGCACGACACACAAAATGTCGCTCGAACTAGAAATAAATCAGGCTCGCGCGTTGTGAAATCGAGAGCTACAGCTGCGACCATGATGGCAGTGGCGACATTCATCTCCACATTCGCAATAATATATTTATTGTTTTTCCACAACCAAGAAGACCCGGCCAACGAAAATTGTGAAGCCGTTCCAGCCGCATGGAATAGTATGCCGAGAATCATTATTTTCGGAGAAATTCATGGAACAAATGAAGCGCCGCGTTTTGTTGCGGAGCTTGTGTGCAACATTGCCAGAAGCGCACCAGTTACGGTTGGCATCGAACACCCGCCAAGCGAACAGTCAACGCTTGATGATTTCATGAAAGCCAAGACCCAAAAGGAGAAAAACGAAGTAATTTCTTCTTCCCCATTCTGGAACCGTGATTTCCAAGACGGAAAGACTAGTTCTGCGATGCTACAGATGCTGGAGAGGATTAAACAACTAAAGCATACTGGCGCGAAAATTTACATTCGGGCGATAGGGGGTGAGGGACCTGGTCAAACCGACGAAATTTTTAGAAACATCATGAGTTCAGAGCAAGAATCAGGCACCAAGATCGTAGCACTAGTTGGAAACGGGCACGCAAGAAAGATCCACATGCAGGCCGAGGCATCCGATAGAAGCAAAACTTCTCCCATCGACCTCAAGGTCATCGAAATAGAATACTCGAGCGGCAGTGCATGGACATGCGCGCCAACATGCCAAATCCAGAGATTTGGCCAAGATAATCTCGGCGAGAAAGAAATATCGCTGAAAGTGCGGGCCTCGCCTGCACACGCAGCTGGGCATCCTGACTGGATCTATCTTGGTCGGTCACATGCATCCCCCCCCGGAGTACCTCAGGGCCCGAACGATAACAGCCAAGCGAATGAGCTATGAATCAGCTGAATAAGGACGCACGTCCCGATATGTCAGCCGAAGGTGGTGCGCAGCTTTTTCGTAAAGAAGCAGTATCTGCAACACGAAGAGATTCGTATGGATGTGTCAGTCCCCGTTACCTAGGCTGGGCTGGCAAACAGCGGCCTTTTCATTCCTAGCAGTTTGCGCCGTCATTGCCGCGATATTATTTGGAAATGTAGAGCAGAAGGCGCGCGTACATGGGCACATGATTCCGGCCTCGGGGCTAAATTCCACACTATCACCCGCATCCGGAACAATTACTTTCGCCAGGCCGTTTCCTGAGGTCAATGAGCGGGGTAATCGGTGCATGCCCGGCACACTGCAATGCACTGGTTCTGCCGTTGAGCATGTCCCCGCAGTTGCCCTACTGCATGCGCTTAGACGTGATCTCGAGGGGAGGCTGAATTACTGCAGGGCAACCCCGCCTTCAGGCCGCGCTCGTCCAGCACCTGCAGCACCCGTTCGATGATGGCCAGGTTGTGGCCATGTGCGGCACCTTCATGCAGCAGCACGATCGCGCCCGGGCGCAGGTCCGGGAGCAGACGCGCCAGCACGCCATCCGGGGTGCAGCCGACACCGTCGTAACCGCGGGCGCTCCAGCCCACGCGCACCAGGCCCAGCTTGCGCAGTACCGGCGCCACGAACGGGTTGGTCATGCCCACCACCGAGCGGTACCAGCGCACCGGTCGCCCACTCACCGCCTGCAGCGCTTGCTGGCAGCCCTCGATCTCCGCCGCCATCGTGCCCGGGCCCAGCCGCCAGAAGCGCGCCTGCGGATGGCTGTGGCTGTGGTTGCCGAGGTCGTGTCCGCGACGCAGGATCTCCTCCACCAAGGCCGGATGCGCCAATACGCGCTCGCCGACCAGGAAAAAGGTCGCCTTCGCCTGGTGCCGGTCCAGCAGATCCAGCACCGCCGGGGTCTGTTCACTGGGGCCGTCGTCGATGGTCAGCCAGACGCTGTTGCCAGCCTCGGGCAACCGGCTCAGCACCGGCGCGTAGAAGCGGCTGTTGGGCAGGAACACCGGCACCATGAACAACGCGTGGCTTGCCACCATCAGGGCCAGGCCCCAGTGCCAGCCCGCCAGCACCCAGACCAGGATCACGGCCAGCTGCGACAGCACCAGCCAGGGCACCCAGCGCCAGGGCCGGGTCGGGATGCGATGCAATGTTCCTGCGTTGGTCATGCCCCATGATGCCATGGGGGGTAGAATTGATGATTCGAATTTTTCGGACCCATGACTGCCATGTCCCTTGATCCCGCCCTGCGTTCGCGCATCGAAACCATCCTCAACGACAACCGCGTCGTGCTGTTCATGAAGGGCCAGCCGTCGATGCCGCAGTGCGGCTTCTCGGCCAAGGCCGTGGGTGCCCTGCAGGACCTGGGCGTGGAGTTCGCCCACGTCAACGTGCTGGCTGACGCGGAGATCCGTGAAGGCATCAAGGCCTATGGCGACTGGCCGACCATCCCGCAGCTGTACATCGACGGCGAACTGGTCGGCGGCAGCGACATCGTGCTGCAGATGGCCGCCAGCGGTGAGCTGAGCAGCGTGCTGGGCCTGGCTGCACCGGACCGCACCCCGCCGCGCATCACCGTCACCCCGGCCGCGGTGGAAATGCTGAAGGGCGCGCTGGCCGATTCGCCGGGTGCGTCGCTGCAGCTGGGCATCGATGCCCGCTTCCAGCCGAACTTCCAGCTGGCCCCGTACGATGAAGGCGCGATCGCCGCCGAGTCCAACGGCCTGCGCGTGCAGTTCGACCTGGCCAGCGCCCGCCGCGCCGATGGCATCACCATCGACTGGGTCGACGACATCCGTGGCAAGGGCCTGGCGATCGACAACCCGAACGCGCCCAAGCCGGTGCAGGAAATCAGCGTGCGTGATGCCGACGACCTGGTGCGTGCCGGCAACGTGATGCTGGTGGACGTGCGCCCGGCCGAAGAACGCGCCATCGCCGCTGTCGGCGTGCCGTTCAAGAGCTTCGATGGCAATGGCCGCGCCGAGCTGGAAGCCCTGCCCAAGGACACCGCCCTGGCCTTCCTGTGCCACCACGGTGGCCGCAGCGCGCAGGCAGCAGAGCAGTTCCGTGCGCTGGGCTTCAGCAAGGTGTTCAACGTCACCGGCGGCATCGATGCCTGGTCGGACGAAGTGGACAACGGCGTACCGAAGTACTGATCGGCTGCGCTTGATGCACAGGAAAAACGCCGGCGAAAGCCGGCGTTTTTTGTTGAGCCCATCCACGCATGGCGTGGATCTACTCCTTCCGTGCCCCAAGCGCGGGGGCTGACGTTCCGGTTACCCGGCGAACCCGCCTTCGGCCAGGTAATCCAGTTCTTCCGGCGACGGAATGCGGCCAAGCACCGCATTGCGGTGCGGGAACCGGCCGAAGCGGCGGATGATGTCGCGGTGCAGTTCGGCGTACTGCAGGTATTCCTTGTCACCCAGCACGTCGAACATCGCGACCGAGCGGTCCTGGTCCAGCGGATCTTCGGAGTGCTCGAACGGCAGGTAGATGAAGGCGCGCAGCTTGGGGACCAGCTGCAGGTCCAGCCCCTCCTCGATCGCGCGCGTGGCGTAGTGCCGTGCCAGGCCATCGGTGGCATAGGAATGGGCCGTGCCGCGGAAGCAGTTGCGCGGGAACTGGTCCAGCAGCAGCATCAGCGCCAGCGCGCCCTCGGCGCTGCCCAGCCAGTGCTCGCGCGCGCGCGATGCGGCAGCGTGGTGTTCGTCCGCGAACAGCGTACGGAACCGCGCGTCGAACGCATCATCGCGGGCGAACCACTTTTCAGGGCCCGCGTCCTTCCAGAATTCCACCACTTGCGCGGCAACGTCCATCACCTACTCCCCAGGGCCGGCGCGCCGCGCCAGGCCATCATCATCATTCGTCGAAGCGCAGGTGGCGGACCGACTTGCCGTTGCGCCGGATAAGCTTAAGCGCCTCGATGCCGATCTGGATATGGTTTTCCACGAACTGCGAGCTGACCTTGGCGTCGGACGCCTCGGTTTTCACCCCGTCCGGGATCATCGGCTGGTCTGAAACCAGCAGCAGGGCCCCGCTGGGAATGTGGTTGGCGAAGCCGGCAGCGAAGATCGTCGCGGTTTCCATGTCGATGGCCATGCAGCGCATCGCCCGCAGCCGCTCCTTGAAGGCCTCGTCGTGCTCCCAGACCCGGCGGTTGGTGGTGTAGACGGTGCCGGTCCAGTAATCATGGCCGAGGTCGCGGATCATGGTCGAAACCGCACGCTGCAGGGCGAAGGCCGGCAAGGCCGGCACTTCCGGCGGCAGGTAGTCGCCCGAGGTCCCCTCGCCGCGGATGGCCGCGATCGGCAGCACCAGGTCGCCCAGCTCGTTCTTGCGTTTCAGCCCGCCGCACTTGCCCAGGAACAGCACGGCCTTGGGCATCACCGCCGACAGCAGATCCATGATGATCGCGGCATTGGGGCTGCCCATGCCGAAGTTGATCATGGTGATGCCGTCGATGGTGGCGCTGGCCATCGGCCGGTCCAGGCCGATCACCGGCGCCCCGGTCAGCGCGGAGAACGTATGCAGGTAGCCCCCGAAGTTGGTCAGCAGGATGTGCTGGCCGAACTGGTCCAGAGGCACGCCGGTATAGCGCGGAAGCCAGTTGTCGACGATGTCCTGCTTGCTCTTCATGGGCGCTCCGGTACGGCGTGGGGCCGATATTGTAGGCCCCCGCCCGCCCCCGCCATACATGCGGCTGCGGCAACGAAGAAGGGCGGCCCTGCGGCCGCCCTCCCGGGGTTTGCCTTGGCAACCGGCAGGCTTAGAAACGCACGGACCAACGCAGATTGGCGCCATGGTCACGGCTTTCATCGCCGAACTGGCCGGTGTAGCCCAGTTCCAGCTGCTGGTTGGCCGTCAGCCAGGCCGACAGGCCCAGTTCGGCCACCACCGCGCTGTCGGCGATCGGCGCACCGCTGACCGCGAAGGTATCGCCGCCGCTGGCAAAGCCCAGCTTGGCCATCGGGTTGCGGTCGCCCGAAGCGTGGCGATACCCCACCCCGCCGCGCACGTGCAGCCAGCTGTCCTGCTGGAACGAAGCCTTCAGACCCTTGTCAAAGCGCACACCGGCCGTAGCCAGGGTGGTGCGGCTATCGTCCACGTCACCCTGCAGGGCCGCCGCGCCACCGCGCTCGTTGATCGACTTCATGTCCACTTCAACACGTGCCACCTGCAGGTACGGCTCCAGGCCTGCCTCGCGGCCGCCGAAACGGTAACCCGCTTCGATGAAGGCCTGGCGGGTACGCCCGTCGTAGCGCGCGCTGAGCGTATCGCTGTAGCCGGCGAATGCCAGTTCGCGGGTGCTGTCGATGTCGTGCTCGCTCCACGCCAGGCCGCCACGCAGACCAAAACCGCCCCAGTTGTGGCTGGCGTATGCACCGAAGTGGGTGTTGTCGATCTTCGACTTCGCCCGACGGCCGTCCTGCTGCTTGACGTCGGTGCGGCCGGTGCCGGCCAGCAGGCCCACCTGCCAACCACCGAACTGGCGGTCCACGCCCATCAGCAGGCCGTTGCTGTTGGCCTCGGTGCGGGCAGTGTTGGCATTGCCATCCAGCGTGCCACTGCCACCGATTGCCTGCACCCACACACCGGTCGCGGCCGCTTCGTCACCGCCCGGAGAGGTCGCACCCGCACGACGCGACAGCGCCGCATCGCGGACATGGCGGCTGCCTTCGACCAGCGCGATCGACGTGGCTGCATGCAGTTCACCGCTGAGGCTGTCCAGCGCTGCGCCCACCTGCTGCGGGAACAGCGTGGTCAACGGCTTGGGCAGCCCCTGGTTGATCGCCAGCGTATCGACCACGGTAGCCACGGCATGCTGGTTTGCGGTGTTGGCCGAGCTGGCCAGCGAGTTGCCGCGGGTCACTTCAATGCGTGCGCCGGTGGCACCGTAGGCCAGGTTGAACTGCATGAACGGAGAGAACGTGCTGAAGTCGGTGATGGCGAACTGTCCGTTCACGCCGCCATCGGCACGGATGAAGTTGAACTGCTCACCCAGGTAGTAGATGCCCGGCTCCGGCAGCGCCACCAGGGTGCCGCCGAGCGTGGCGGTGCCGGTGACATGCAGCTGGTCGCTGCGGCTGCCCGGTGCCACCTCGGCCTGGTATACGCCGGTCTCTGTCTGCACGTAGTCGCCGTTGATGGTCAGCGTGCCGATGGAATTGCCCGGTGCGATGGTGCCGGCCACGGTGGTGTCCCCCAGCTGGCCAACACCCTTCAGCGTGCCCTTCTGGCCGACAAAGGTGGTGCCGCCGGTCTGCACGCCGTTGAAGGACAGCACGCCGCCATTGATGGTCAGGTTGGAACCGTCTAGCACGCCACTGACGTTGACCCGGCTGATGCCGCCCTGGGTGTTCAATGCAGTGTTCTTCAGCGTGCCGTTCAACAGGAAGGTGCCACCGGCCACGTCCACTGCGCTGGTCAGCGTATTGACGCCATCCAGTTCCAGCACGCCTTCGCGCACCACAGCACCGTTGAAGCTGTTGTCGCCGCTCAGGCGCAGCCAGCCGGCACCACTCTTGGTCAGCTTACCCGGGCCACCGATATCGTTGGTCCAGTCATCCCAGGCGTCACCTTCCCAGACCTTCAGGCCGCCGGCCTTCTGGTTCATCACTACGTTGGTATCCACGCGCAGCGAACCGTAGCCCTCGATGGCCTTGGCCAGGTTCATCAGGCCCCAACCGTAGACGTCGTCCACGCCGGCCGCACCGAGGTCGGTGGCGGTGGTCAGCAGCACGTCGCGCACCTGCGCGTTGTCCAGGTACGGGAAGCGTTCGAACAGCAGGCCCAGGGCACCGGTAACGTGGGGTGCGGCCATGGAGGTGCCGGTCATCAGATCGTAGCTGTAGGTCGGCACGCGCTCGAGCACGTCGAGCAGGACGTTGCCCTGTGAATCCTGGAGCAGCTGTGCATCCAGCGCCGAATCGGCACCGTAGACCGTGGACAGGATGTCGGTGCCCGGGGCGGCCAGGCACCAGTTGGCGCTGTAGCCGCAACGGTTGGAACTGACGTCGAGCATGTACCCGGCGGCACTGTCCTGGCGCACGTTGACCACGCTCAGCCAGTTCTGCTCGATATCGGCAAACAGGCGCGGCAGCGTGGCGTAGATTCCGGCGATCGGCGCGGCTTCCGGCGTGGCTGCGTTGGCGTTGTTGTTGCCCGCGGCCCACACCTGGATCATGCCCTTGCTGCGCGAGCCCTCGGCGAAGATGTCCAGATACTCGGCGTTGGCGGCATACAGCTGGTCCTGGGTGGCCAGATCGGTGGGCTCGTTGGTCAGCCCCCAGCTGTGGTTGACCGCACGCACGTCCTGGGCGTTCATCTGCGCGTACATGCTCTCGAACGCACTGCCGTCCGGGCCCACGCCGCCCACGGTGACGACGCGGTAGTCGCCGCCGCCCACGTCCGTCCACATCTGGGCGCTGTTGAAGAACAGCTTGGCCGCGGTCAGGTCCGCGCCGAAGGCCACGCCATGGGTACCGTTGCCGTCGCGGTTGGCCGCGATGGTGCCGGCCACGTGGGTGCCATGGGTCTGGAAGGCGATCCCCGCCTGCTGGTAGCGCGGATCAGACTCGATGATGTCGCGGATCGCCTGCGGAACGCTGTCGTCGTAGACAACGTAATCGATCGACACGTCATCGCCGTCGCTGGCGAAGCAGGCATCGGGCCCGTCGATCAGCGTGGTGTTGGTGCAGCGGCTGCCGTCGAGCAACAGATCGGCGATGCGCAGGCTGCGGTGATCCTTGCCGGCGAACTCGTCATGGTCCAGGCCCGAGCCGCTGTCGAACACGCCCAGGCGGATGCCGGCACCGGTCAAGCCACGCGCGTATGCGGCGTCGGCATTGACGGCCTGCAGGCCCCAGTCACGGTTGAATTCGCTGGTGCGCCAGCTGGCACGATCGCCGGCCTTGCCCATCACCGGCGTTTCCGGGGTGGTGGCCGGCGGTGCAACCATTGCAACCGCTGCAACCGGCGCGGCGAAGGCCGACTGCGAAGGCGCAGCGAATGCAGCCTGCAGGCTGCGCTGGTACTGGTAGCGGGACAGGTCGTCGAGGTTGCCCTGCGCCAGTGCCGGCAGGGTGGCTGCCATCAGCAGCGAGCCTACGATGGCCGATGCGAGCGGGGAAGGCAGGAAGGAACGACGGAGAGAGGTGGAGCGATACGACGTTGCAGCAGTCATCGGGGATTACGTCCTTGATTCCATGGATTGTTTCAGGTGCTGCTCCCTCATGGAGCTGTGTGGGAACACCTGCGCGGCGAGTCAGCGCGCGCTCACCCGCATGACGCTATCGGCGGGCGTCACGAGAACTTAATACATTTTTCACATACTTGATGTCGGAAAAGTCCCTACTGCGCCCCTGCCCAACGTCACTTGGCAAACCGCCGCCGTCCCGGCTAGCGTCGGTGGGTTGAACACGCTGCCAAGGGGATCTGCATGACATCGACGTTGTTGCGCGCCGGGTTGGGTCTGGCGCTGGTATCGCTGAGCACGGCGCCGGCCGTGGGCGCTTCGCGCTTCGTGGCCGATCCCTACCCGAGCACCTACCAGGCGCACCCCGATGGGCCGCTGCTGATCCAGAACGCAACGGTGCTGACCGGCACCGGCCAGCGCCTCGACAACGCCGATGTGCTGCTGCGCGATGGCCGCATCGTCGCCGTCGGCGATGCGCTGCAGGTCGATGCCAGCGTCACCCGCATCAACGCCGACGGCAAGTGGGTGACGCCCGGCCTGATCGACGTGCACTCGCACCTGGGCGTCTATCCCAGCCCCGGTGTCGGCGCGCACAGCGACGGCAACGAGATGACCGCGCCGGTCACCGCCAACGTCTGGGCCGAGCACTCGGTATGGCCGCAGGACCCCGGTTTCCAGGCGGCGCTGGCAGGCGGAGTGACCAGCATGCAGGTGCTGCCCGGCTCGGCCAACCTGGTCGGTGGCCGCGGCGTAACGCTGAAGAACGTGCCTGCCACCACCTACCAGGCGATGAAGTTCCCCGGCGCGCCGTGGGGCCTGAAAATGGCCTGCGGCGAAAACCCCAAGCGCGTCTACGGTGGCGGCAAGGGCGTGGCACCTGCAACGCGGATGGGCAACGTGGCCGGTTACCGCGCAGCCTTCATCGACGCAGCCGACTACATCGCCAAGAACAAGCCGAAGCCGGCCAAGCGCAAGGGCTGGTTCGGCAGCGACAAGGGCGACAGCGCCGGTGATGCCGGCGGCAAGCGCGACCTCAAGCTGGATACGCTCGCCGGTGCGATCCAGGGCGATATCCGCGTGCACATCCACTGCTATCGCGCCGATGAAATGGCCACCATGCTCGACCTGTCCAAGGAATTCGGCTTCAAGGTGGCCGCCTTCCACCACGGCGTGGAGGCCTACAAACTGGCCGACCGGCTGGCGGCCGAAGGCGTGTGCGGGGCACTGTGGGCCGACTGGTGGGGCTTCAAGATGGAAGCCTTCGACGGCATCGCCGAGAACATCGCGCTGGTCGACCGGCCGAAGAACAGCTGCGCCATCGTCCACTCCGACTCGCCCGAGGGCATCCAGCGCCTGAACCAGGAGGCAGCCAAGGTGATGGCCGCCGCGCGCCGCGCGCACATGCCGGAGATCGCGCCGGAACGCGCGATCACCTGGATGACCGCCAACGCCGCCAAGGCGCTGGGCATCGAGGCGCAGACCGGCACGCTGGAGGCCGGAAAGATGGCCGACGTGGTGATCTGGAACGGCAATCCCTTCAGTTCGTATGCACTGGCCGAGCAGGTGTTCGTCGATGGCCGCCGTGTGTACGACCGCAGCACGCCATCGGCAACGCCGCGGTCGGATTTCCAGCTTGGACAGGAGTTGCGCTGATGGGCATGTTGAACAAGCGCCGCCGGGCATGGCCCGGCGCTACCTTGGCTGCGCTGTTGTTGATGACAACCGCAGCCTCGGCGCAGGACCTGCTGGTGCGCGGTGCGACCGTCGCTACCGCCAGCGCACGTGGCAACGTGGAAGACGCCGATGTGCTGGTGCAGGGCGGCATCATCCGTACGGTGGGCCGGGGCCTGTCCGCACCGGCCGGTGTGCCGGTGGTCGAAGCCAAGGGCCGCATGCTGACCCCTGCCCTGTTCGGTGGCATCACCGAGATCGGCATCGAGGAAGTATCCGGTGAATCAAGCACGGTCGACAGCGCACTGAAGATCGGCGAGCAGCCGCTGCGCCCGGAGTTCGACGTGACACTGGCCTATAACCCGGCGTCCGTGCTGATTCCGGTGGCGCGCCTGGACGGCATCGGCTTCACTGCGCTGGGCGCGGCCACCGGCGGTGGCTTCGTCGCCGGCCAGGGCGGCGTGGTGCGTTTCGATGGCAGTGCCGACCCGATCGGCCCGCGCGCGCTGTTCCTGCGCCTGGGTGCTGCAGCATCTGAACTGACCGGTCAATCGCGCGCGGCGCAATGGATGCTGCTGCAGCAGATGGTGGACGAGGCACGCGGCCAGGTGGCCGCCGACTCGCCGCATGCGCTGCTGACCCCGGCCGGCCGCCGCACGCTCGCCCGCTATCTGTTCGGGCAGGGCCGCATCGTGGTGGAAGTGGACCGCGCGGCCGACATCCGCCAGCTGCTGCGCTGGGCGGCACGCGAGAAGGTGAAGATCGCCGTCGCCGGCGGTGCCGAGGCCTGGCAGCTGGCACCGGAACTGGCAGCAGCCAGGGTGCCGGTATTCGTGGACGCGCTGGGCAACCTGCCGACGACCTTCGACCAGATCGGCGCCACCCTGGAAAACGCCGCGCGGTTGCAGCGCGCGGGCGTACCGGTGGCCTTCGCCCAGCGCGATGATGCCTCGCACAACGCACGCAAGATGCGCCAGCTGGCCGGCAATGCGGTGGCCAACGGCCTGCCCTGGGCCGACGGACTGGCCGGGCTGACCCGGGTACCGGCCGAGGTGCTGGGCGTGGCCGACCAGATCGGCAGCATCGAGCCGGGCAAGCGTGCCGACCTGGTGCTGTGGGAAGGCGATCCGCTGGATGTGGCGCACTATGCCGAACAGGTCTGGCTGGGCGGCCGCGCGATGCCGATGCGCTCGCGCCAGACCGAACTGCGCGACCGCTACCTGCAGCGCAACGCGCAGCCCTGACCGTAACCAGGAGCCATCGATGCCCACCCTGCGCTGGTATTTCGACTTCGTCTCGCCCTATTCCTACCTGCACTGGCAGAAGGTGAAGCAGCTGCCGCAGTTCGGGCGCATCCAACCGGTGCCCATCGCCTTTGGTGCGGTACTGCACCATCTGGGCAACCTGGGCCCGGCGGAGATCCCGGCCAAGCGCCGCTTCATGTACCGCCAGCTGCTGTGGACTGCGCAGGCCGAGGGCACCCCTCTGCGCTTCCCGCCCGGGCACCCGTTCAATCCGCTGGCGGCCCTGCGCCTGTGCCTGGCCGCCGGTGCCAGCACTGCGGCGGTGGACGTGCTGTTCGACTGGATCTGGCGCGACGGCCGCGCCGGCGACACGGCCGAGGCCCTGCGCGAACCCGCCGCCCGGCTGGGTATCAGCGACGTAGAGGCGGCCATTGGCGAGCCGGCCATCAAGGAGCAGCTGCGACGCAACACCGAGGCGGCGATCGAGGCCGGGGTGTTCGGCGTGCCGACCCTGGCCATCGACGGCGAACTGTTCTGGGGCAACGATACCCACCCGCTGATGGCGGCGGTGCTGGACGACCCCAGCCTGCTGGACCGGCCGGAATGGCGGCAGGCGGTGGCCCTGCCGGTGGCGGTGCAGCGCAGTCGCTGAACAGGGAGCGGCGCTTTTCCCTCGCGCGCCCGGTCCCGTTTTGAGATAGTTTTCACATTTCCGAACCTACAACCGCCCTGGAGGGGGAGCCGCGGATGCGCATCGGAATCGTCGTCGACTCGGCCTGCGACCTGCCGCAGGACTTCATTGCCGAGCACAACATCGTGCTGCTGCCGATCACCGTGCGGATCGGCGAAGCGGTGCTCGCCGACCACCGCGACGAGCAGGCAACGCTCAGCTTCCTGCACGCGCACGTCGCCGAGCACGGCGCCGAAGCGGAGACCATCCCCTTCAGCGTCAACCAGATCCGAGACCTGTTCCTGCAACGCTTGGTGATCGACTACGACCATGTGTTCTGCATGACCATCACCAAGACCCGCAGCCCGATCCACGACAATGCACTGCAGGCCAGCTTCGCCATCCTCAACGACTACAAGCCGGTGCGGCAGGCGGCCGGCTTCAACTCGCCGTTCGCGCTGCGCGTGCTGGATACCCAGAACCTGTTCGCCGCCCAGGCGGTGACGGCGGTGGAAGCAGTGCGGCTGCGCGCCAGTGATGCCAGCGTGCAGCAGATCCGCGAGCGGCTGGAGGAACTGGCCGGCAACGTGCACGGCTACATGGTCACCCGCGACCTGTACTACATGCGTGCCCGCGCCCGGCACAAGGGCGACCGCAGCGTCGGCCTGCTCAGCGCCGCACTGGGCAGTGCGCTGGACATCAAGCCGGTGTTGCATGGCTATCGCGGGCAGACCGGGCCGGTGGCGAAGATCAAGGGTTTCGACAACGCCGTGCTGAAGCTGTTCGGCGTGGTCGGCCAGCGCGTACGCGCCGGCCTGATGACGCC
Organism: Stenotrophomonas sp. 2694; assembly: GCF_040548715.1. Taxonomy (NCBI): domain Bacteria; kingdom Pseudomonadati; phylum Pseudomonadota; class Gammaproteobacteria; order Lysobacterales; family Lysobacteraceae; genus Stenotrophomonas; species Stenotrophomonas sp. 2694. The sequence goes on from NZ_JBEPSG010000017.1 coordinate 60,921, forward strand.
GACCGTGTGCGTCAGCTACGGCGGCGAACTGGACGAGCTGCGTGCCCTGCCCGGCTATGCGCAGATGAAGGAGGTCTGCGCCGACCATGGCGTGACCGTGTACGAATCGGTGATGAGCCTGACCGGCATGGTCAACGTCGGCAAGGGCGCGGTCACCGTGGGCTTCGCCGATGGGCCGCATCGGTTTGAATGAAGGCCAACCGCGCTCTGGAATCTGCACATCGATTCCACCGCGCCTATGCCAGCCTAGCCGCACCTCAAGGAGATCAACATGCCTGCGCAGTACCACATCAGCCTGCCCGAACCGTCCAAGGCCCGCGGCAACGACCCCGACCTGTCTTTCCATTCGCAGGGCGCTGCCGGCTTCGCCGAAGAACTGCAGAACGCGCTGCGCAATGGCAGCCTGTTCGAGCGCTGGCGCGACAAGCAGCCGGACCCGGATGCGGTGGAGCCGCAGTGGGGCGCGACCGATCCGGAGGCCACCGTGACCGGTGAGCAGAAGGACCTGCGCATCAACCTGGTGGCCACCACCCGCATCGACAGTGACGTGTTCAAGCAGCGCCTGCGCCTGCTGGCCGGGCACCACTGGGAACTGCGCGACGTGCGTTGAGTTCCGGCTCTGGTAGGCGCCAACCTTGGTTGGCGCTTTCCTGAAGGCTGCCAACCAAGGTTGGCCACTACCGGCTTCACCTTGCCGAGCTGCCGGCCAGCGGCCGGCACTACCCGGCATCTGGGTGTGCTGGTATCGTGCCGCCGCCAACGGTGACCGCACGGATTGCACATGGACCCCAAGCTGAAAGCGCTCATCGAGCAGACCAACCTGTCGGACCTGCTGCCGTCGGCGACTCAGGACATGGACCTGCAGCAACCGGTAGCGCCGCCGGAACCCGCAAAACCGCAGCCCGCCCGTTCCACCAACGATGCACTGCAGGTGCATTTCGGTGGTACCGACATGGTCGGCAAGCTCGCCAATGCGCCCACCAGTGGACGGATAAAGACCTTCGCCATGATCCTGCTGGGCGGGCCGACCATCGTGTTCGGCCTGCTTCTGCTGGGCATGGTCTGGACCGAGCCGGGCAAGTCAGTGTTCGCGCTGGTCTACGGCACGGTCATCGCAGCGGTGTTGATCGGTATCTGGCCTTATCTGCTGTTCCGCAAACGCGAAAAGCCGGCGGCCTGACGCGGGCTGCCTGCCAGGATAGTGCCGGTCGCTGGCCGGCAACTCATGCATACGGCATCTGCAGGCCAGCGGCCGGCACTACCCATCCTGCGCCTTACCAACCGCCGCCCAGGGCGCGATACAGCTCTACGCGTGCAATCGCGGCGGTCGCCTGGCTGTTGGCCAGCGCGGCCTGGTTGTCCAGCGCGATGCGCTGGGTGCTCAACACATCCAGCATGTCGACCACGCCGGCCTGGTACTGCCGACGTGCCGCACCCAGCGCCGTCTCGCTCTCATCCACCGCCACGTGCAGCTGCGCGGCGCGCTGCTGTTCGGCGGCATAGCCGTCGATGGCATCGTCCACTTCATGCCAGGCCTGCAGCACGGTACGGCGGAACTGCAGGGCCGCCTGTTGCTGCTGCAGCCTGCTCAACGCCAGGTTGGCCTTCAGGCGTCCGCCCTGGAAGATCGGCAGGCTGATCGACGGGCCGATACTGAAGCGATGCGCGTTCCAGCCATCCAGATCATCCAGCTGCCTGGCCTGGAAACCGGCATCGCCATTCAAGGTGATGCGCGGCAGGAAGCTGGCCTTGGCCACGCCAATTCCCGCCGTGGCAGCATGCAGTGCAGCCTCGGCACGGCGGACATCCGGGCGACGCTCGGCCAGTTCACTGGGCACGCCCACCGCTACGGTCGGCAACGCGGCCCAATCGCGGCGCGCGCTCTGCAGCTGCGCATCCAGCGCCTGCGGCGGCTGTGCCAGCAGGAATGCGAGTGCATTGCGCAGCTGCGATTCGCGGTGCCGCAGCGGCGCGATGCGGGCCTGCAGCGAAGCGACCTGCGCCGCCGCACTGGAGACCTGCAACGTGCTGGCCACGCCTTGGCGCTGGCGCGCTTCGGTCAGCCGCTTGATGTCGTGGGCGATGCTGAGGTTATCCTCGGTGATGGCCAGCAGCTGGCGCGTCGCGCGCAACTGCAGGTAATCACGCGCGGTCTCGGCCAGCAGCGCGATGCGCACCGCGTGTGCATCTTCCTCAGCCATCTGCACGCGTGCGTCGGCCGCTTCCACCTGACGGCGTACGCGTCCCCACAGATCCAGTTCCCAGCTCATGCCGATGCCGGCCTGGAACAGCCCATAGTCATCGCGACCGCCATTACCGGACGGATCGTTCAGGCCTACCTCGCTGTTGCGCGCGCGTACGCCACTGGCAGTGGCGCCGACGCTGGGCAGCCGGTCGGCCGCGGTGACGCCACGCGCGGCGCGGCTCTGCTGCACCCGGTTGGCGGCCAGCTGCAGGTCGAGATTGGCCTGCAGTACCTGCGTCGCCAGTTGCCCCAGCAGCGGATCATCGAAACCGGACCACCAGCTGGCGTCGTCATCCAGCGCAGCTGAAGCCACCGCTTCGCCCTGCCACTGCGTGGGCAGGTCGGCCTGCGGGCGCACGAAGTCCGGTCCCAGCGTGCAGGCGGTCAACGCCGTGCACAGTGCCGCTGCAGCCAGTCCACGCGGGAATACGCGGATCATGCGCCTTCCCCGCCCGTGCGGTGCCGCTCGCGCTGCGCGCTCTGCACCCGCTGCGGACGCTGCAGATCCACGCTGGCTTCCACCGACATGCCGGCACGCAGTTGGCCCAGCAATGCCTGCTCCGGCTCCAGCACGATCTTCACCGGAATGCGCTGCACCACCTTGGTGAAGTTGCCGGTCGCGTTTTCCGGCGCCACCGCGGCGAACGTCACCCCCGTGGCCGGGGCGATGCTGTCGATATGGCCGCGCAGCCGCGTGCCGGGAAATACATCCACCGTCAGTTCGACCTGCTGCCCCGGCTGCATGCGGGTCATCTGCGTTTCCTGGAAGTTGGCGACCACGAAGGCCCGCTGCAGCGGCACCACCGCGGCCACCGGCGTGCCCGGGGTCAGGTAGGCGCCGACGCGCACTGCGCGGCGTCCCACCACGCCATCGATCGGTGCACGCAGCTCGGTGTGCGAAAGATCCAGTTCGGCGCGCGCCTGTGCGGCTTCGGCACGCTGCACGGCCGCCTGTGCGGCCTGCACCCCGGCAGCGAGGATGTCAGTGCGCTGGCGTGCGGTCGACAACGCGGCCTGTCCCTGTTGCAGATGTGCACTGGCCACGGCCTGCTTCGACTGCGCCTGCTGCGCGTTCTGCACGGTACCGGCACCGTCGCGGGCCAGCTCGCGGTAGCGCTGCTGGTCGGCGCTGGCCAGGGTCAGTTCGGCGCGGCTGACATCCACACTCGCCTGGGCGTGTTCGATCAGCGAGCCCTGCTGTGCCAGCGCCGCCTGCGCGTTGGCCAGCTGCGCGCGCGCATTGGCCACGTCGGCGCGGGCGGCCAGCAACGCGACCTGGTAGTCGCGGTCATCGATGCGGGCCAGCACGTCACCGGCCTTCACCGCCTGGTTGTCTTCCACGTTCACCGCGCTGACAAAGCCGGCGATCTTCGGTGCGACTACGGTGTAATCAGCAACTACATAGGCGTTGTTGGTGGTCTGGTGGCGGCCGTCGCGCAGCAGCAGCCAGGCACCACCGGCCAGAAGCAGTACGCCCAGGCCGAGGCCGGCGTTGAGATACGTTCGATTGATCGTCATGGGGGATTCCTGCGAAGGGATCAGGCCACGGCACGTGGCGGATGGATGCGGGTGGGCATCCAGGCAATGAGGGGAATGAAGGCCAGCGCGACCAACGCGACCAGCAGGTAGAGATCGGCCGAGGTCAACGCCTGCACCTGCGCATGCAGGCGCGCGCCAAGCTGCGGCCCTTCGGCCAGCCACGGCTGTTCGCCAAGTCGCTCGACCAGCACGGTGGAGTGGAAATGGCGGCGTCCCTGCGCGACCGCTTCCAGCACGCCGCTGGCCAGCACCGCAGCAAAGCCCTTGACCGTGTTGAACCACGCCGAGGCAAAGGGACCGTCCTGTGGCGCCAAGCCGCCGGTGGCCAGCATCAGCAGCGGCAGCACCGCCATCGGCTGCGCAAACACCTGCAGCAGCTGTACCCACAGGAAGTTGTCGCGTATCCAGCTGACGTCCAGATGCGCGCCCAGCCAGCAGGCCAGCGCCAGCAGGGCCAGGCCGGTGGCCTGCACCCAACGGCAATCGATCACACGGATGTTCAGCAGTGCGGCGACCAACGGCAGCGCGATGACCTGCGGCACCGCCACCCACAGCAGCATCGGCGCGGTCTGTTGCGGGCGATAGCCCTGCACGCTGGCGAGGAAGCCGGAAGGAATGGAGATCACCGCCAGCAGCACGAACAGCACGCCACCGAGGGTGATCAGCGAGTAGCTGAGGTTGCGGTTGGCCAGCAGCTGCAGCTTGAAGAACGGCAGTGGATGGAACCACTCGTTGATGAAGAACAACACCAGCAGACCCGCACCGCCCCCCAGCATCAGCGTGATCAACGACGAGTCGAACCAGTTCAGGCGCGGGCCCTGCACCAAACCCAGTACCAGCAGCACCAGCGCCGGCAGGCCGAGCATCAGGCCGACGCCGTCGAACTGTGCGAAGCGCTCCAGCCGCAGGGGATCCTGTGGCAGGCCCCAGCCGACCATCGCCATCGCCGCCAGGCAATACGGCACGATCTGCCAGAACGCCCAGTGCCAGCCCACCTGCTCCACCCAGAATGCGGCCAGCGGAGTGCCCATGCTCGGCCCGAAGGTGGCGGTCAGTGCGTAGGCGGCCAGGCCGTACAGCTTGATGCCCGGCGGCAGGAAGCGCAGCGCCACGCTCATCAGCAGCGGCGGCAGCGCGCCCCCACACAGGCCCTGCAATGCGCGCAGCAGCAGAAAGGTCTGCAGGTTGGGGGCGAGCGGGCACAGCACGCCCAGCACCATGAAGCCGCCGATCATCGCCAGCGCAAAGCGGCGCAGCGAGAAGGTGGCTGCGCACCACGGTGCGAATGCCATCGCGCTGACCGACATGGCGCTGTACAGCGCCACGATCCAGCTGCCGTCATCGACGCTGAAACCCATCGCACCGCGGATGTCGGCCAGCGCGACCTTGGTGACGTTCTCGTTGAAACCCGACACCAGCACTGCCAGCAGCACACCGCACAGCCCAACCAGGATGCGCCGGTCGAAGCCGGGTGCAGCGACGGGCCGGGGCGCTGCCGGCGCCGCGGGCATGGCGGCCGGCGTGCTCACTGCCGGCTGCCGATCCGTGCAGTACACGGCATATATGGAGACATTGGATTGCGCTCAGTGAAACTTTCGGGAGCGCAGTCTAGAAAGGCCGTTGCCTGCGAAAAATGGCGTGCCCGGCATCGCAGGCGTGCGTCCGGCGCACGCCCGCAGGCAATCAGTGGTGGGCCGCCTCGACCGAATCGCACATGCCCTTGATCGCCCGCCGCAGCCACTGGTGGGCCGGGTCGTTGTCCATGCGTGGGTGCCAGGCCTGCACCAGCGCTACGGTCCGCACCGGCACCGGCAGCGGGAACATCCGCAGCGGCAGGCCCATGCGGGTGATGCGGTCGAGCATCACGCTTGGCATCTGCGGCAGCACCAGGTCCGAATCGGCGGCAGCAAAGATCGCGCCATGGAAGGTAGGGATGACCACCGCCACCCGCCGTTGCAGACCAAGCGCTGCCAGCTCTTCGTCGATCGGGCCATGCGCAAGCCCGCGCCGGGACACGGCGATGTGGTCGCACGCGGCGAAGCGCTCGACACTGATGTCGCCGTCGAACAACGGATGATCCTCGCGTGCAGCGCCCAGCAGCGAGGTGGTGAACAGGTGCTGCACCTTGGTTTCCGGGCTGTGCTTGCCGGCCGTGCTGATGTACAGGTCGATCCGCCCCTGCACCATCGCATCGTCATCGGTATCGCCTTCGGGCACGAAGCGCAGCATGCAGCGCGGTGCCTGCTGGCGGAAGACATCACGCAGGCGGCCGCCATAGCTGCCGATGAACACATCGTTGGCGCGCACGCTGAACGTTCGTTCCAGCGTGGCCATGTCGACCTCGCGGCCCGCATTGAACACGCGGTGTGCCTGCTCGATCACATCGCGCACCTGCTCACGCAGTTCCAGCGCGCGTGGCGTGGGGGCGAGCCCACGGCCGGCGCGCACCAGCACCGGATCACCCAGGGCTACCCGTACCCGGCCCAGGGTACGGCTCATCGCCGGCGCACTGAGATTCATCCGTCGCGCAGCGGCCGCCACGCTGCATTCGTCGATCAGCACATCCAGTGCCAGCAACAGGTTCAGGTCCGGCAAGGGCATGGCAGTCTCCCGCAAATGGGATGACTCTACTGCAATCCAGATCATCCAGAATTGCGTTGTACGCACGCATTGACTGCGGCGCACGGCATGGGTGCGCGCGACGACATCAGCGACCATCAGCGCCCTGCAAAGGAGCTTTCCATGTTCAACACCCTGCTGGTCGCGCTTGATGGCGGCCCCCAGCACGACCGCGTGCTGGACCTGGCCGCCACCATGGCCGGCCCCCGCAGCCGCCTGCACCTGCTGTGCGTGCTTGACCCCGAATTCGCACTGGCCGTTGGTGCCACCGATGCCGACCGCCGTGAGTATCCCGCCGCCGCCCGGCAGCAGGCGCATGCCGAAGCGGTACTGGCCGACGCCCTGGCCGAGCTGCGCGAGCGCGGCGTGGACGCCATCGCACAGCTGCCTTCCGGCGATCCTGGCGAAGTGATCAGCGCGCAGGCGCGTCGCCTGCAATGCGACCTGATCGTCATCGGCCACCGCCATCTGTCACGCCTGCAGCGCTTGTTCGAGCCCTCGGTGGGGCAATGGACGATCGACCATGCGCCTTGCCCGGTGCTGGTGGAAACACGTGATCCGTAGGTATCGCCACCTTGGCGAGGTACTGGCCTGCGGCGGCCTGACGCGGGCTGCCTGCCAGGGTAGTGCCGGCCGCTGGCCGACAACGCCTGCGCCTGCTGGATCCGACCGGGCGGTCGCGCCAGCGCCGATCAACCACGCACTTTCCTGCCGTGGCAGTCGCGCAGCCATGCTCAACAGTCCAGCGTGTCGTGCGCGCCCCCGTCGTCGTCCAGCACGTGTGCGTGCAGGATCACCTGGTTGCGGCCCGCACGCTTGGCCGCGTACAGGCCGGCATCGGCATCGGCCAGCAACTGTTCGGCGGTGGCCAGCGCCGGCGGATGCAGGTAACCCACGCCCACGCTGATGCTGACCCGGCCTTCCGGCAGCGGCAGCGCTTCCACCGCCTCGCGCAGGCGCTCGGCCAGCGCCAGCACACCCGACAGTGGGCTGCCGGGCACGATCACCGCGAATTCCTCACCGCCATAGCGCGCCACGCTGTCGGCCGCGCGCCCGGCGGTGGCCTGCAGCACCGCGGCCACCGCCTGCAGGCAGCGGTCGCCGGCAGGATGACCGTGCTCGTCGTTGAATGCCTTGAAATGGTCGATGTCCACCAGCAGCAATGCCAGTTCGCTGCCGCTGCGTCGCGCCCGGTTCCATTCGGCCAGCAGCAGCGTATCGAACTGACGGCGATTGGCTACGCCGGTCAGGCCATCCTGCCGCGCCATCTGATCCAGGCCGGCCTGTCGTTCCAGCAGGTCGAGCTGCAGCAACGTGCTGCGCAGGCTGAAGCCCAGCGTTGCCACCACGAACCCGGTCAGCGCCAACGGCCGCGCGTGGTCCACCACCAGGGTGCCGACCACCAGCAGCAACAAGGGCAGGATGATCGGTCCACCGGCCTGCACCAATCGCAGCAGGCGAGGATGCAGCACGAAGCCCGGTGCGGGTGCCTGACGCAGCGCCAGCAGCGCCAGCAGCAGGAACGGCAGGTCGATCAGCAGATCGTTGTAGGCGCCGAACGACTGCTCGGCGGTGTAGTGATTGATGTAGAACGCAACCAGCAGATAGGACAGCGCATACAGCGCCAGCGCGCGGTAGAAGCTGCGCCGTTCAGGCGCATCGCCGGCGACCCAGCGCACCACCGCGAAACCGGCGATGCACAGGTTCTGGATGTCGAACATGCGCTGCATGTGCGCCATCGCCTGGTCGTCAATATCGATGCGGTCGGCGAAGGACTGGGTATGCACGAAGAACAGCACGCCCAGCAGGGCGGCCATCACGCCGTCGATCAGACTGATCATCCGGCGTTCGCGACGGGCGCGGGCCAGGATGAACACCAGCGGCACGCCGTACAGCACATACAACAGCAGGCTGGCGCGCGGGGTGATGTTGGCGCGGTCGGCGCCCAGCGCATCGATCATGTTGAAGGCCATGCCGCCGGCCCAGAGCAGCAGTGCCAGTGCCGTGGCGCGCCAGCCCAGCGCGGCGCGGTCCCGCTGGCCACGCCACAGGCAGGCGGCCGCGGCCAGTAGCGGCGCGGCGGTGAGAAACACGAACGAGCTACCGCCGGCCGGGCCCGGCCAGAACGCCACGGCCAGACCGTGGCAGACCACGAACAGCAGCGCCAGCGCAACCGGCATGCATCCCCCATCGGCAAGACCGTATGGCCGCACGATAGCGCGCCGCGCCGCCACGGTGGCGTGATCCACTTTGGAAAATCCGCGACGGTGGCAGCCGTCTCGTGGGACGGTTGCCCAGCGACGCTCGCGGGCCAGCCGGGAAGCCGCTGGGCAGCCGCGACCTGTAAAATGCGCAGATTCCTCCCCATTCTGGCCAGCGCGTCCGCGCCGGCCGCCCCAGAGATCCCGTGAAAACCCCGGAAGGACTGCGCGCCCTGATCGACGACGGCGTGATCGATGAAGTTCTACGCCCGCTCAAGAGCGGCAAGGAAGCGGCCGTGTACGTGGTACGCAGCGGCAACGAGGTGCGCTGCGCGAAGGTCTACAAGGACATGGCCCAGCGCAGCTTCCAGCAGCGCGTGCAGTACCAGGAAGGTCGCAAGGTGCGCGGCAGCCGCGAGGCGCGTGCGGTGGGCAAGGCCAGCAAATACGGCCGCAAGCAGCAGGAAACGGCCTGGAAGAACACCGAGGTGGACGCGCTGTACCAGCTGCGCGATGCCGGCGTGCGCGTGCCCGAGCCGTACGGTTACTACCACGGCGTGCTGGTGATGGAGCTGGTCACCGATGCCGACGGTTTCTCCGCCGCGCGCCTGGGCGAGGTGGAGCTGGAGCCCGAGCAGGCCCGCCAGTTCCACCAGACCCTGGTCCGCCAGGTGGTGCGCATGCTGTGCTGCGGCCTGATCCATGGCGATCTCTCGCCGTACAACGTGCTGGTCGGTCCCGATGGCCCGGTGGTGATCGATTTCCCTCAGGTGGTCAGTGCGGGCGGCAACAACGCCGCGCGCAGCATGCTGCTGCGGGATGTCAACAACCTCACCGCCTACCTGGGCCGTTTCGCGCCCGAACTGCTGGACAGCTGGTATGGCGAGGAAATGTGGGCGCTGTTCGAGGCGGGCAGCCTGCTGCCGGACAGTGAGCTCACCGGCACCTTCGTGCACGATGAATCCACCGTCGACCTGGACAGCGTGCGCCACGCCATCAACGATGCGCGCGAACAAGCCTTGATCCGCCAGCAGGGCCGTGAAGCGGCGGAAGAAGAAGACGACGTGTAAGCGCCACGCCATGCGTGGCGGCTGGCCGCCGTAGCGTCGAGCTTGCTCGACTGTTCCCAAGGCAATGCCGGCCAGCGGCCGGCACTACCGTCAGGGTCAGACGTGCAGCGCCCGGGCGTGGTGCGCGATGTGCTCGCCGATGAAGCTGGCGATGAAGTAATAGCTGTGGTCGTAGCCGGGCTGCAGGCGCAGGCTCAGCGGATGACCGGCAGCATCGCAGGCCTGCTGCAGGCGCTGCGGCTGCAGCTGGCTGTGCAGGAACTCATCCCCCTCGCCCTGGTCAACCAGCAGCGGCAAGCGCTCGCCGGCGTGGGCCACAAGTTCGCAGGCATCCCACTGCGCCCAGTCGGCCGGGTTGTCACCGAGGTAGGCGGCGAATGCCTTCTGCCCCCACGGCACGTGGCTGGGTGCCACGATCGGCGAGAACGCCGACACGCTGCGGTAGTGGCCCGGGTTGCGCAGCGCAATCACCAGCGCGCCATGGCCGCCCATCGAATGGCCACTGATGCCCCGTGCGTCGGTTGCCGGGAAACCCGCCTCGATCAACGCCGGCAGCTCGTGAGCGACGTAGTCGTGCATGCGGTAGTGCTTGGCCCACGGCTGCTGTGTGGCGTTGAGATAGAAACCCGCGCCCTTGCCCAGGTCATAGCCGTCGGCATCGGCCACGTCATCGCCGCGTGGGCTGGTGTCCGGGGCGACGATGATCACGCCGTGCTCGGCCGCATAGCGCTGCGCGCCGGCCTTGGTGATGAAGTTCTGCTCGGTGCAGGTGAGTCCGCTCAGCCAGTACAGCACCGGCAGCTTCCGGGTTTCGGCCTGCGGCGGCAGGTACACGGCGAACTGCATGTCGCAGCCCAGCGTGGTCGAATGATGGCGGTAGACATCCTGCCAACCGCCGGCACAGGCGCGGTGTTCGATACGTTCCATGAGGTTTCCTCCCGAGGGACGGCAGGCAAGCGCCTGCCGCCCGGCGCGGCTCAGTAGTGGACGACCGAACGGATCGACTTGCCTTCATGCATCAGGTCGAAGGCGTCGTTGATCTTGTCCAGGTCCATGGTGTGGGTGACGAACGGGGCCAGCTCGATATCGCCCTTCATCGCGTCTTCGACCATGCCCGGCAGCTGGCTGCGGCCCTTCACGCCACCAAACGCGGTGCCCATCCACTTGCGGCCGGTGACCAGCTGGAACGGGCGGGTGGAGATTTCCTGCCCGGCACCGGCCACGCCGATCACCACGCTCTGGCCCCAGCCACGGTGGGCGCATTCCAGCGCCGCACGCATCACGTTGACGTTGCCGATGCACTCGAAGCTGTGGTCCACACCCCAGGTGGTCATCTCCACGATCACCTGCTGGATCGGCTTGTCGAAGTCCTTCGGGTTGATGCAGTCGGTGGCGCCGAATTCGCGGGCCAGCTCGAACTTGGACGGGTTGGTGTCCACCGCGATGATGCGCCCGGCCTTGGCCTGGCGCGCACCCTGGATGACCGCAAGGCCGATGCCGCCCAGGCCGAACACGGCCACGCTGTCGCCTTCCTGCACCTTGGCGGTGTTGTGCACCGCGCCGATGCCGGTGGTCACGCCGCAGCCGAGCAGGCAGACATGCTCCGGGTTCGCTTCCGGGTTGATCTTCGCCAGCGACACCTCGGCAACGACGGTGTATTCGCTGAAGGTCGAGCAGCCCATGTAGTGGTAGATCGGCTCGCCGTTGTAGCTGAAGCGGCTGGTGCCATCGGGCATCACGCCCTTGCCCTGGGTGGCACGCACCGCCACGCACAGATTGGTCTTGCCGCTCTTGCAGAACAGGCATTCACCACATTCGGCGGTGTACAGCGGAATGACGTGGTCACCCGGCTTGACGCTGGTCACGCCCTCGCCCACCTCCACCACGATGCCGGCGCCTTCATGGCCCAGCACCACCGGGAACAGGCCTTCCGGATCATCGCCGGACAGGGTGAACGCATCGGTGTGGCAGACACCGGTGTGGGTGATCTTGACCAGCACTTCGCCCGCCTTCGGCGGGGCGACGTCGATCTCGACGATCTGCAGCGGCTGGCCGGGACCAAAGGCGACGGCGGCACGGGATTTCATGATGGCACTCTCCAGAAAGGGCTTGCGGAAAACAGGATGCGCGGCGCTGTGTCGCGCCGTCGTTCATTTCAGGTACGAGCGGATCAACGCGCTCATGTCGCGCACGCGTTCGGCGCGTTGTTCATCGGAGGCGGCGGGCTGGCCGAACTCCTCGCGCAGGTGCGCTTCCATCACTTCGGACATCAGGCCGTTGACCGCGCCACGGATGGCGGCGATCTGCTGCAGCACCGGCCCGCAGTCGGCGCCGGCTTCCAGCGCGCGGTCCAGCGCATCGCACTGGCCGCGGATGCGGCGCACGCGGGCCAGAACCTTCTTTTTCTCTTCGGGAGAGTGCGGCATCGTGGGCCGGCCTCGGAACTATACTGGGGGATAGTATACAGGAGCCGATCCGGACCTCAATCGAACGCCCCCTCTGCGGCCAGCCGGGTCAGCTCTTCCACCACGTAACGCACCTTCGGCCGCAGATGCCGCGTCTGTGGCCACAGCGCGTGGATGTCCACATGGTGCTGCGTGCAGTGGTCCAGTACCGACTGCAACGCACCGGATTCCAGGTGATGGCGCACCAGAGACATCGGCATCTGGCAGATCCCCAACCCGGCGATCGCCCCCTCGATCACCGCATCGCCATCGTTGAGCTGGTGCGTGGCACTGGGGATGAAGCTGCCGTTGGTGCCCTCGCTGCCGATCCGCCACGCCACTGACTGGCCATGACGGAAGCCGACCACGCTGCGATGGTCGCGCAGTTCGTCCAGCGTCTGCGGCACACCATAGACCTGCAGGTAGGCCGGCGACGCGCAGGTCACCAGGCGCTGGCTGGCCAGCTTGCGCGCGACCAGGTGCTCGGCGTGATGCAGCCCGCCAAAGCGGATCAGCAGGTCGATGCCCTCTTCCACCGGGTCAACGAAGTGATCGGTGAAGGTCATCGTCAACTGCAGGTCCGGGTGTTCATTGCACATGCGCAGCAGTACCGGCAGCACCACCAGCCGCCCGAACGAGGACGGCATGTCGATGCGCAGGCGGCCGCTTGGCAGATGCGCAGCCGAGCCCAGGCAGGCTTCGGCCGCCGCGATTTCATCCAGGGCCGCGGCGCAGGAGGCGTAGTACGCCTCGCCGTCGGTGGTCAGCGCGATGCGCCGGGTGGTGCGATGGAACAGGCGCACGCCCAGCCGCGTTTCCAGCCGGGCGATGGCCTTGCCGACCGCCGAGCGGGAGATGCCCAGCGCGTCGGCGGCCTCGGTGAAGGTGGCCGAGCGCGCCGTGGTGACGAAGGTCGCCAGGCCATTCAGGGATTCCACGGGAAGCATCGGCAGGCTCGCTTATTGGGGACAGATTGTCCCGCCTGACGGGAAATCTACCGCCTTTATGTGCCCGCATGTCAACTCCATCATGGTGCTGTCGCGCCGTTGGCGCCCTCCCCCGCTCCGAGATGACTGACATGACCGCCGCCCTGTTCCGCCCCTTCGACCTCACTGGACTACCCCTGCACAACCGCATCGCGATGGCGCCGATGACCCGCGCCCGCAACCCCGGCGCCGTCGCCAATGCGCTGACCGCCCAGTATTACCGGCAGCGCGCCAGCGCCGGCCTGATCATCAGCGAAGGCACGCCGGTGTCGGCGCAGGGCCAGGGTTACATCGACGTGCCGGGCATCTGGTCGGCCGAGCAGGTGGCCGGTTGGACGCTTGTCACCGACGCCGTACACGCTGCGCAGGGCGCGATCTTCGCGCAGTTGTGGCACGTCGGCCGCATGTCACACGCCTCGCTGCAGCCCGACGGCGGCCAGCCGGTAAGCGCCGGCACGCGGCCGGTGGCGAGCGATCCGAAGAACACCTCGTTCGTGTACCTGGACGACGGCAGCCGTGGCCATGCCGATCCGACGCCGCCGCGTGCACTCAGCACGGAAGAAGTGCCGGGCATCGTCGCCGACTTCGTGCAGGGTGCCGACAACGCGATCGCCGCCGGCTTCGATGGCATCGAACTGCATGCGGCAAACGGCTATCTGTTCGAGCAGTTCCTCAACCCGGTCACCAATGACCGGCAGGACGTGTACGGCGGTTCGCTGCGCAACCGCGCGCGGCTGATCCTGGACACCGTGGATGCGATGGCCGCGCGCATCGGCGCGCACCGCATCGGCGTGCGCCTTGCGCCGAACAGCCAGGTCTTCGACATGCCCGCCTATGCGGAAAACGAAGCCAGCTATCTGTACCTGGCCGAGGAACTGGGCAAGCGCGCGCTGGCCTATGTGCATCTGAACGACAACTACCTGCACGGCGCACCGGCGATCGGCGAGGCCTTCCTCAAGGCCTTCAAGCAGGCCTATGGCGGTACGGTGATCCTGGCCGGCGGCATGACCCGCGAACGCGCCCTGCGGCTGGTCGAGGAAGGCATCATCGATCTGGCCGCCTTCGGCCAACCGTTCATCGCCAACCCGGATCTGGTCGAGCGCCTGCAGCGCGATGTCCCGCTGGCCATCCCCGACCGCAGCACTTACTACGGCGGCGGCAGCGAGGGCTACCTCGACTACCCGCCGGCCCCGTAGATCCACGCCACGCGTGGATGCGGCGCGCCATTCGCCACCGAACACATCACGGCGCCTTCTCGACCTTCGTCGAGTCCGAATCAAAGGTCAGCACACGGGTGCTGATCTCGCCCTTGGCCGAGTCCTTGCGGCTCAGCTCAAGCCGCCCCTGGTTGCCCTGCGCCACCAGGCTGGCGGCAAAGCTGCCCTCGTTGGACAGTGCCGTGATCACGGCGGTGCCATCGGGCGCGACTCTCATGCCCGCCCGATCGCGAACCTTGTATCCCACGCCAACCGGTGCATCCAATGCCATTACCGCGCTGCCGTTGGCCATGGTGCCGATGCCACCGCGCTCATCGCCCTTCGCATCGTAGATGGTCATGCCCGTTGCACGTGAGTTGCGGGCAATGTCACTGGCATCCTCGGCAATCTGCACGCGCGTGCGCCCTTCACTGTCGAGCACGGTCAGCTTGTAGGTACGGATCTCCGGCACTACGCCGGCATCGGGCGTGGCTACGCTGGTCCCGATCAGGGCCAACGATGCGCCCAGCGCGAACATCGAGGCAGCAAGCAGATTCCTGCGGCGCAGCCTGTGTTCCAGGCGTTCCAAGCGTACGGCTATATCCTGCTCATGCATGTTGCGCTCCCTGTTTGCGCCTGTGGTTGTTCCGTCACCTGCTATCAGCCTCCACGTGGATCACACGGGTGGATGCTCCGCCTTCGGTGGAATCCACGCGGCTCACCTCCAACTGTCCTTCCGCCCCCTGCGCGATCAGCTTGGCGGCAAAGCCCCCGGCGTTGGACAGGACACCGATGAGCGCCGAACCGTCCGCTCCCACTTTCATTCCGGCCCGATCTGACACGCGATAGCCGACACCACGCGGCGCATCCAGGGCAACCGTAGCGCTGCCATCGTCGGCGGTGACCATGCCTCCGCGTTCCTGTTCATTGCCATCGAAGATGATCAACCCCGCCACCCGGGCGTTGCGCTTGATGTCCAGATCCGGCGCGTCCTCACCGATCTCCACCCGCTTGCGCCCTTCCTGATCAAGCACGATCAGGCGTTGGGTGCGGATCTCCGGAACAATGCCGACCTCCGGCCTGGCAAATCCGCGACCAGCCAGCACAATCGACATCAATAGGACGGGGGTAGCCACCAGCAGCCAGCGCCATCGGCCTGCCCGTCGCTCCAGCCTGCGTACTCGCGCTTCCACTTCCAGATCCCGCATGGAATCCTCCCTGGCAACGAGGCCACCGATCGCAACGACCGGGCACTCCGATCCTGAACTACAGTTCGATCCTAGACCGCACATCCGTGCCCAACAACATGACGAAAGTCTCCATGAACTCCGTCACCACTTCGTTCATCGTCAACCTCGACGTGCCCGATCTTGCTGCCGCTGAAACCTTCTACACCGCAGCCTTCGACCTGCGGGTCGGCCGCCGCCTCGGCCCCGGTGCGCTGGAACTGCTCGGTGGCCCCACGCCGCTGTACCTGCTGCAGAACGATGCCGGCAGCGCAGCGACCGAAGACGGCGATGTGCGCGATTACGAGCGCCACTGGACGCCCGTGCATCTGGACTGGGTGGTCGCTGACATCGACGCGGCGCTTGCCCGCGCGGTTGCAGCCGGCGCCACGCTCGAACGCCCCGTCCGCGAACGCCTCTGGGGAAAGATCGCCGTGCTGTCCGATCCGTTCGGCCATGGCTTCTGCCTGATCCAGTTCAGCGATGCAGGGTATGACGCGCTGGTCGAATGAATTGGTCACTGCGTAGCGGGCGCCAATCCACGCATGGCGTGGATCTACTAGATGTAACGGCATCCATGCAGCGCGTGGATCAAAATGGGCGTGCGGCGATGGTCAGTAGATCCACGCCACGCGTGGATGCGGGTGATCGCGATTCATTCGCGCAGCATGTCCACGAACGCACGCAATGCACCGGGCATCTGCCGCTGTTTCGGGTAGTACAGCGCAAACCCGGCGAACGGTTCGCTCCAATCTTCCAGCACCGCCACCAGTCGGCCGTCGTCCAGATACGGCCGCGCGGTGTCTTCCAGCACATAGGCCAGGCCGATGCCATCGAGCACCGCGCCAACCACGGTGCCCTGCTCGCACAGCGTCAGTCGACCCGGTACGTCGATCTCCAGGGTCTGGCCGTCGCGTTCGAACTGCCACTTGTACAGATGGCCGCTGGCGAAACGGAAACGTACGCACTCGTGCGCGGCCAGGTCGCGCGGATGCTGCGGGGCCGGCCGGCGCCGCAGGTACTCGGGTGAACCGACAATCAATCCGCGCAGCGGCGGCCCCATCGGCACCGCCACCATGTCCTCGGGCACGAACTCGTGCAGGCGCACGCCAGCGTCGTAGCCCTCGGCAACGATATCGACCAGGCCATCGTTCTCGGTCAGCTCCACCCGTACGTCCGGATGCGCGTGCAGGAACCGCGCCAGCCGCGGCCCCAACTGGGTCGCCACCGCCGCCCGCGTCGCATTGATCCGCAGCAGGCCGGCCGGCACCGCGCGGAAGTGGTTCATTTCCTCCAGCGCGTCATGCACCTGCCCCAGCGCCGGCTGCAGGCGCTCCAGCAGGCGCTGCCCGGCCTCGGTCAGGGCCACGCTGCGGGTGGTACGGTGGAACAGGCCCACCCCCAGCCGTTCCTCCAGCGCGCGGATCGCATAGCTCACCGCCGAGGTCGACAGGGCCAGTTCGGCACCGGCGCGGCGGAAACTGCGGTGGCGGGCGACCGCAGCGAAGGCGGCCAGGTGGGTCAGGTTGTCAGTGGCCATGATTGTGCAGTCTGCCTTGATGAATCATGCCGATATATACGCTTCTTACCCCGAGGTACGGAGCGTATTGTAAAACGCCTTTCGACAAACCCTGCCAAGGATTCCCCATGTCCCTCGCCCGTGGTTACGCCGCCCACACCCATACCGACCCGCTGGTGCCCTTCGAATTCGAGCGCCGCGCGGTTGGCCCGAACGATGTGCGCATCGAGATCCTGTACAGCGGCATCTGCCATTCCGACCTGCACCAGGCCCGCGACGACTGGGGTGGCTCGATCTACCCGATGGTGCCGGGCCACGAGATCATCGGGCGGGTCACCGAAGTCGGCAGCGAGGTCACCCGCTTCAAAGTCGGCGACCACGCCGGTGTCGGCTGCATGGTCGATTCCTGCCGCCATTGCGATGCCTGCCAGCACGACCTGGAGCAGTACTGCGCCGAAGGTGCGACCTGGACCTACAACGGCCGCGAGCGTGAAAGCGGCGCACCGACCTACGGCGGCTATTCCGACCACGTGGTGGTCGAGCAGCGCTTCGTGGTCAAGGTCTCCGAAACGCTGGACCTGAAGGCAGCCGCGCCGCTGCTGTGCGCCGGCATCACCACCTGGTCGCCGCTGCGCCACTGGAAGGTCGGCCCGGGCCAGAAGGTCGGCGTGATCGGTCTGGGTGGCCTCGGCCACATGGGCGTGAAGTTCGCCAAGGCGCTCGGCGCGCACGTGGTGATGATCACCACCACCCCGGAAAAGGGTGCCGATGCCAAGCGCCTGGGCGCTGACGAAGTGCTGGTTTCGCGCGATGCCGAGCAGATGAAGGCGCATGCCGGCAGCTTCGACTTCCTGCTCAACACCATCCCGGTCGGCCATGACACCAACCCGTACATGGGCCTGCTCAAGCGCGAAGCGACCATGTGCCTGGTCGGTGTGCTGACCGAACTGGACCCGCCGTTGACCGGTGGCAGCGTGATCTTCGGTCGCAGGAACCTGACCGGCTCGGCGATCGGCGGCATGGCCGAAACCCAGGAGATGATGGACTTCTGCGCCGAGCACGGCATCGTCAGCGACGTGGAGATGATCGACATCAAGAACGTCAACGAAGCCTGGGAGCGCATGGCCAAGAACGATGTGCGCTACCGCTTCGTGATCGACATGGCCACCATCAAGGCCTGATCGCTGCGCTGATGGAATGAAGAAACCCCGGCATTGCCGGGGTTTTTTTGCGTACGCCACCCGCCGGGCATGGCCCGGCGCTACCGGATTCGTGGCGGGTAGCGCCGGGCCATGCCCGGCGGGCGCATTTTCAGTACGCGAACTCGCGGAACACCGGATCCACGTCACCGTGCCAGCGGCCATGGAACAGCGCCAGCTTGCGCTCGGCCGGGGTCAGGCCGGACTCGACGATTTCCTGCAGCACGTCCAGGAACTTGCTTTCATCCTGGCCATCGGCATTGCGCGCCGCACGGCGCTTGAGCCCATCCACCGAAATCTTCACCGCCTCGCGGGCGAGGTCGCGCACGGTGCCACCGCGGAACGGCAGGCCCATCGCGTGCTTGGGCACGCCATCACGCAGCGCATGGCGCTCGGCCAGGCTGAAGCCACGCACCAGATCCCACGCCGCATCCAGCGCCGTGTCGTCGTACAGCAGGCCCACCCAGAAGGCCGGCAGCGCACACAGGCGGCTCCACGGGCCACCATCGGCACCGCGCATTTCCAGGTACTTCTTCAACCGCACTTCCGGGAACGCGGTCGTGGTGTGGTCCGACCAGTCGCGCAGGGTCGGCAGCTGGCCCGGCAGCACCGGCAGCTTGCCCTGCATGAAGTCGCGGAAGCTCTGCCCGCTGGCATCGTGGTAGATGCCAGCGCGGTAGGAGAAATACATCGGCACATCGAGCAGGTAGTCGACATAGCGCTCGTAACCGAAGCCATCCTCGAACACGAAGTCGAGCATGCCGGTACGGTCGGCATCGGTATCGGTCCAGATGTGCGAGCGGTAGCTGAGGTAGCCGTTCGGCTTGCCTTCGGTGAACGGCGAGTCGGCGAACAGTGCGGTGGCGATCGGCTGCAGCGCCAACGACACGCGGAACTTCTTCACCATGTCCGCTTCGCTGGCGTAATCCAGGTTCACCTGCACGGTGCAGGTGCGGGTCATCATGTCCAGGCCGAGCGAACCGACCTTGGGCATGTACGAGCGCATGATCTTGTAGCGGCCCTTGGGCATCCACGGCATTTCATCGCGCGTCCACTTCGGCTGGAAGCCCATGCCGAGGAAACCCAGCTGCAGCTCGCCGGCCACCTGCGCCACTTCATTGAGGTGGGTGCCGGTTTCCACGCAGGTCTGGTGAATGGTTTCCAGCGCCGCACCGGACAGCTCCAGCTGGCCCGCCGGCTCCAGGGTCACCGAGGCGCCATCACGCAGCAGGGCGATGGTGTTGCCGTTCTCCTGCACCGGCGTCCAGCCGAAGCGGACCAGGCCGTTGAGCAGAGCCTCGATGCCGCGCTCGCCATCGAAGGTCGGCGGACGCAGGTCATCCAGGCGGAACCCGAACTTCTCGTGCTCGGTACCGATGCGCCACTGCGAACGGGGCTTCTCGCCGGAGGCGATCTCCGCCACCAGTTGCGAGCGGTCGGTAATGGGCGTATCGGCGACGTGGCTGGGGCTCGACAAGGGAGTGGCTCGCTGGACGGTGGCAGGGGATGTGGGGCTGGGAGCCTTGCATCGCAAGGGCGCACTATAGCGTGGCGGCTCGTTACGTCATGCGACGGTGACGGGTTTCAGCATCCTACCGACACCCTCTTGACCCTCGTACACTCAGGGCCATGAGCCGCCATTCACGACATCCCGAGCTGCACCGTGCCGATCGCGTCGGCTGGCTGCGGGCCGCCGTACTGGGCGCCAACGATGGCATTGTCTCGGTCGCCGGCCTGGTGGTCGGCGTGGCCGCCAGCGGCGCCTCGGCCAGCACGATCCTGGCCACCGGCGTGGCCGGCACTGTGGCCGGCGCGATGTCGATGGCCGCCGGCGAGTATGTATCGGTGCAGACCCAGGCCGATACCGAAAATGCCGATCTGGCGATGGAGAAGCGCGAGCTGCACGAAGACCCGCACAGCGAACTGGACGAACTGACCGCGATCTACCGCCATCGCGGGCTGGAGCCGGCGTTGGCGCGCCAGGTTGCCGAACAGCTGACCGCCCACGACGCGCTGGGTGCCCACGCGCGCGACGAACTGGGCATCACCGAGGAACTGCGCGCGCGGCCGTTGCAGGCCGCATTGGCGTCGGCCGCCGCCTTCACCTGTGGCGCCGCGCTGCCGGTGCTGACCGCACTGCTGACGCCGGTACAGAACGTCGCCACGGCCACCACGGTCAGCACGCTGGCCGGCCTGTGCCTGACCGGCGCGATGGCGGCACGCGCCGGCGGCGCATCACCCACGCGCGGCGCCCTGCGCGTGATGTTCTGGGGTGCACTGGCGATGGCCGCCGCGGCCACGGTCGGTCGCCTGCTGGGCTCGCACGTCATATGACCGGCATGCCCCCCACCGCCATGGCACTACTGGCGGAGATGGCCAGCCTCGCCGGCTGCCAACGCGCTGAGGGCTATGCCTGCATCACCGCCCGCCGCGAGCATGGTGCCAGTTCGGTGGAAATTCCCCAGCCACAGTTCGCCATCCTGCTGGAAGGCCGCAAGCAGGTACGTACCGCCCACCAGTCGCTGACCTTCGTGCCCGGCGACATCCTGCTGATCACCCAGCGTTGCCGCATCGACGTGGTCAACACTCCGGACCCGCAGACCGGACGCTACCTCAGCGCGATCGTGCCGCTGTGCACGGAAGTCCTGGCGGCGGCGCGCACGCTGTGGAGCGAGGCCTTGCCAACGGCCGGCGCGGCGCTGGCCCGGCAGGCGCTGGGCGATCACGCCACGGTACTGCGCAGCTGGCGGCAGTCGTTGCAGGACGGCCACTACAGCGA
Source organism: Stenotrophomonas sp. 2694 (assembly GCF_040548715.1). NCBI lineage: Bacteria > Pseudomonadati > Pseudomonadota > Gammaproteobacteria > Lysobacterales > Lysobacteraceae > Stenotrophomonas > Stenotrophomonas sp. 2694. The sequence continues at coordinate 81,944 of NZ_JBEPSG010000017.1, forward strand.
AGCGCGGTTGGCGCTGGCCACGCTGGTGCTGGCGTGGTGCCGGCAGGGCCACGGCAACCTGCTGTTGCCGCACGCACCGACGCTGGGCGAGCAGATCCGCGACCGCATCGCCGCCGAGCCGGCCCGCGACTGGCAGTCGCGCGACGTTGAAGCGCACTTCGCACTGAGTGGCGCGACCCTGCGGCGGCGGTTGGCCGCCGAAGCCACCAGCCTGCGCCAGCTGCTGACCGAAGCGCGACTGGCCCATGGCATGCAGCTGCTGTACACCACCGATCTGCCGTTGAAGACCGTGGCAGCGCGCGCGGGGTATCGTTCCGCAGCGAGTTTCAGCAAGCGCTTCGCCGAGCAGTACGGGCTGGCTCCCACAGATATTTGAGGGTTCTTCAGCAGGGCTGCGCCCTGCACCCGCAGAGGCAACGGCAACAGCCGAAGCAACAGCAACAGCAACAGCAACAGCGTGCATTCCGTGGGGTGGCGGGGCGGTGTGGGTATGCAGGACACGCCGTAAACCCATCCATGGGGGCTCGATGGCGCCATCCATGGCGCCAACGGTCCTGCATACCCACACCGC
>NZ_JBEPSG010000018.1:0-77354 GCF_040548715.1 Stenotrophomonas sp. 2694
TTACACGGCGGCCCACGCCGGCTCTCGACACCTACGTTGCCAGATTCCAATCAGATAAGGCTTGGCCGCGGCATCCATGCCGCGGACACCCCCGCAACCGGACCCACCCCGCCTTCGACAGATTCCTGCGGTCTGTTGGAACGGCTCTTGGGGTCAGATCCGCTTTCCGAAGGAAACGGATCTGACCCCAGATGTATTTCGATATCTGACAGATTTCATCCACGCATCGCGTGGATCTACCGTGTCGACCAAGGTCGACACCTACCAACAGCCATCGGAATCTGTCAGAGGCGGGGCGGTGGGGGTAGGCAGGACCGTTGGCGCCATGGATGGCGCCATCGAGCCCCCAAGGACGGGTTTACGGCGTGTCCTGCCTACCCACACCGCCCCGCCATCCCACGGAATGCCCGCTGTTGCTGTTGCCGTTGCTGTTGCCGTTGCTGTTGCCGTTGTTGTTGCTTGAATGTCGTAGCAGGTGCAGGGCGCAGCCCTGCTCGACCAACCTCACACCGTGATGGTCTGGGTCAGCGATTCCCAGGTCGGCGGCACCGGCCAAGACGCGGCCTGGTTGCCATCCAGCACCCGCCGCAGGTCGCGCGGATCGATCTGCGGGGCCAGCACATGCACCAACTCCAGCGCGTAGTCGCGCAGCACCCGGTCGCGCGGCAGCACCGCCCAGGCGACGCACTCGGTGATCGGCGCCGGCGCTGGCCATACCCGCAGATCCTCGTCGTTGGCGCTGATCGCCATCTCGGCCAGCAGACCTACCCCCAGACCCGTACGCACATAAGTCTTGATCAGGTCCGCATCCAGCGCCGTCAGCGCCAGATCGGGTACCAGGCTCTGCGCGGCAAAGGCGCGCTGCAACGAGGAGTTGGGCCGGGTCGAGGATTCGTAGCTGATCAACGGCTGGCGTGACAATGCCGCCAGGTCCGGTGCGCGCCCGGCGCGATCCAGCGGATGGCCCTTGGGCACCACCACCAGCCGCCGCCAGCGGAACAGCGGCACGGCGATGCCGTCGCTGGGTTCACTGCCGGCGGTACTGATGATCGCGATATCGGCATCGCCCTGGTTCAGCCGATCCAGCGCATCGGCCTCACCGGCCTGCTGCAGGTGCACGCTGACCTGCGGATAGGCCTGCTTGATGCGCGCCACCGCCGGCGGCAGCACGAAACGCGCCTGGGTGTGGGTGGTGGTCAGGATCAGCTGGCCCTGGCTCTCGCGACGCTGGTTGGCCGCGTAGGTGCGGATGTTGTTGGCCTCGGACAGCACCGCGCGGGCGCGGCTGATCACTTCGGTGCCAGCCGGAGTGACCGACTCCAGGCTGCGCCCCTTGCGTACGAACAGCAGGAAGCCCAGTTCGTCCTCCAACTGCTTGAGCTGCTTGGACAGCCCAGGCTGGGTGGCATGCACGCGCGAGGCGGCGAGCGTGATGTTCAGCTCGGCGTCGGCGATGGCAACCAGGTAGCGCAGCTGGGTCAGCGTCATGGCAGGCGGGCGATGTGGGTGCGGAGGTCCACTCTAGGGTCAATTGCCGTCACCAGCTTATAACCAAAGGTTGTTTAAGAAAGGTATCTGGTCATTTCCGGGCGTCATATGCCGGCGCTACGGTCAGCCGGCAGCCGCTGGCCTGAACAGCCAGCCCACTTCCTTTTCGCCCGCCGAGCCCGGCGCGGCCTGTTCCTGGAGCGCTCCCATGGCCCTGTACGACTCCATCCTCGACACCATCGGCAACACCCCCATCGTCAAGCTGCAGCGACTGGCGCCGCAGGGCGTGACCCTGTACGCCAAGGTCGAGTCCTTCAATCCGGGCGGCTCGGTGAAGGATCGCCTGGCGCTGGCGATCATCCTCGATGCCGAACAGCGTGGCCTGCTCAAGCCGGGCGACACCATCGTCGAAGCCACCTCGGGCAACACCGGCGTCGCCCTGGCGATGGTGGCGGCCGCACGCGGCTACAAGTTCGTGGCGACCATGGTCGAGACCTTCTCGGTGGAACGCCGCAAGCTGATGCGGGCCTACGGTGCGAAGGTCATCCTGACCCCGGCCGCCGAGCGCGGCAGCGGCATGGTGCGCAGGGCGCGCGAGCTGGCCGAGGAACACGGTTGGTTCCTGGCCAGCCAGTTCGCCAACCCGGCCAACCCGGCCTACCACCGCAACACCACCGCCGCGGAGATCCTGCGTGATTTCGCCGGCAAGCGGCTGGACTACTTCGTGAGTGGCTGGGGAACCGGCGGCACCTTGACCGGCGTCGGCGAAGTACTGAAGGTCGCCCGCCCGGACACCCGCATCATCGCCACCGAGCCGGCCGGCGCCGCCTTGCTGAAGGGCGATGACTGGAAGCCGCACAAGATCCAGGGCTGGACCCCGGACTTCGTGCCCGATGTGCTCAACCGCAATGTGGTGGACGAGCTGGTGACGGTGGAAGATGACCGCGCGATCGCCACCGCCCGCCGACTGGCGGCGGAGGAAGGCATCTTCGTCGGCATCTCCGCCGGTGCCACGGTTGCCAGCGCACTGGACGTGGCAGATCGCGCCGAACCGGGCGCGGTGATCCTGGCGATGTTGCCGGACACCGGTGAACGCTACTTCTCCACGCCGCTGTTCGCCGACGTCAATGAAGGTTCGGACGACGACTGGTTGGCCGGTCTGCCCTGATCGCCGCGTTGTCGATGACAGCAGGATGACGCCCACCCTCGCGGTGGGCGTTTGCTATCTGGGTGATCCTGTCTGGGTATTGCCGACGGAAGCGGACAGCTTTCCCCAGAAATCATAAGAGATTCACCCCGAAAACTTTCGTTTTGCCGCGTGCGGCGCTCGCTTCAGCCTGCGTGAAGGCGCCGCCGGCCATCGTGCATGAACAGCGCGGATCGCAGTGCATGAGACGGTCATGACGCAGCATCGATGCCCTGTCCCGCAAGATGCGGGTGCAGCCAGCGTGGGCACGGCGCGCAACAACTACAGGCAGGAGACGGACGCATGAAGATCGAAGTGTGGCAGGGCGACATCACGGCCCTGGCGGTGGATGCGATCGTCAACGCGGCCAATGAATCACTGCTCGGTGGCGGCGGTGTCGACGGCGCCATCCATCGTGCGGCCGGCCCTGGCCTGCTGGCCGAGTGCGAGCGTCTGCCGGAGCTGCGCCCCGGTGTGCGCTGCCCGACCGGTGAAGTGCGCGCAACCGATGCCTATGCGCTTCCGGCACGGCACGTCCTGCATACGGTCGGTCCGGTCTGGCACGACGGCCAGCGCGACGAACCGGCATTGCTGGCGAACTGCTACTGGAAGTCGCTGCAGCTGGCCGAATCACTGAACCTGCAGTCGATCGCGTTCCCGGCCATCAGCTGCGGTGTGTATGGCTATCCGCTGTACCAGGCCGCACAGATCGCGGTCACCGAAACACTCGCCTGGCAGCGCAGCCACGCCCAGCCGATGCGGATCGTGCTGGTGGCGTTCAACACGGCGACTGCCAAGGCCTACCAGCAGGCACTGTCGGCCGCAGGCCAGGTCGCCGACAGCGGGCGCGGTTCGCTGCTGTCGCCCTTGGGCGATACCGGCTTCGTGCCGGCGCATTGAAACAACGACGGACGTGGAAAAAAAAAAGGCCGGGCATTGCCCGGCCTTTTCGTTTGCGTCCTCGTGGCGGCGTCAGTCCGTCGCTTCAGCGGCAGCGTCGGCGGCCGCCGTAGCAGCAGCTGATGCAGCGGCCGAAGCGGCGCCGTCGATCTGCACGCGTACTTCCACCATGCCCGCTTCATCGCTGAGGCTGGACACGTCCACGGTGTAGTGGCCGGCAGGCAGCGATTCTTCCACGCGTGCGTTGGTGCCGTTGCCACCATCGTCATTGACCAGCTCCACGTCGCCGCCGACCACGCGCAGTACCGTATCCACCTGGCTGGAAATGGCGTCCAGGCGCACATCGGCCGCACGCGGCAGGCTCAGCAGGAAGCGGCGGCGGCCTTCGCCATCGAGCATGGCGAAGACACTGCCGTTGTTCGGCAGGGAGGTGCCATCACGCATGACCATGTTGGCCGGCAGCTCGGTGCGCTTGGCCGTCAGTTTGAAAGCGCCGGTACTGTCTTCATCCAGGCTGCGCACGCGCAGGGTGTACTTGCCCGGTTCCAGCGGCATGCCGATGCGCGAATTGGTGTCATCACCGCCATCGTCGTTCTCCGACTGGACGCCGTTGCCATCCAGCTTCAGCACCGTATCGAACGCCTTCGATTCCAGGCGGATTTCGTACATGCCCCCCTTGTCCACCTGCAGGGTGTAATCCTGCGACTTGGAGACCAGCAGGTCGGCGATCTCACCTTCGGCCACCATCGGCTTGCCGTCATACGGCACCAGTTTCTCGGCGCGCAGGCGGTACGGACCGAAGGCGGAGGGGCCGTCGGCATTGATGGCCACCTGGTAGCTGCCAGTGCCGTTGGCGCGGAACGCCAGCGAGACGTCGTTGCCGCGCTCGTAGCCCGAGTTGCTGCTGGCCACCAGCACGCCATTGTTGAACACGGCGATCGAGCCGCGCAGCGCACCAGTCAACGTGATGCCGACCAGTTGCTTGTCTTCCAGCTTCAGCTGGTACAGCTGATGGTGGCTGCCATCGTTGAAATTGACGCCGCTGCGCGAGGTGATTTCGCCGGAGACCGGCTTGTCGAACTCCAGCGAGGGGGCCTTGCCCACGTCCGTGCTGCCGCCCATCCGGTTGCAGCCGCCGACAGCCAGCACCGTGGCAACGGCCAGCGTGATTGCGGTGATACGCATGTTTTTTCTCCTTGGCCTTCCATGTATGCCCCACGCACTGGCCTGGCGTGCGGGAGGCGGCAACGATACCGGCAAAAGCAAACGCCGGCGTGATGCCGGCGCTGCCTTGTTCAGTTCATGCTGCGCAACGGCGGATCAGCCGTTCCACTTGCCCAGCGCGGCCTGGCCGTTTTCCTTGGCGCGCTCGTAGACGGTCTTCTGTGCTGCGGCGTAGTTGCCCTTCATGTCCTTGGCCCACAGCTTCAGTGCCGCCTGCTGCATGGCACGGCCATAAGAGAAGCTCAGCGGCCACGGCAGGTTGCCCATCTGGTTCATGGCGTTGAGGTGGGCGGTGGACTGCTCATCGCTCTGGCCACCGGACAGGAACACCACGCCCGGCAGGATCGCCGGCACGGTGCTCTTCAGGCACATCACGGTCGACTCGGCCACTTCCTCGACATCGGCCTGCTCGTCGCAGCCCTTGCCCGAGATGACCATCGAAGCCTTCAGGATGGTGCCTTCCAGCAGCACGTTCTGCTGGTACAGCGCGTCGAACAGCGAACGCAGGGTGGCTTCGGTGACTTCGTAGCAGGTCTCGATGTCGTGCTCGCCGTCCATGATCACTTCCGGCTCGACCATCGGCACCAGGCCGCATTCCTGGCACAGCGCGGCGTAGCGGGCCAGCGCATGCGCGTTGGACTCGATGCAGGTGCCCGACGGAATGCTCTCGCCGATGTTGATGACCGCACGCCACTTGGCGAAGCGCGCGCCCAGCTTGTAGTACTCCTGCAGGCGCTCACGCAGGCCGTCCAGGCCCTCGGTGACCAGCTCGCCCGGGCAGCCGGCCAGCGGGTGCGCACCCTTGTCCACCTTGATGCCCGGGATCATGCCGTGGTCGGACATGTACTTGGCGAACGGCACGCCGTCCTTGGTCGACTGGCGGATGGTCTCGTCGTACAGGATGGCGCCGGAAATATGCTCGTTGAGCTTCGGCGTGGTCAGCAGCAGTTCGCGGTAGGCGCGACGGTTCTCTTCGGTGTTCTCGATGCCGACGCTGGCAAAGCGCTTGGCGATGGTACCGGTGGATTCGTCGATCGCGATGATGCCCTTGCCCGGGGCAACCATGGCCTGGGCGGTTTCAGCCAGCTGTTCGATGCTCATGTACTTCCTGTGGCGGGTGCGGGAAAAACGTAAGTATAGCCCCGCTATCCGTTGCCCCGACGTGGAGGCTCGGATGGAACCGGTTCCACTGTCTGTGCGGGACAGGAAATGTCCTGCCGGATCGGGTCAGAGCCCCGTTCGGGGATCTGACCCCGGGTCGGATCCGCGCCGCGGCTCCGACCCGATGTGGCCACCTCTTACAGGTCGCCCAGACCGCTGGCGCGGCCGTCTTCGCCCACTTCCAGCAGGCGCAGGGTATTGGTCGCGCCGTGGGTTTCCATGTGCTCACCGCTGGTGAACACCACACGGTCGCCGGCCTGCAGCATGCCGCCCTCCACCAGCAGGCGGATGCTGCCGCGTGCGGCTTCGCGCGGGGTGAAGCCCCGGCTGTCGAAGTTGATCGGGAACACATCGCGCATCAGCGCCATCTGCCGGCGGGCGCCGTCGTGGCGGGTGACCGCGAACACCGGTGCCGAGGCACGGAATCGCGACAGGTAGCGCGCGGTGCCACCGGATTCGGTCATCGCCACGATCGCGCGCACGCCCACGTGCTGGGACAGGAACATGGTGGCCATGGCAATGGCCTGGTCGGCACGTTCCAGGTTGCGCGGCGAAGCGCCGAAGTCGGTCTCGGTCTGGAACTGGCGCTCGGCACCCAGGCAGATGCGCGCCATCGCTTCGACCGCCTTGACCGGATACGCACCGGCGGCGGTTTCGGCCGACAGCATCACCGCATCGGTACCGTCGATGACCGAGTTGGCCACGTCCAGCACTTCGGCACGGGTCGGGATCGGGCTTTCGACCATCGACTGCAGCATCTGGGTGGCGGTGATCACCACCTTGTTCTGCGCCAGCGAGGCCTTGATGATCTTCTTCTGCAGGCCCGGCAGTTCGGCATCGCCGATTTCCACGCCCAGGTCGCCACGCGCCACCATCACCACGTCACTGGCGTCGACGATCTCTTCCAGGTTCTCGATGGCCTCGGTGCGCTCGATCTTGGACACCAGCGCGGCGTAGCAGCCGTGCGATTCGGCGATCTCGCGCGCATCGTTCATGTCCTGCGCATTGCGGCAGAACGATACGGCGATGAAATCCACGCCGATCTTGGCGACGATGCCGATCAGTTCCTTGTCGCGCTCGGTCAGCGCGCCCAGCGACAGGCCACCGCCCTGCTTGTTCAGGCCCTTGCGATCGGACAACGGACCGTCGTTGAGCACGGTGTTGATGATGCGCTCGCCCTGCACTTCCACCACCTGCAGCTGCATCAGGCCATCGTCGAGCAGCAGCACGTCACCGGCGGTCACGTCCTGCGGCAGGCCGAGGTAGCTCACGCCCACCTGGGTGGCATCGCCGGGGCCGGCATCGGTGCTGGCGATCAGGTCGAAGCGGTCACCGGCCTTGAGATGCACCTTGCCCTCGGCGAAGCGCTCGATGCGGATCTTCGGGCCCGGCAGGTCTGCCAGGATGCCCACTTCCACACCCACGCGCTGCGCGGCGGCGCGCACATCGGCGGCACGCTTGGCCTGGCCGGACGGGTCACCGTGGCTGAAGTTGAGGCGCACCACGTTGACGCCGGCGCGGAACAGATCCTCCAGCACGCCCGGCGGATCGGTAGCCGGACCGAGGGTGGCAAGGATCTTGGTGCGACGCTGACGCTCGAACATGATGGATGGGCCTCTCCCGTTAAAGGACGGAAATTAGCACATCCTTCACGTCCCATGTATACGGTTACAGCCTTGTGCTGCCTGACTCTGCGGGACATCGCATGGACATGTTCCGGACATACGCTGGTCGATGGCAGCGGAAACGCCGCCGGGCAAGGCCCGGCGCGCGGCATCGTCCAACTCAGGCGAGCAAGGCCAGCAGCTGCGCCGGATCACGGGCCAGCTGCCCGGCACCGGCCTCGGTCAGCTCCTGCTCGCCACCAAAGCCCCACAGCACGCCCACACTGCGCAGCCCGTGGTGACGGGCGCCCTCGATGTCCATGCGGCGGTCGCCGATCATCCAGCAGCGTTCCGGCGCCAGCTGCAGGCGATGCAGCGCCTCGCCCACCAGCTGCGGCTTGCTGCTGCGCGAGCCATCCGGGGTTGAACCGATCACGTCCTCGAACAGGCCACCGAACGGCAGATGCTCGACGATGCGGCGGGCATGCGGCTCGTTCTTGGCGGTGACCACCGCAAGGCGATGGCCGCGTGCGTGCAGCGCGCGTACCACCGCTTCGATGTCCGGGTAGATCGTATGCTCGCGCCAGCCTTCCACGTCGAAACGCTCGCGATAGAAGGCCACGGCCTGCTCCACCCGCTCGGGCTCACCGAACAGCGGCGCGAACGTGGTACGCAGCGACGGGCCGATCCAGCCCAGCAACGTTTCCTGCGGCGGCACCGGGTGATCCATCTTCTGCAGCGCATAGGCGATGCAGGTGGTGATGCCCACTTCGGAATCGATCAGCGTGCCGTCCATGTCGAAGAAGAGCGTTGCACGCTCTTCTCCGTCCACCCGCGGATCGACGCTCATGCGCCGCGCGCGGCCAGGGCAGCCACCGCCGGCAGCGTCTTGCCTTCCAGGAATTCCAGGAACGCGCCGCCACCGGTGGAGATGTAGCTGACCTGCTGGGCGATATCGAACTTGTCGACCGCGGCCAGGGTATCGCCACCACCGGCGATGGAGAACGCCGGCGAGCTGGCGATGGCGCGGGCCAGCGCTTCGGTGCCCTTGCTGAAGGCTTCGAACTCGAACACGCCGACCGGGCCGTTCCAGACCACGGTGCCGGCCTTGGCGATCAGCTGTGCGTACTGCGCGGCCGTCTGCGGGCCGATGTCCAGGATCAGGTCATCCTCGGCCACCGCATCGACGGCCTTCACTTCGGCAGCCGCGTCGGGCAGGAACTGCTTGGCGGTGACCACGTCCACCGGCAGCGGGATGTCCGCACCCCGCGCCTTGGCGTCGGCCACGATCTTCCGGGCGGTATCCAGCAGGTCCGGTTCGTACAGCGACTTGCCGACCTTGTAGCCGGCCGCCGCGATGAAGGTATTGGCGATGCCGCCACCGACGATCAGCTGATCGACCTTGCCGACCAGGTTGGCCAGCAGCTCCAGCTTGGTGCTGACCTTGCTGCCGGCGACGATGGCCAGCAGCGGCTTGGCCGGCGCATCAAGGGCCTTGGCCAGTGCATCCAGCTCGGCCATCAGCAGCGGGCCACCGGCAGCGACCGGGGCGAAACGGATCACGCCATGGGTGGATGCCTGCGCGCGGTGCGCGGTACCGAACGCATCCATCACGAACACATCGCAGAGGGCGGCGTACTTCTTCGACAGGGCTTCATCGTCCTTGCCCTCGCCAACGTTCATGCGGCAGTTTTCCAGCAGCACCAGCTGGCCCGGCTGCACGTCGACGCCGTCGACCCAGTCACGCACCAGCGGCACTTCGCGACCCAGCAGCACCGACAGGCGCTCGGCCACCGGCGCCAGCGAATCGGCTTCGCTCCACACGCCTTCCTTGGGGCGGCCCAGGTGCGAGGTGACCATCACCGCCGCGCCCTGCTCCAGCGCGCGCTTGAGCGTCGGCAGGGAAGCGGTGATGCGCTGTTCGGAGGTGATGCGGCCATTCTCGATCGGCACGTTCAGATCCTGGCGGATCAGCACGCGCTTGCCGGAGAGGTCGAGGTCGGTCATGCGGACGATGGACATGGGCAACTCTTTGGCTCTGGAGATGGGATGCCGGCGTGCGGCAGACGGTCATTGTATCGGGTGCCGATGCCTGCGGCAGGCAGAGGCCAACGGCTAACGGCAACAGCCACGGCAACAGCAACGGCCAGAGCGCTGGCGCTTCGTGGTGATGTGGGTGGGCCGGGGCGGTGTGGGCCCGCGGGGGACGCCGTGAATCCATCCCTGGAGGCTCGGGCGCGCCATCCATGGCGCTTACGCCCCCGCGACCCCACACCACCCCGGCCTCGACAGGTTCATGAGGCGGAGCGGACGGCGGAAGCAAAAGTGGTTTCTGGTGTCGGATGAAGAAAGAAAAGAAGGGGTCGGATCCGTTTTTCCTGCGGAAAAAGGCTCCGACCCCGATGGCCGTGTAGCGAAGCGACCCGCTTTGGCTCCTGCTCTTCTTTTTTCTTTTCCGTGGGTGGACGCACACGGAAATTGTCAGAGGCCGGGCGGGTGGGCTGGGCAGGGGTGTCAGCCGCATGGATGCGGCTGCCAAGCCTACAAGGACGTACTTGCGGCGTCCCCTGCACAGTCCACCCGCCCGGCCAGACCACGGCTTCTGCTCTCAACGACTGCCCACCCACGAGGGGCTGCGCCGTTCGCTGCAAACTACGCCGAAGGCGACGGCTTCTGCTTCAGCAGGCTCAACGCCAGTCCACCAACAACCAGCACGCCCAGCCCCAGCAACGCCCACAGCAACCACGCCTTCCAGTCGTGCTGCGGCTTCAGCGCTGCGTCACCGGCGAGCGTCTCCGGACTGCCCTCCAAGCGTGCCAGCGTCGGCTGCCACGACGGATCATTGCGCTGCCGCAGTTCCTCGATCAGCACCGTGATCGGCGCCTCCGCGCGGCGCGCGGTCGTACTGCCCACGGCCAGCGCGTAGGGCGCTGCGCCCTGGCTGAGGAACACCATCACCTCCGGTTGATAGCCCAGGCGCAGGGTCGGGGCGCTGGTGGTCTCCACCGGGCTCGCGACCAGCTTCCAGTAACGGTCGCGGTACATGCCGCCCAACGGCTGTGCCGCCGATTGCTGGCGCTGGCCCGGTGCCCCCTGCTGCAGCTGATAGGCGATCCAGGGCGCGCTGCGGCGCTGCCATTCGGCGCTTTCGTCGTCGCGGCTGAACAGGGTCCACTGCACCAGGCTGTTGTCGGTGCTGGCCACGTCGGCGCGTGTCACCGGGAATCGACCATCCAGCTCAAAGGTGAATTCCCCCTTGCCCTGCGCGGTCGGTGTCAGCGACAGCCACTCCCAGGGCACCGTTGCCGGTGCCGGCGGCAGTTCGGCCAATACACTGCGCAGCTCCGGCAGGCGCGCCTCGCCCTGCGGCAGGATCCGCAGGTAGCGCACATTGCTGTCGACCTGCAGGCGTCGCTGCAGCAGGCGCTTGCCCGCACGCTGCAGGTCCACCAGGGGGACATCACGGGCGATCGACTGCCAGCGCTGCAGATCATCGCTGGCGTCAAGCTGTACCTGCGCCTGCAGCGGCTGGCCACTTTCGGCCCAGTCCAGCACCAGCGCTGCCAGCGGCTGCTGGCCGAGCACGCTGGCATCGATCAACCAGCCGCCCTGCCCGTTCGCCACCGCACCACCACCAAGCCTGGCCTCGACCCGGCGCACACGGCCGTCGGTATCGCGCTCGGTCAGCAGCTGCAGGTCGTTGCGCTGGGCCTCGGCCAGTGGTGGCAGCGCGAACCACGGCAGTTCGCGCTGCACCGGCGGCTGCGCCAACGGCTGGTCCGGCGCCAGCAGCGCCGATGGCAATGCCTGGCCGGCAGCGTTGAACACCTGCAGATCGCCCAGATCCGCGGCGCCCGCGCGGCGGTAGATCGCCGGCTCCAGCACCACACGATAGGCACCGGACTGCGCGCTGGACAGGCTCAGCGGCCACTGTTCGGCGTACTGCGCGCGGTAGTCCGTGGCCTGCGCGGCAACCGCACCGACCACGCCGAACAAGACCGGCAGCAACGCTCGGCTCCACTTCCTCATTGGTTTTCCTCCACGGTTGGCGGCGCGCTCGGCGGCGCGGGCGCCAGGTAGCCCACCACGGTGCACAGCAGGCCGTAGGCGATGAACGATGCGATTCCCAGCAGGTTGCCCAGATGCTGGCGGTCGATCAGCACCAGCTTGGCCAGCACCACGGCCATCAACACGGCACCGACCATCCACAGCACACGCTGGCCGCGACGCGAGCCCCACACCCAGGCGATCACGCCCAGTACGCTCCACAACACGGTCAGGCTGGTCTGGGCCAGGCTGAAGCGGGCCATCGTCGGATTCCAGGCGACCCCACCCCAATGATGCACGCCATGCAGCACGGTGCTGGTCAACGCGATGAAACCGGCCACGGCCAGCACCGGCACACGCAACCGCTGCAGCTGCGCCGGTCCCTGCGGGTCATACAGCCAGCGCGCGATCAGCAGCAGGCTGACCCACTGTGCCAGTTCGGCAGGATTGAGCAGCGGCAACCACGGCAACGGCGTGGCGTCGCCCGCCAGGGTCAGGCCGAACAACCAGGCCAGCGCCAGCACAGCGAAAATCACGCACTGCAGCGGCAGGCGCACCGGATCAAACGCAGCACCCAGCGGCCAGCGCAGCACGTTCCAGCGCCACAGCGACAGCGCCGCCAGCAGCAGCCACGGCAGCGTGACCAGCAACGCGGTCCAGCCCTGCGCCAGGCGCGCGTCGCCGCCGCCCCACAGGGCCAGCAGCGAAAGCAGCGACGGCCACAGCAGCCACCACAGGAACTGCGCGATACGGGCCACGCCGCCGCTGCCCTGGCGCAGGCACAGCAGGCTGCGCACGCCGAGCACGGCGAACACTGCCCATGCCAATGCGCCGTAGCCGGCAAAGGGCTGCTGGTGGGCATCGCTCTGCAGCAGGGCCAGCGGGAAGCCGGCGGCCAGCATCGCCAACGCGGTCACGCCCAGCGCACGTGCCGGCATGCGGCGTTGCACCTCCGAGGCCAGCCAGGCGGTGACGGCGGCCAGCACCAACACCGCGTCGGCCTGCGCCGAATGCTGGAAGAAGCGGCCGATTTCATGCACCAGACCGCCCAACCACCACAGCAGGCCCCACAGGTAATACGCCAGGGCGATGTCATGGCGCTGCCTGCGCTGATAGCTCCACGCCGCCGCGAAACCCGCCACGGCCAGCAGCAGTGCGCCGATCGCGGTCGGGTTGAGCAGGAAACGCTGGTCCTGGTGCCAATGGTCGGCGCCCACCACGAATGCGAATGCGGCGGCGAGCTGCAGCAGCGCACCGGTCACCTGCGGCAACCAGCGCTTCTGGCGCAACCCCAGCCACGCCAGGCCGGCACCTTCCAGCGCGAACACCGCACCGGTGGCCCGCGCCGACAATGCCAGCGGCACCGCCAGCGTCGCAAAGCCCACCGCCAGTACTGCATGCGACTGCGCCAGCACCGTGTACGACGCGCGTGCGATCAGGGCCCGTGCCAGCAGCGCATAGATCGCTGCCAGGCCCAGCGCGCACAGGGCCAGCGTCATCGGTTGTTCGTGCAGCATGCCGGCCTGCAACGAGAAGGCGATCAGCGGCGTGCCGAACACCAGGCTGCCGTCGACCAGATCGCGACGCCCGGCCGGCTGCCGGCGCGCATACAACAACGGAATCAGCAGATAGAAGACGAAGAACAGCAGCAGGAACGGTTCGGTACTGGCGAACTTGGCCGCGTCGTACTGCAGCACGCCCCAGAAGGTGCCGATGCCGAAGGTGAACGCGAAACCCAGCAGGTTCAGCACACGCCACGGGCGATACCAGGCAATGGCGAAAATGCCCGCGTTGAGCACTGCGTAGTAGCTGAACAGGCCGACGTGGTTGCCACTGCCGGTGGACAGCCACAGCGGCGCCATGAAGCCGGCCAGGATGCCCAGCACTGCCAACGTCCTCGAGTTCTGCACGACCGCCAGCACGCACAGCCCCGCCACCAGCGCGATCGAGCTGGCAAAAGCGAAGCCGGGCGCGAGCAGATCGAAACGCTTGAAGGCAGCGAAGATGGTCAGCAGCAGTACGCCGATGGCGCCCCCCTGCAGGGCCAGCGCGAACATCCGCCGGCGCTCGCGCTGGTGCCAGCCGAAGGCCAGCAGGCCCAGCGCACCGACGGTGATGCCCGCCAGCCGCAACTCGACCGGCACCACCAGCCAGCCCTGGTCGCTGACGTACTTGAGCAGCGCAGCAACGCCGGCCAACAGCACCAGCATGCCGATCTTCACCGGCACATTGCCCTGGGTGAACCAGTGTTTGACCGCACCGATCGCGCGCTCGACCAGGTTCGGCAGGGCCGGTTCCGCTGGCAAGGGTGGCAATGTGGGCTCAGGTGGCAATGGCGGTGGCGGCGACGGACGCGCCGGTTGGGCCGGCGGCGGCAGCTCCTCGCGGGCGGCAACCGGCGGCGGGGCCGTGGCCGCCGTGGGCCGCAGGAACGAGGGCTCGCTGCTGGGTTCACGTGTTGCCGCAGGCGCGCGCGGCGGCTCGGCCACGGCCGAGGGCGCACGGTCTACGGTCCCTGCCGGGTTGGGCGCGACCTGCACGCTCTGTGCGGCTTCCAGCGCGGCGACCCGCCGGCGCAGGCCGGCAATCATCACCAGCGCCACCACCAGCAGCAGCGGTATCGCCAGCAGGACCAGTACTGCCAGGACCAAGAGTGCTTCCATTCCTCGCCTTCCAATGCGATCCCGCGCCACGATGGCGGCGGTCGACGGGCCCATGCTACGTCAGGCCGGGCCCCTTAAACGACGAACCCCGGCCAGGCCGGGGTTCGCGCGACGATCTTCGCAGGCCTTACTTGGCTGCGACGACCTTGGCCATTTCCAGGCACTTGTTGGAATAGCCCCACTCGTTGTCGTACCACGACACGAGCTTGACGAAGGTGCCGTCCAGCGCGATGCCGGCGTCGGCGTCGAACACCGAGGTGTGGGTTTCACCGCGGAAATCGGTGGCCACCACCTTGTCTTCGGTGTAGCCCAGGATGCCCTTCAGCGCGCCTTCGCTCTGTGCCTTCACTTCGGCGCAGATCTCGGCATAGGTGGCTTCCTTTTCCAGCTCGACCGTCAGGTCGACCACCGACACGTCCGAGGTCGGCACGCGGAAGCTCATGCCGGTCAGCTTCTTGTTCAGTTCCGGGATGACAACGCCGACGGCCTTGGCGGCACCGGTGGAGGACGGAATGATGTTCTCCAGGATGCCGCGGCCGCCGCGCCAGTCCTTGTTGGACGGGCCATCGACGGTCTTCTGCGTGGCGGTGGCCGCATGCACGGTGGTCATCAGGCCGCGCTTGATGCCCCACTTGTCATTGATGACCTTGGCCAGCGGCGCCAGGCAGTTGGTGGTGCACGAGGCGTTGGAGATGATCGCCTGGCCAGCGTAGGTCTTGTCGTTCACGCCGAACACGAACATCGGCGTATCGTCCTTCGACGGTGCCGACAGGATGACCTTCTTGGCGCCGGCATCGATGTGCTTCTGCGCACTGACCTTGTCCAGGAACAGGCCGGTGGCTTCGAGCACGACGTCAACGCCGACTTCGTCCCACTTCAGGTTGGACGGATCGCGTTCCTGGGTCAGGCGGATCTTCTTGCCGTTGACCAGCAGATCCTTGCCATCGACGGCTACGTCGGCCTTGAAACGGCCGTGCACGGAGTCGTACTTGAGCATGTAGGCCAGGTAATCCGGCTCCAGCAGATCGTTGATGGCCACGATTTCGATGTCGTCGCCGAAGTTCAGCACCGCCGAGCGCAGGACGTTACGCCCGATGCGACCGAAACCGTTGATACCAACCTTGATTGCCATGTTCTCAAGCTCCTGCAGCCGCGACAGGTGCGGCGGGGTGGATAGGGCCCACAAGTCTAGCAGGCCGGCCTTGACCACCGCCGGCCAAGCCCGCCGCCGGGACGGGGGCCGGACAGGATTTGATCCGGATCAAAGCGTTAGCGCGGCGTGAGGCCGAGACTGGCCACATCCACCCAGCAACGAGATCCCCCCCATGCGCAAGACCTCCCCCCTGATCGTGGCCAGCCTGGCCGCCGCCCTGTCGTTGGCCGCTGCCCCGGCCATGGCCCAGTCCAAGGGCGACTGGACCCTTTCCGCTGGTGTGCACCAGGTCGCCCCGAAGTCGAACAACGGCTGGCTGGCCGGCGGCACGCTGAAGGTCGACGTCGACAACGACGTCAAGCCGACCATCACCGGTGAGTACTTCATCGCCGACAACCTGGGCATCGAAGTACTGGCGGCGCTGCCGTTCAAGCACGACATCAACATCAACGGCCTGGGCCGCGTGGGCAGCACCAAGCAGCTGCCGCCGGTGGTTACCCTGCAGTACCACTTCAACAGCAAGGGCAAGGTGTCGCCGTTCGTGGGCGCCGGCCTGAACTACACGACCTTCTTCAGCGAAGACACCACCGGTGCGCTGGCGGGCAGCAAGCTGAAGCTGCAGGATTCGTGGGGCCTGGCCGCGCATGCGGGCATCGACTTTGCGATTGGCGAGAAGGGCGCCCTGCGCGTGGACATGCGCTGGATCGACATCGACAGCAAGGTGAAGCTGGATGGCGAGAAGATCGGCACGGTCAACATCGATCCGCTGGTCTACGGCGCGTCCTACGTCTTCAAGTTCTAAGCGGTTGATGGCGGGGGCTGCGCCCCCGCTCCCCCGCTACAGGCAAAACCCTCGCAGCATGTTGCCCCGGTATGTGTGTGCCGGGGCTTTTTTGTTGGTGCAGAGCGCGGATCTGCGTTTGGGTGGGGCAAGTGAGTTGCTCAGGACACGCCGTAAATACGTCCATGTAGGCTCGATCGCCGCATCCATGCGGCGAACGGTCCTGAGCAACCCACTTGCCCCACCCCTTCCATTTTTCCGCGCGCGCAGGCGCAAGCAGCAGCCGGCACCCGCATGACCCAGTTGCCATCGGCCGGATGCGATCCTGCATTTGACTCTGATTCTGCTTCTGACGTTTGCATCCGCCACCGCGGCCATGTTGGAGGTGTGCGGTCGGGGCAGGTAGCGCGGGACCGTTGGCGCCATGGATGGCGCCATCGAGCCCCCATGGATGGGTTTACGGCGTGTCCCGCACTGCCTGCCCCGGCCGCACACACCCCGACGACAATGAACGCGCCGCTTTCCATCAACCACCCTTCTCCCCCGCTGGCTAGAATGAGCGGATGAAAGCACTGCACTCCCTGTTCCTCGCCGCCGCCCTCGCGCCGGCCCTGCTGACCCTGTCCGCACCCGCCCATGCCTGGGGCGCGCAAGGCCACCGCCTGGTCGCCGAAGTCGCCGACAGCCGCCTCAACCCGACCACGCGCGCTGAAGTCGACCGCCTGCTGGCCACCGAACCCGGCGCCACCCTTGCCAGCATCGCGCCCTGGGCCGACCAGCTGCGCGCCAAGGACCCGGGCCTGGGCCGTCGCTCGGCCGGTTGGCACTACGTCAACATCGCCGAAGATGGCTGCCACTACGAGGCGCCGAAGCACTGCAAGAGCGGCAACTGCATCGTCGAAGCGCTGAAGGCGCAGAGCGCGATCCTCGGCGACCGCAGCCTGACCGATGGCGAGCGCCTGCAGGCGCTGAAATTCGTCGTGCATCTGGTCGGTGACATCCACCAGCCGATGCACGCCGGCTACGGCCACGACAAGGGCGGCAACGATTTCCAGCTGCAGTTCGGCAACCGCGGTACCAACCTGCACTCGCTGTGGGACAGCGGCATGCTCAATACCCGCAAGGTCGACGATGCCGGTTACCTGCCGGTGCTGCGCGCACTGCCGGCGCCGAAGCTGGCACGCCAGTCCAACCCGCAGCGCGATCCGGTCAGCTGGGCTGAAGCCAGCTGCCGCATTTCGGTGCAACCTGGCGTTTACCCTGCCTCGCGTAAGATCGGCGACGACTACACCACGCGCTACCGGCCGGTGGCCGAAGCGCAGCTGCGACTGGCCGGTGAAAACCTGGCGCAGTTGCTGAACCGCGTGCTCGCCACACGCTGAGGAGTGCCCGATGTCGGTCCAGGTGCAATCGTTCTTCCACCGTGACAGCAACACCTTCAGCTACCTGGTCAGCGACCCGGCCAGCAGCGAGGCCGCGCTGATCGACCCGGTACTGGATTACGACCCGGATACCGACGCCAGCAGCGAATCGCCGGTGCGCGCGATGCTCGATGCCATCGCGCAACAGCAGCTGCACGTGCGCTGGCTGCTGGAAACCCACGCCCATGCCGACCACGTGTCGGCAGGACGTCGGCTCAAGCAACGGTTCCCGCGTGCGACGCTGGCCATCGGCGAAGGCATCCGTGCGGTGCAGGCCACGTTTGCACCGCGCTATGGCCTGCAGCTGCCCGAGGAACATGCCGTCTTCGATCACCTGTTCGCTGATGGCGAGACCTTCGCACTGGGTGAACTGCAGGGGCGCATCATCGCCGTACCCGGCCACACCAGCGACAGCATCGCCTATCTGATCGACGATGCGCTGTTCACCGGCGATTCGTTGTTCATGCCCGATGGCGGCACCGCACGCTGCGATTTCCCCGGCGGCGATGCTGCGCAGCTGTACCGCTCAATCCAGCGCCTGTTGGCCCTGCCCGATGCCACCCGCGTATTCGTCTGCCACGACTACGGCCCGGGCGGACGCGATTTCGCCAACGAAACCACCATTGGTGAACAGCGCGCGCACAATATCCACGTGCATGAAGGCGTGGCCGAGGCGGAGTTCGTCAGCGTGCGCCAGGCGCGTGATGCGACGCTGGCAGAACCGCAGCTGATGCAGCCGGCGGTGAAGGCCAACATCCAGGGCGGCGCGTAGGGCCCGCACGATCGCCTCATCGCGCCAGCAATGACACCGCGTCATTTGCCCTGCGTGTGCACCACATGCTGGCCCTTCACGATCTCGAAGGTGAAGGCATACAGCAGGCTCACCGGCACCGGTTCGACGCGCTCGGCGCCTTGGCAGTCGCCACGGTCGCTCGGCACCTTGCCGGGGGCGAAGTGGCAGACCGCGGCGGGCGAATACTTCCACATCGCCACCGCCTCCTGCGCAGCCTGCAACAGCGGCGCATTCTCGCTCGCCGCGCCTGCCGCGCATTCGCTGCGGTCGACCAGCGCCAGGCTTCGCTCGACAGCGCCTTCGGCATCGATCACCACCTGCAGGCAGATCGTGGTCGGCGCCAGCTCGGTGCGCGGGTCACGATCACCGATCTGCGGATCCGGCGCCGCATACAGCTGCGGCATCCGATAGCCTTCGGTCGCTCCCAGCGTGTACGCCTGCACCTGGCCGCTGCCGCCTTTCCCTTCCGCATGCAGGCGCTGATGGCCGACACTCTCATTGCGGGTATCGACGGTGGTCAACCGTTCCTGGGTGGCGCAGCCTGCCAGCATCCCCACTGCCAACAGCAGCGCGATGCGCATCACCTGGCGGTCTCCGTCACGTCGTCGCTCTCATCCATGGCGAAGGTGATCGGAATGCGTACTGCGCCCGCCACCGGCTTGCCGTTCTTCAGCGCCGGGCGATAGGTCCAGCTTCGCGCTGCTGCAATCGATACCGCTTCGAACACGCCCGGATTGGTGGCACTCACTACACGCACATCGCTGACCGCGCCCTGCGCATCGACGTCGACGCGGAGCACCACCACGCCTGTCTGGCTCTGCTCGAACGCACTCTTCGGGTAGCTCGGTGGTGGCATCTTGTCGACCCGGATCTCGCGATCCATGACGGCCACGGTTGGGCCGGCCGCCATTGCTCCACTCTGGCTGGCCCACGCCACCGCCCCCACGCCCAGGCACAACCCGACCACCAGCACCTGCCCCGACACCCACGGCAATGCCTTCCGCTTGGACTGCTTCAACATGGCGATACGCTCCTTCAACACGGGTTGGCTGCGCCAGTGGCATACCGCCGGCGCAACCGGGTGGACCAGCTGCGCCTTCAGCAGCGTGCTGGCGTAGAGGCCGCGCAGCGCAGGCTGCGGGGCAATGGTGCGGGCGTCGCAGGCCAGTTCCTGGTCACGCAGGAAACGGCGTGCGGCCCATGGCAGCAGCGGATGGAACCAGAACACCGCGCGCATCAGCAGCAGTACGCCGTTGGCCCAGTGATCGCCATTGCGACGATGGCTGTGCTCGTGCTGCAGGATCAGCGCCTGCTCCTGTGCAGTGAACTGCTGGTCGAAATCGGGGCCGACCACGATGCGCGGCCGCCACAGGCCCACCAGCGCCGGCAGCCCAGGATCGCCACTGGCCTGCCAGCTGCCATCGGTGCGTGGCCGCAGCGCGCCCAGGTTCCGCTCGAAGCGACGCTGTGCACGCAGGTCGCGCAGCAGGCAGGCGCCTGTGCCCAGCGTCCACACCAGCAACAGCACCAAAGGCCATTGCAGCGACGCCGTTGGCAGGCTGTCCACGGCTTCCGGCACGACCTTCAGCGGCAAGGTCGGCACATGCTGCAACAGCGCGACCTGTGGCAGGGGAATCAACAGCGTGGCCAACATCAGGGGCAACAGCCACCAGCTACGGTAGGCCAGCCCGGCGCCGCCCAATCGCACCAGCAACGGCCGCGTCACCGCCAGCAGGACCACGCCCACCGCCAACCACAAGCTGGCCTGCCACAGACCATCGAGCAGCTCATTCATCACCCAGCTCCTGGATCAGCTTCTTCAGTTCGGCGATGTCCTGTGCGCTGAGCTGGCCGCGTTCGCTGAAGTGCGCGACCAGCGGTGCCACGCGCCCTTCGAAGACACGGCCGATGAAGTCCTGGCTCTGCGCCTCCACCCAGGCCTGGCGCTGCAGCAGCGGCCGGTACAGGTAGCGCCGGCCATCGCGCTCGGCGGCGATCGCGCCCTTGGTCAGCAGGCGGTTGAGCAGGGTCTTGATGGTCGGCTCAGCCCAGTCGCGGTGCGCCAGTGCGGCCACCACCTCGTCGGCGCTACGCGGTGCCTGCTGCCACAGCACCTCCATCACAACGGCTTCGGCTTCGCTGATCGGGATCATGGTTTACATCCGTAATCGACGATTCGATTACGCGCGTAATCGAATCGACTGTCAACCCCTCGACCGGTAATTCATCACGCCTGCGCCAGCATGGGGGGCCTCCACCGCAGGTACCGGCATGAAGCCCTTGCGCAAACGTGACTTCCCGGTCGAGCAGGCCCGGCGCTTCCTCGAACCCGGCCCCATCGTGCTGGTCAGCACCGCCTGGCAAGGCCAGCGCAACCTGATGACGATGGGCTGGCACATGGTGATGGGCTTCTCGCCCTCGCTGGTGGCCACCTACCTGTGGAACGAGAACCATAGCTTCAGCCTGGCCCGCAGCAGCGGCGAATGCGTGATCAACATCCCGGGCGTGGAGCTGCTGGACACGGTGGTCGATATCGGCAACTGCAGCGGCCGTGACGTGGACAAGTTCGAACTGTTCGGCCTGGATGCGATGCCTGCGCGGGAGGTGGGGGCACCGCTGGTGGGCCAGTGCCATTCCAGCTTCGAGTGCCGCCTGCATGACGACAGCCAGGTCGAATCGAGCAACCTGTTCATCTGGGAAATCGTGCGCGCCCATGTTGCGCCTCGCCCAAAGCTGCCGCGCACGGTGCATTACCGGGGCGATGGGCAGTTCATGGTGTCCGGTGCCGAAGTCTCGCGTCGACGGCGGTTCAAGCCCGACATGCTGTAATGCCAGCACTCCCCCAAGCAGGACCGCCCCGGATGACCGAACACCTCACCGACCTCGACGCCGCCGTTGACTGGCTGTTTGCGCGCGTGGATGGGCCGCTGCGGATCGGTGCGCCGCTGGCGCTGGGTAAACCACACCGCCTGCTCAACGCCCTGTATGCGCGCGTCGAACAGGACCCGTCGCGGCCGCTGCAGCTGTATACCGCGCTGTCACTGAACCCGCCGCAGGCAAAGGGCAACGGCCTGGAAGCGCGTTTCCTGGCGCCGTTCGCGGCCCGCCATTTCGGTGAAGACTTCCCGCGCCTGGCCTACGCCGATGCAATCGCCCGCGACGCGCTGCCGGCACACGTGCAGGTGGAAGAGTTCTACATGCAGTCCGGTGCCCTGCTCGGTTCGCGACAGGCGCAATCCAGCTACACCAGCCTCAACTACACCCACGCTGCCGACGCGGTAGCGCAGCGCGCGCCGCAGGTGATCGTGCAGAAAGTGGCGATGCGCCCGGACGACCGACGCCTTTCGCTGTCCTGCAACAACGACATCACCCAGGACACGCTGGACGCGATGACCGCACGCGGCCTGCCACGCCCGCTGCTGGTCGCCGAGATCGATCCGCAGCTGCCCTATCTGGGCGGCACGGCCACGGTCGACGTGTCCTTCTTCGATCTGGTCATCACCCCGCCAGCGCCGTATCCGGCGTTGTTCGGCCTGCCACGGCAACCGGTGGCCGACGCCGACTACGCCATCGGCCTGTATGCCAGCACCCTGGTGCGCGACGGGGGCACCCTGCAGATCGGCATCGGCACCCTGGCCGATGCACTCAGCCACGCATTGGTACTGCGCCACACCGACAACGCACGCTACCGCCGCGTGTTGAACGCGCTGGATCCGCAACTGGCCAGCCATCCGCTGGTACAGGAGATCGGCGGACTGGACCCGTTCGAGATCGGCCTGTACGGCTGCAGCGAAATGCTCAACGAGGGCTTCCGCCGGCTGGTGCAGACCGGTGTGATCAAGCGCAAGGTGCATGACGATCTGGCACTGATGCAGCGCATCGAGAACGGCAGCACGCTGTCCATCGACCATGCCACGTTGGAGGCCGAGGGCGAATACCTGCACGGCGCGTTCTACCTGGGCTCATCCGAATTCTACGAATGGCTGCGTACCCTGCCCGAGGACGAATGCCGGGCGATCGGCATGCGCCGCATCAGCGAGATCAACCAACTGTACGGTGGCAACGAAACGCTGGAGCGCCTGCAGCGCCGTCACGCCCGCTTCTTCAATTCCTGCATGATGGCCACCGCGCTGGGCGCGGCGGTATCCGACGCGCTGGAGGATGGCCGTGTGGTCTCCGGCGTGGGCGGCCAGTACAACTTCGTGGCGATGGGGCACGCCCTGCCGGAAGCGCGCAGTGTGCTGATGTTCCGCGCTGCCCGTGATGACCGCGGCCAGCGCGAATCCAACGTGCGCTGGAACTACGGGCACACGACCATTCCGCGCCACCTGCGTGACATCTATCTCAACGAGTACGGCATCGCCGACGTGCGTGGCCTGACCGACGACGACTGCGTGCACGCGATGACGGCCATCACCGAAGCACCGTTCCAGGGCGCCCTGCTCCAGCAGGCCTTTTCGGCACGCAAGCTGGCCGCCACGGCGCAACCTGATGCGCAGCGGCTGCAGCGCAATACACCCCAGGCACTGGCGGCGGCGCTGGCGCCGTTCCGCAACGATGGCACCCTGCCCGATTACCCGTTGGGCAGCGACTTCACCGAGATCGAACAGGTACTGGTGAAGGCACTGGGCTGGCTGAAGGCCAATACACAGACGCGCGGCAGCAAGCTGCGTACCGTGTGGGACGCGCTGTGGCAGCCTGCAGGTGATGGTGACGCGGTGTATCTGCAGCGGATGGAACTGCAGTCGCCCAAGGACTTCGGCGAACGGCTCAATGCACGGTTGTTGAGGCTGGCCCTGGCGCGCACCGCGTAGCTGCATCGCCGATTGCAGGACTGGGCTGGCGGGCTGGCTTGGCATTGGCTCGCCATTCCTGTATCACGATCGCTCGATCATTTTCCCGATTACGTCTCATGCGCCACCGCATTACAGCCATCCACCACAGAGCGTGCTTCTCGAGCAGCAGTTGTGCATGGTTGGCCATCAACGATGTGCCGATCGAGCTGTGGCTGGCCCAGCATCTGGACCATCCCGACCTCGAAGTGCATGGTCTTTCACTGATGTGGTTGATCGACGAGGATGAGGATGCGCTGGCCAATCGGCGCATCATCCCTGCCGCGAATGGAACCTCCACCCTGGTGCCGCTGCTGGTGTGTAGTGACGACATGGATTTCGCCTGTTCTACGCTGATGACCGAGCAGGTGATCGAGGGCGATGTCGTGCGCTGGCAGCGGTTCGGTCGCAGTGAAACCGGGGGCCTGGAAGTCGGCGCCTCCACGTGCTGGTATCCAGATAGCAAACCAGTGACATTTGCACTTGCCGACTTCAACCAGGCCTTGAGTGAGCATCAACGGCTCATCAAGGAATCCATCGGCAGCCAAGGCTGATCCAAGGAACACCGTAGCACTGACCTGGAACACCTCCCCTGGACAGCCTCGGGCACGTGCACGCCAAGGCGTCAGCGTGTTCATGCGCTACGCTGTGCGGATGAACGACGATTCCCGTTTCCTGCATGACCTGCAACGCCGCCAAGCCGATGGCGAGCACCTGCGTTATCTGTGCTTCTGGGGCCACCAGCCGCCACGCACCGGCGTGTCGGCTTCGTGTTTCAGCCAGTGGTATGACGCGGGTTTCAGCATCGATGGCGTGCACTACCGCACCGCAGAACACTACATGATGGCCGGCAAAGCGCGACTGTTTGGTGCCACCGACATCCTCGAACAGGTTCTCGCCAGCCGCACGCCTGACAAGGTGAAAGCGCTGGGCCGGAAGATCGAGGGCTTCGACGAGGCTCTCTGGGCGCAGGCGCGCTACGCCCTGGTGGTCGAAGGCAATCGGGCCAAGTTCTCGCAGAATGCGGCGCTGGGTGATTTTCTGCGCGCCACGGCAGACCAGGTTCTGGTGGAAGCCAGTCCGGTGGATTTTATCTGGGGAATCGGCCTGGCCAAGGATCACGCCGACGCACACAACCCGGCGCGGTGGCGCGGATTGAATCTGCTGGGGTTTGCGCTGATGGACGTGCGGGACACGATGTAACGTGCATCCACGCGTGGCGTGGATCTACGGGCACGGCGGGCGAAACGGATCGCCCGGCAAAGAAAAGGCCGGCTTTCGCCGGCCTTTTCCCTATTCCATTGCAGCGGGACTTACAGCGCCTTGGCTGCTTCCACCACGTGCGCGGTGGTGATGCCGAAGTGCTGGTACAGCTTGTCGGCCGGGGCCGAGGCACCGAAGGTGTCGATACCGATCACTGCACCATCCAGGCCGACGAACTGGCGCCAGAAGCCGGTGACGCCAGCTTCGATGGCCACGCGCTTGCGCACGGCGTTCGGCAGCACCGATTCGCGGTAGGCCGCATCCTGGCGCAGGAACACATCGGTGGACGGCATCGAGACCACGCGGGTCTTCAGGCCGGCCGCATCCAGCTGCGCCTTCGCTTCGGTCGCCAGCGAGACTTCCGAACCGGTGGCGATCAGGATCACGTCCGGAGTGCCGGCAGCATCGGCCAGCACGTAACCACCGCGCTCGATCTGTGCGATCTGCTCAGCGTCGCGCGGCTGGTGCGGCAGGTTCTGGCGGCTGAACACCAGGCAGCTCGGGCCGTCCTGGCGGGTGATCGCAGCCTTCCAGCTCACGGCCGACTCGACGGCATCGCACGGGCGCCACACGTCATTGTTCGGGATGTAGCGCAGCGAGGCCAGATGCTCCACCGGCTGGTGGGTCGGGCCGTCTTCGCCCAGGCCGATCGAGTCGTGGGTGTAGACGTGGATGGCGTGGGCCGGGATCAGCGCGCTCATGCGCACGGCATTGCGGGCGTAATCGCTGAACACCAGGAAGGTGGCGTCGAACGGGATGAAACCACCGTGCAGAGCCAGGCCATTGGCGATCGCGGTCATGCCGAACTCGCGCACACCGTAGTACACGTAGTTGGCATTGGCATCGTCGGTGGCGACGGACTTGCTGCCCTTCCACAGGGTCAGGTTGGAGTGCGCCAGATCGGCCGATCCGCCCACGATTTCCGGCAGCAGCGGCGCGAACGCCTCGATGGCCAGCTGCGACGCCTTGCGCGACGCAATGGTCTGGCCTTCGGCGGCAACCTGGGCGATGTAGGCGTCGGCCTTGGCGATGAAGTCGGCCGGCAGATCGCCATGCGAGCGGCGGGTCAGTTCAGCGGCTTCGGCCGGGAACTGCGCAGCGTACTTGTCGAACTGCTGCTCCCACTCGGCCTGGCGCAGGGTGCCGGTACCGCCAGCACGCCAGCCGGCGTAGATCTCTTCGGGAATCTCGAACGGACCGTAGTTCCAGTCCAGCGCCTTGCGGGTGGCTTCCAGTTCGTCCTTGCCCAGCGGTGCGCCGTGGCTGGATTCCTTGCCGGACTTGTTCGGCGAGCCGAAACCAATGGTGGTGCGGCAGCAGATCAGGGTCGGCTTGCCGTCCTGCGACAGGGCCGCTTCGATACCGGCCTTGATGCTCTCCGGATCGTGGCCATCGACGCCACGGACCACGTTCCAGCCATAGGCCTCGAAACGCTCCGGGGTGTTGTCGGTGAACCAGCCTTCGGTGTTGCCGTCG
Organism: Stenotrophomonas sp. 2694; assembly: GCF_040548715.1. Taxonomy (NCBI): domain Bacteria; kingdom Pseudomonadati; phylum Pseudomonadota; class Gammaproteobacteria; order Lysobacterales; family Lysobacteraceae; genus Stenotrophomonas; species Stenotrophomonas sp. 2694. The sequence continues at coordinate 25,993 of NZ_JBEPSG010000018.1, forward strand.
ATGGAGATGTGGTTGTCATCCCAGAAGCAGACCAGCTTGTGCAGGCCCCAGGTGCCGGCCAGCGAGGCGGCTTCGTGGGAAATGCCCTCCATCAGGCAGCCATCGCCCATGAACACCCAGGTGCGGTGGTCGACGATTTCCAGCTCCGGGCGGTTGAAGCGCTGTGCCAGCAGCTTCTCGGCCAAGGCAAAACCGACGGCGTTGGCGAAACCCTGGCCCAGCGGACCGGTGGTGGTCTCCACGCCCGGGGTCTCGTGACGCTCCGGATGGCCAGCGGTGTGGCTGCCCAGCTGGCGGAATGCCTTCAGCTGCTCGATCGGCAGGTCATACCCGCTCAGGTGCAACAGCGCGTACTGCAGCATCGAGCCGTGGCCGTTGGACAGCACGAAGCGGTCGCGGTTGAACCACTGCGGGTTGTTCGGGTTGTGACGGTGGTAGTCGTTCCAGAGGACTTCGGCGATGTCGGCCATGCCCATGGGCATGCCGGGATGGCCGGACTTTGCGGTTTCAACCGCATCGGCGGCGAGGAAGCGGATGGCGTTGGCCAACTGGCGACGGGTAGGCTGCGTCATGGTTCTGTCGGAATCGGGAGGCGGCCGCGGAACTGCGGGCGGCCTATTGTCCCACAGACGCCCGGCAGGGTCAGGTCGACCAGGGCATTAGTGCCGGCCGTTGGCCGGCAACGTCGTGATCTGCGCTGGATTCCGCATATGAAGAGGGGTCGGAGCCCCTTCCTGCGGAAAGGGATCCGACCCCGATCAGGCATTGCCTGGGTCAGTTGTCCAGACGGGCCGCGGCGGCAGCGGCCTCGGCCGGAGTGTCCGGCGCTTCGCCCTTGGCCACCAGCGTGGTCAGGGCCAGGTCGCCGGTCACGTTCAGCGCGGTGCGGCACATGTCCAGGAAGTGGTTCACGCCCAGGATCAGACCGATGCCCAGCGGATTGACGCCGACCATCGCACAGATCATCGCCACCACCGGCAGCGAGCCGGACGGCACACCGGCCGTACCGATACCACCAAGGATGCAGACCGCCATCACCATGACCTGCTGGCCGATGCTCAGGTCGACACCGAAGAACTGGGCCAGGAAGATCACCGTCACGCCCTCGAACAGCGCCGTGCCGTTCTGGTTGGCGGTGGCGCCCACGGTCAGCACGAAGCGCGACACGCGCTGCGGCAGGCCCATCTGGTCGGCCACGCGCAGCGCGGTCGGCAGGGTGGCGTTGCTGGAGGCGGTGGAGAAGGCCATCACCGTGGCCTCCTGGGTCTGGCGGAAGAACGCCAGCGGTGAACGGCCCGACAGCCATACCGCGGTGCCGTAGGTCACCACCATGTGCAGGCCCAACGCCAGCACCACCACGCCCACATACGCACCCAGGCGGATGATCAGATCGAAACCGAACAGCGCGGCCAGGTTGAACATGAAGCAGGCCACTGCATACGGCGCCAGGCGGATGACCAGGTTGATCAGGGTCATCGAGATCTCAAACACGCCTTCGATGGCGCGACGCAGCGGGGCGACCTTGGCCTCGTCGGTCAGCACCATGCCGATGCCGAACATCAGCGCGAAGAACATCAGCGACAGGATCGCGCCATTGTCGGAGGCGGCCTGCAGCACGTTGCTCGGCACGATCGACAGCAGCATGTCCATGCCCTTCGGCGTGCCATGGATGCCAGCAACGATTTCCTTGCTGCGCTCGGCATTCTCCGACAGCATCAGCGCGGCCACCTGCGGGTCGACGCCGGCACCGGGCTTGAGCAGGTTGACCAGCACCAGGCCGATACCCACCGCGATGCCGGACAGCAGCACGGTGTAGGCCAGCGTCTTCCAGCCGATGCGGCCAAGGGCGCGGATGTCGCCCATCTCCGACACGCCCATGATCAGCGCCGAGAAGATCAGCGGCACGATCAGCATGAAGATCAGGTTGAGGAACAGGCCCGACGCCGGGGTGGTGACGTAGTCCATTACCCACTTGGCACCGGTCTGCAGGCCGTCGATGCTGCCGCCCAGGGCATGCACGATCAGTCCCAGGACCAGGCCGATCGCAAAGCCGATGCCCATCTTCCAATGCAGGGGCAACTTCTTCTTGTCGGCAGCAGCTGCTGTCATGCGCGGGATTCCTCGAAAAATGAATCTACTCTAACAAAGCGCGCAAGCCGCGCCGGTTCAGGGTTGCCGCGGCGGATACAGCGGCGGCAACCCAGTGTCGACGGCACCGGTGGCGGCCGACCAGTGCGGTCCGTCACGGAAGCTTTCGCGCAGGCGGGCCCGCAGCGCGCTGACATCCCCCATCCCGCCCCAGCGCGCCTGCTGCAACGCCTGCAGGGTCTGCCGCTGGGCCGGATCGGCCAGGCGCTCGATCACCTGTTCCAGGCGTTCCACGCCGGCCATCGAACACAGCAGCGCCTCTACCTGGTCGAAGCCCTCGCCATCGATCGCCCGGCGCAGCTCGGCCACGCTGGCACGCGAGGACGTTGCAGGGGCACTGGCTCCTGGCCGGGGAACCGGATGGGTGTGGACGACGGCACGGCGGCCACGTCGCCATCCCCATGCCAGGGTCAACAGCCATAGCAGCGCCAGGCCTGCGGCGGCAGCCATCCACGGCCACGGCCGGGAACTTGCTGCGGTGGGTGCAAGAGAGGATGCAGCGGTGGGTGCGGCGTCTCCCGGCAACGCGGCATCGGTGTCGATCGGTTGTGCCACCGGCGCGCCGGCCCGGCCTGCGGCCACGGCCAGTTCCAGATCCGGCAGGCTGGCCTGCTGGGCACTGCCACTGTCCACGTTCCACCAGGCCACGCGCGGCCCGGGCACACGCAGGGATCCAACCTGCCGCGGCACGATCGAATAGCGACGGGTGATCTTCAGGCGTGGCGTGCTGCCGTTGAAGGTCTCCTCGTACTGGGCAGGTTCGGCGAACACCTGTGCGGCGTCGCCGAGGTCGGGCACGGGCAGATCGGTGAACTGGGCCCGGGTAGCGCCATTGGCGATCGCTTCGACCATCACGGTGGCCGCTTCGCCCGTGCGCGCACTGCTGGGTGCGGCGGTGTAGCGCAACTGCAGGCTGTGCAGGGGCAGCCACGGCTGCACGGCCTGAGCCGGTTGCGCCTGCACCTGCAGCGTGCGTTCGGCACCGACGGCATTCATGCGGCCATCGCCACCGCTCCCGAAGAAGTCATCGAAGAATCCACCTGCACTGCGGCCGGTGAAGCGCGCGCCCGGCAGGCGCAACGGCCCGCTGCGCTCGGGGATCAGCAGGAAGCGACGTTCGACCACGTTGTAGCGACGGCCGTTGACCTGGCGCACGTCGCTGCGATCCTCCCCCACCCGCTGCAGCGAAGCGCCACTGGGTGTGTCGAGCACCAGTTCGCCCGACGCCAGCTGCGAGGCGAAGTACAGCCTGACCACCACGCCCACGCTCTGCTGCACGTAGGGCGTCGGGTCATCCACCTCGGTTTCGATGAAGGCGGTGGCATTGCTCTGCGGGGTGGCCACCACGGCATCACTTACCTGCAGCACCAAGGGCACCGTGCGAGCTGCGCCTACCTGTAATGAAGGCACCTGCAGCGTACCTGTGCGGCGCGGCGTCAACGCAACCGTATAGAGGTTGCGCTGCTGGACGCCGCCATTGCTCCACTGCACCTGGCGGTTGCTGCTCTGCGCACTGAGCACGAAATCGGCATTCAACGGTGCATAGTCTGGCGCGCCCTGGTCGGTCTCGATGTGCAGGGTGACCGCATCACCGGCGGCGATGCTGTCCTGCTCCAGCCAGGCGCGCGTCTGCGCCATGGCCACCATCGGCAGCCACAGCAGCAGCATCGCCAGCACAGGCAAGGGCCACCGGATTTGCCTGCTCGCCATGCCTGTCATCGCCCCTCCCTCTTTCTACGTTCGTTTTCCAACTGGAACTTGGCCCGCAGCAGTGCCCCCGGATCATCCGGCACGCGCCGCATCCACGCCTCTACGGCCTGCTGTTCCTCACGCTGTTGCGGCGTGCCGCCATCGCCGCGCACTGCTGCCTTGCCGGCTTCGCCGGCGCGCGCCTGCTGTAGGGCCTGCTGCATGCGCTGGCGCTGCTGGGCATCGGCCTGCGCCTGGGCCTGCGCGTCGGCTGCCTGCGGCGGCTCCTGCTTCGCCCCCTGCTGGCCGGCACCTGCAGACGCCGGGTTCTGCTGGCCCTTCTGGCCCTGCGGTTCCTGCTGGCCTTGTTGGCCTTGCTGGCCCTGCTGCTGATTCTGCTGACCTTGCTGGCCTTGCTGGCCCTGCTGCTGATTCTGCTGACCTTGTTGGCCTTGCTGGCCCTGCTGGTTCTGCTGCTGTCCCTGCTGCGGCTTCTGCTGCCCCTTGCCCTGCCCCTGGCTGTTGTTCGACGACGACTTGCGCTTGCGCGCGGCGTCGACCACCGCACGGTTGGCGACGGCATCGGCCATCTGCGGGTGGCGCGCCAAGGCCTTGTCGTAGGCGGCGATGGCACCGTCGTAGTCGCCCTGGCGGGCAAGCACGTTGCCGAGGTTGTACCAGCCCGCATCGCTGTCGATGCCTTCGAACTGCTTGCGGGCAGTGGCGAAATCACCTTGACGGTACGCCTGCACACCCTCGGCCAGGCGTGCATGCTCACGCTGGTCGGCACGTTCCCACATCGTGCCCGCTGTCGGCGCAGCCATGGGCGCGCGCGGCTGTGCCTGCAACTGCCCGCTCAAGGGCAGAAGACCCACGGCCAGCACCGCCGCCAGCACCGCGCGGCGACGGAACGCCAGCAGTGCCAGCAGCATCACCGGCGGCAACAACCAATAGCCTTCGTCCTGCCACTGCCGGGCCTGCCCGGGCCGCTGCAACGCACCGCCGTCGCTGGCATCAAGTACGTCCAATGCCTTCAGGTCGCGATCATCGCTGGCGATGCGCTGGTAACGCCCGCCACCTGCGGTGGCGACGGCGCGCAGGCTGGTTTCATCCAGCGCGGCCTGTGCGATCTGGCCTTGACCATCGCGATAAGCGGCGCCGGATGGTGTGCCCAGGCCCAGCACCGACACCTGCAGGCCGAGGCCACGCGCCTGCGTTGCGGCAAGCGCCGCTTCGCTGTCAGCCTGGTCGCTGACCAGCAGAATCTGGCCGCGCAGGGCACCGGTCTGCCGCAGCAACCTGACCGCCCAGTCGATGCCACGGTCGGCGCGCTGTCCATCACGCGGCATCACCTCCGGCGACAGCGCGTCCAGGTACAGCGCCACGTTGGCAGCGTCGTCGGTCAACGGCGCCACGGTATAGGCATCTTCGGCATACACCACCAGACCCACCTGTCCGCCTTGACGGGCGCGCAGCAGAGCACCGATCTTTGCCCGCGCCTGCAGCAGGCGCGAGGGTGGCAGGTCGGTCGCGGTGATGCGGCTGGAGAGATCCAGCACCACCACCAACGGCGCACTGGCCTGATAGATCGGCTGCGCCTGCTGCCTCCAGCTGGGGCCAGCCATCGCCAGTGCCGCCAGGGTCCAGCCCAACAGCAATGCCCATGGCAGGCGCGTGCGTCGCTTGCCCTCGCCCGCCAGGAGCTGCGACAGCAGATGGGCGTCGACCGCCTGCCGCCACGCGTCGCTGCGCCGTTGCCGGTAGATGGCCACGGCGACGATCAACGGCAGTGCCGCCAGCAGCCACAAGCCGTCCGGCCGCAGGAAATGCAATGCACTCCAATCGAACGCGCTCCAGTCGGGCATCTTCAGGAAAGTGGCGTTCATCGGCGACGTTCCGGCCAGGCCCACGCCAATGCGCCCAGCAGCAAGGCGACGGCCAGTGGCCATGCATAGCGCTCGTTGCGCGGACGCAGTGTCGGTCCCTTCGCTGCGATTGGCTCCAGCCTGTCCAGTTCGGCGTAGATGCCGGCCAGCTGGTCGGTGTCACGCGCACGGAAGAAGCGGCCGCCGGTCATCTCGGCGATCCTGCGCAGCGTTGCCTCATCCACCGGGTCGCGGTCGGCGGCCACGGGAATGCCGAAGAACCGCGCGCTCCCGTCGCTGCCAAACGCCACGGTGTGCACGCGCACCCCTTCGGCACGCGCCAGCTCGGCTGCGCGCAGGGGTTCCAGCACACCGGCGTTGCTGACGCCGTCGGTCAGCAGGATCAGTACACGCTGCCCTTCGGGCTGATTGCGCAGGCGTTTGACCGCCAGCGCGATGGCGTCACCAATGGCCGTCTCGCGCCCGGCAAGGCCAACCACGCTGTCGCGCAGTTGATCGCGCACGCTGGACAGATCCGCAGTCAACGGTGTGAGTGTGTAGGCACGATCACCGAATACCAGCAGGCCGACGCGGTCGCCGGCACGACGGTCGAGGAAATCAGCCAGCACCGCCTTGGCTGCGGTCAAGCGCTCCACCGCCTGCGCACCGAGCACCATGTCCGGCTCGCTCATGCTGCCGGACACGTCCATTGCCAGCATCATCTGCCGGCCTTCCTGCGGCGGGGTAATCGCCTCACCCAGCTGCTGCGGGCGTGCCATCGCCAGGCACAGCGCCAGCCAGCCCAGCCACAGCAAGCCGCTGCGCAGCCAGGAAACGCCGACACGACCGCCGCCAGCCAGTGCTTCCAGTTCGGCAGCGGCGTAGGGCACGCGCAACGCAGCGCCCGGATCGGCCCGCCGCTTCCATGCCAGCATCAGGATCGGCAACGGCAGTGCCAGCAGTGCCAGCGGCCAGGCCAGCTGCAGATCCGGCCACGGCCAGTAAGCTGCAAGCGCGCTCATCGGCGGCGCTCCTGCAGCAACGCCAGGTAGCGTGCCCGCGCCCACGCGCGCACGCCGGCCACGGCAGCGGCATCCACGTGTGGACGATAGGCCCCCTCGGCCAGCAGGTTGCGCTGCGCAGGCGGCAGGGTGTCCTTGGGATCGACGTACTGCCACCACGCGTCATCGCGCAGTGCTTCGCTGCCGGGGCGTGCCTGACGCGCCGCACGCCGCAGCAGGCTGGCGATGGCCGCAAGTTCCGACGGCGCGCCGTTCACTGCCGCAATCTCCTGATCGAACACGCGCATCCACTGCTGGCGGCGGCGATGACGACGCCATGCCACCGCAGCAACGATGGCCAGCAACAGCAGAACCAATGCGATCAGCATCAGCCAGCCAGGTGCGGGGGGCCACCACGCTGGCGAGGGCGGCAACTGCACGTCGCGCAGTGGCAGGGAGGCACTCATGCCGGCACCTCCGTCGGTGCCGGTGCCAGCCAGGCGTCGCTGGCCGCATCGGTGGACAGCACCTGCACATCGACGCGACGCGCGGCAAGCTGGCTGCGCAGCTGCTGCAGCGGTTCAACGAAATGCGCCTGCCAGTGCGCCTGCACATCGCTGCGGCGCAGGTCCAGGCCGATGCGCTGCTGCGCGGCGAGAAACTGCAGGGGCGCCGTTGGCGGCTGCAACTCAAGCGGATCGACCAGCAGCAGCAGACTCAGGTCATGGTGCTGGGCCAACGCGCTCCAGCGCGCCGGCGGAATCCGGATCGCCTGCTGCGGATCGGCCAGTACCAGCATCCGGGCGCCGGGACGCAGCACCCGACCGGCATGGTCCAGCGCGCGTTCCAGGCCAAGGTCATCGGCAGGTGGCTGCGCGTACCAGCGCGTGAGTGCATCGAGTACGCGCAGTACGCCGCGGGCACCGCCGGCCGGCGCGATCGGCGCCTCGCGATCACTACCGCGCAATGCACCGATGCGGTCGCCGCGGCGCTGTGCGGACCATGCCGCAACCGCGCCAGCGCGTGCTGCCTGCACCGACTTGAAGCGCACGCGGGTACCGAAGTACAGCGCAGGTGAAGTATCGGCAACGATCAGGGTGACCCGTTCGCGTTCTGCCTGGAACAATTTGGTGTGCGTGCGCCCGGTGCGCGCGGTGACGCGCCAGTCGATGTGGCGCGCGTCGTCGCCCGCCACGTATTCGCGCGATTCTGCGTATTCCATGCCGCGTCCGCGCAGCGGCGAAGGTGCTTGCCCGGCGCTGCCCGCGCGCCCACGACGAGGCGGCGGCGGACGCTGTGCCAGGCGGCGCAATGCCACCAGCTCGGCCAGTTGCGGTCGCAGGCCATCGCCTTCGCTGGCACCCGGAGCAGGTCCGTTGGTCGTGCCGATCATGCGCGCGCTCAGGGCGCCGGTACCCGGGCCAGCAGCTCCTGCACCAGGCGCTCACCATCCCAGCCTTCGGCGATGGCTTCATAGCTGGGCAGTACCCGGTGGCGCAGCACATCGGCGGCCACGGCACGCACGTCGTCGGGAGTGACGAAATCACGCCCGGCCAACCACGCCCGCGCCCGTGCGCACCGCTCCAGCGCGATGGAGCCACGCGGGCTGGCGCCCCACGCGATGCGGCGCGCCAGCGAGGCGTCGTAGCGCGAGGGGTCGCGCGAGGCCAGTACCAGCTCGATCAGGTAGCGTTCCAGCGCAGGGGCCATGTGCAGCTCCAGCACCTCGCGGCGCGCATCGAAGACATCCTGCATCGGCAGTTTTTCCGGCGTCGCTGCGGCCTCGCCAAGTGCGCCGCGGGCGCGCTCGCGCGCCAGCCGCAGGATCTCCGACTCGGCCGCCTGGTCCGGATAACCAATGCGTACGTGCATCAGGAAACGATCCAGCTGCGCTTCCGGCAGCGGGAAGGTGCCTTCCTGCTCGATCGGATTCTGCGTGGCCATCACCAGGAACAGCGACGGCAGCGCATAGGTGTGGCGACCGACGGTGACCTGGCGCTCGCCCATCGCTTCCAGCAGCGCGGACTGCACTTTGGCCGGCGCACGATTGATTTCATCGGCCAGCAGGATCGGGTGGAAGATCGGCCCCGGCACGAACTCGAAACGGCCTTCCTGTGGGCGCCAGATCTCGGTACCGGTCAGGTCCGAAGGCAGCAGATCCGGGGTGAACTGCACACGTGCGAAGTCTGCTTCCAGCCGCGCCGCCAAGGCCCGGATGGCCGTGGTCTTGGCCAGGCCCGGGGCACCTTCCACCAGCAGGTGGCCATCGGCCAGCAAGGCAATGAGCAGGCGTTCGACCAGCGCCGCCTGGCCGACGATCTCGGCCGACAGTGCATCGCGCAGATCGCTGAAAGCCGCATGCAGGCGCGAGGTGGTGGGGGCAGGCGGCGGAGAAATGGATTCGGGCATCGGCGGAGGCAGGTTCATGGGGGCCTTTGACCGGCGCGGGATGGCTCGGGTTCCCCACATCATCGCAGGCCGTCCGGCTGCTGGCATCAAGAACGGCTGAACAGCCTCCACGCATGACCGATCAACCGGGCCTCCCGCGCAAACGACGCGGGGCCGCACGTGGCGGCCCCGGTCGGATACAACAGATGTGATGCCTCAGTTCTGGCGGGCCACGCGCAGGACCTTCGGGGTCACGAACACCAGCAGTTCGGCCTTGTCCTTGTTGCGACCACGCTTCTTGAACAGATTGCCCAGGAACGGCACATCGCCCAGGAACGGCACCTTGCTGACACTGTTGCGGTCGGTGAATTCATACACGCCACCGATCACCACGGTCTGGCCATCTTCCACCAGCACGGCGGTATTGACCTCGCGACGGTTGATGGACGGCACGGTACCGTAGCCCTGCAGCTGGATCAGCTGATCGACCTCGTCCTTCTTCACCGCCATGTTGAGGAACACGCGGTTGTCGTTGGTGATGGTCGGGGTGACCTTCAGTTCCAGCACCACTTCCTTGAACTGGACGTTCGGGGTGGCTACACCGCCAGCGCCGCCGCCACTGATGGTGACATAGCCGATTTCCTTGCCCTGTTTGATCAGCGCTTCGCGCTGATTGGTGGTCACCACCCGCGGATTGGAAATCACTTCACCACGCGACTCTTCCTGCATGGCGGACAATTCCACGTCAAGCAGATAGCCGGCATTGAGGATCGACAGCGCCAGCGAACCTGGATTGCTGGCAGTTGCCACCGGCAGGTTCCAGTTCAGGCCGCGGGTGATGGCCGAACCGACCGACACCGGCGGCGGGCCCACGCGGCCACCGGCGATCCAATCGCGCTCAGCCTTGGCGTTGGTGCTGGCGGCATCCACCTGCGATTCGCGGGTCTTGGCGTTGGCCTCCAGGTCACCACTGAAATACACGTTGTCACGGCTGCCACTGATGCCGAACTTGGCACCCAGTTCGCGCGCGAACGTGTCGGTGGCGATGACGATGCGTGCTTCGATCAATACCTGGTCGACCGGGCGGTCGATGACACTGATCAACTCGCGCATGCGCGCGATCTTCTTCGGAATGTCGCTGATCATCAGCGTGTTGGTGCGCTCGTCGGCGACGATGCGACCGCGTCCCGAGAGGAAGCCACTTTCTTCCTGCGAACTGCCACCACCGCCACCGCCACCGCCGCCACCACCACCGCCGCCGCCGATTCCCTTGGCCTCGGTCAGCGCTTTGAAGATCTGCGTGGCACTGTGGTAGTTGATCTGTACGTAGTCGGTGACCAGGTCTTCGCGGTTCTCGATGGCGATGCGCGCGTCTTCCTTCTCCTGCTCGAACTTGGCCAGCTCGGACTGCGGCGCAACCCACACCACGCTGCCGTCACGACGCTTGTCCAGGCCCTTGGCACGCAGCACGATATCCAGCGCCTGGTCCCACGGCACGTTGACCAGACGCAGGGTCACATTGCCCTGCACCGAGTCGGAGGCCACCACGTTCAGATTCGACTCTTCGGCAATCAACTGCAGCACGGTGCGCACCGGCACGTCCTGGAAGTTGAAGGTCACCGGCTTGCCGGCGTAGCCGCGCTGCGGCACGCCCTTGGCGGCCTGGGTCACGCTGCCGGCAGTGACTGCGCCAACGGCGGCCTGGGCCTGCCGCGGGCTGATCTCCACCACATACTCGTTGCCACTCTGGTAGGCCAGCGACTCGACCGGACCGCCCGTGCTCAGCACCAGCTGGGTGCCGGCCCCGGACGGCTTGGCGTCGATGCGCTGCACCGGGGTGGCGAAGTCGGTGACGTTCATCGGCTTCTGCAGGTTGGCCGGCAGGCGTGCGTTGCCGACATCGACAACCACGCTGTTGCCCTGGCTGCGCAGGTCGGGCATGGCGCCCTGGCCGTCGAACTGCAGGATCAGGCGGCCCGCGCCGTCATCGCCACGCTTGAAATCGATGCGTGCGACCGACAGGCCTGCCGGTGCAGCGGCCGGCGTGGCGGCCAGCGCCGTGCCGGTCGGCTTTTCCGACGGTGCGGCGGCCAGCGCCGGAGCGCAGGCCAGCATCAACGCGACTCCCAGCGCGCTGATGCGGTTCAAGGTAGAGCGCCGGATGGGACGCAGCCCCTTGGCTTGGTGAAAGGTCATCGTGCTATCCCCAGTAAACGATCATTGATCTTCCAGCGCGAGCGTTGCTGGACGTTCCAGCCAGCCACCCGCGCCATCCGGCACCAGTTCGATCAGCTCCACGCGGTCTTCAAAGACCGCGGTGACCCGCCCGTCGCTCTGCCCCAGGTAACCACCGGGACGCACCCGATAGGTCACCTTGTCCGGCCCCATCACCAGCGCCACAGTGCCGGCGCCTGTTCCGATGGTGCCGACCATGTCCAGCGCGTCCAGCGGGAAGCCTTCCATCGGCTCCTTGCGCCGGTTCGGATCTGGCCGCAGTCCCCCATTCCCCTGCTGCGGGTTGGTCCAGGCATCGGTAAACGGATCGCGCATGCCCTGCGCGGAGTATTCAAAGGTCTCGAACTGCTGCATCACCGGCAGCGGTTCCAGCGGCTGCGCCGGTCGCGCACGCTCGCTCTCGACCCACTTTTCCAGATTGGGTGCATCGCCCGGCGTGCTGGTCACGCCGCGGCCACAGGCGGCCAGCAGCAGCACGGTCAACGCCATACCACCACGCGCAATGAAGGAACGGATCACTTCTTCGCCTCCTTGCCCGCTTCAGCCTTCTGCTGTTCGGCGACCTCGGCCTCATCCAGGTAACGGTAGGTCTTGACCGTGCCCGACAGTTCCAGCGCACCGGCGCGGATGTTGCCGCCGGTCTTGTCCTTCGGCTTGAGGTTGATGTCGTGCATGGTCAGGATCACCACCCGCGGCAACGAGGCCACGCCGCTGACGAAGGCGCCGAACTGGTGGTAACTGCCCACCATCCGCAGCTTGATCGGCTTCTCGGCGTAGAACTCCTTGATCTGCTCCTGCTCGGGCTCGAACAGCTCGTTGGCCAGGCCGCTGGACAGCGCGGTCTGCGAGATGTCGATGATCAGGTCCGGCATTTCGGTCTTGCTGGGCAGCTGCCGCAGCATCTGCTGCAGCACCTGTTCCATCTGTGCCAGCTGCTGCTTCAACGGCTCCAGGTTGACCGCGCGTTCCTGTTCCTTGGTGAACTCGGCACGCAGCTCGGTTTCCCGCGATTCCAGGCCCGCCAGTTCCTCGCGCTTGCCGCTGATCAGCAGCATCCAGAGCACGAACATGATCACCAGAGCGATCAGCGAGCAGAACACGATCTTCGCGTTCCTCGGCCAATTGCCGATGTCGTTGAAGTCCAGGTTCTTGATGTCGACTTTCTTGCTCATGCGCGATCCCCCTGCATCGGGGCGTGGAAGGCCTGCGGAGGCTGCGCCAGGCGGCTGCCCTCAGACTTGGGTGCGGGTGCGGCTGGTGCAGGCGCGGCCGGCGCAGGCGTTGCCGCCGGTGCTGGGGCCTGTGCCGGAGCAGTTGCAGGCGTGGCTGCCGGTGCCGGAGTCGATCCCGGCGCCGGTGCGGCAGCAGCCGGTGCGGCGGCGTCCGGCCCGGCGCTGAGCGGTGCGACCGTCGGTGCCGCCGGCGTGGTGCCGGCCACACTGCCATCCGGGTTCAGGCCCGGCGTGGCGCCTGCTTCCTCGCTCTGCGCAGGCAGCTTGACCTTGACCTTGAACACGTACGGCAATGCCTTGATGTCAGCCACCGGGCCGGTCGCGCGCCCGTCCTTGTCCTTGTCAGGCTCACGCGCCTCGATGATCGCCAGCTCCGGATTGGTCATCCAGCCGGAAACTTCGAGATTGCGCATGTACGCCGAGACACGGGCGTTGGACTGGGTGCGGCCCTCCAGGGTCAGCACGTCGCCTTCCTGCTGCAGAGCGGTGAGCACCACGCCATCGGGGATGGTGCGGACCAGCGCATCGAACAGGTGGACCATCTGCGAACGCTTGGCCTGCAGCTGTTCGATCACCGCCTTGCGGGCCAGCAGTCGATTCTTCTGCTCGTCGAGGCGGTCGATTTCCTTGTTCTGCTCCTTGACCTTGTCGATCTCGGTCTGCAGGTAGGCATTGCGGTCATTCTGCCCGCTGACCTGCATGTCGTAGTAGAACCAGATCAACAGCGACAGCAGCAGGCCACCCAGGGCGGCCATGCCCAGCATGATGCCGAACTCGCGCTGGCGTTGCTTGCGCCGTTCGGCGCGCCAGGGCAATAGATTGATGCGTGCCATCAGTCAAAGCTCCTCAGCGCCAGACCGGTCGCGATCATCAGCGCGGGGGCGTCCTGGGCCAGCGCGTGCGCCTGCACCTTCGGCCCCAGGGTCATCTGTGCCAGCGGGTTGGCGACCACGGTCGGTACGCCCAGCTGTTCCTCGACCATCTCCGGCAGGCCTGCAAGGGCGGCACAGCCGCCGGCCAGCACGATGTGATCGACGCGGTTGAACTCGCTGCCGGCGTAGAAGAACTGCAGCAGGCGGCTGATCTGCTGGACCGTGGCTTCCTTGAACGGCTCCAGCACTTCCATCTCGTAGCTTTCCGGCAGCCCGCCCTGGCGTTTGGCCAGACCGGCTTCCTCGTAGCTCAGGCCATAGCGGCGCATGATCTCGTCGGTCAGCTGCTTGCCACCGAACACCTGTTCGCGGCTGTACAGGCTGCGGCCACCGCGCAGTACGTTGAGGGTGGTCATGGTGGCGCCGATATCGACCAGCGCGACCACGCCCTCGGCCGACACCGGCAGCTCGCTGGCCACCAGGGCGAAGGCGTTCTCGACCGCGAAGGCCTCCACGTCCATCACCTTGGCCTGCAGGCCACCCAGTTCCAGCGCGGACTGACGCAGCTCGACGTTTTCCGAACGCGAGGCCGCCAGCAGCACCTGGACCATTTCCGGGTTGTTCGGGATCGCCCCGATCACCTCGAAGTCCAGGTTCACTTCCTCGATCGGATACGGAATGTAGTTGACCGCTTCCAGCTCGATCTGGGCTTCCATGTCGTTCTCGTCCAGGTCGGCCGGCATCGGGATCACCTTGGTGATCACCGCCGAACCGGCCACGGCCGCAGCGGCCAGCTTGGCCTTGCTGCCGGAACGGTTCATCGCCCGGCGGATGGCCTCTCCCACGGCCTCCACTTCAACGATGTTCTTCTCCACCACCGCGTTCGGCGGCAGCGGTTCCACGGCATAATGTTCCACACGGAAACGGTTGCCGCTGCGGGAAAGCTGCAACAGCTTTACCGCAGTCGAACTGATGTCGACGCCAATGAGCGGCGACTGACTTTTTGGGATGAGCCCCACGGTTTCTCCCCTGCCGACGGGCACTTGGACGCAAGAGCTGCGTCCGCGCATTAATAACGTATTCTTAGCAAATGGCAACCGCCCTGCTGTGACATCCCTCACAGGATGAACACGCAGCCCCTGGCGTCCCCTTGCACTCCCCAGTGCCGGCCCCAGCCGCCACCTTGCGTAATCTATACTCTGCGACCACGAAATTCGCAATCGGAATCTGACACCGATGACCCGTCTCCGCCGCTGGCTGCGCTGGATCTTTCTTGTTGTCCTGGTCCTGGCGCTGGTCGGAGCGGCCGCCGTTGGCGGCCTGTACTACGCCGTTTCTTCCAAGCTTCCCGACGTGCAGACCCTGCGCGACGTGGAAATGCAGGAGCCGATGTACGTCTACGCTGCCGACGGCAAGCTGATGGCGGTGTTCGGCGAGACCCGGCGTACCCCCATCACCATGAAGGACGTGCCGGAGAAGCTGAAGCAGGCGTTCCTGGCCACCGAGGATGCCCGCTTCTACGAGCACGGCGGCGTGGACTACAAGGGCATCGGTCGCGCGGTGTGGCTGCTGGCCACCACCAACGACAAGCGCGTGCCCGGCGGCTCCACCATCACCCAGCAGGTGGCCCGCCAGTTCTTCCTCAGCTCCGAGTACAGCTATACCCGCAAGCTGGCCGAGATCCTGCTGGCGCGCAAGATCGAGTCCGAGCTGAGCAAGGACGAGATCTTCGAGCTGTACCTGAACAAGAGTTTCTTCGGTAACCGCGCCTACGGCGTGGCCGCCGCCGCCGAGTTCTACTACGGCAAGAAGCTGGGCGAACTGGACCTGGACGAGATGGCCTCGCTGGCCGGCATCCCCAAGTTCCCGTCCTCGGGCAACCCGATCTCCAACCCGGAGCGCGCCCGCCAGCGTCGTGACAACTATGTGCTGCAGCGCATGGCCGACCTGAAGTTCGTCAGCCAGGCCGAGGCCGATGCGGCCAAGGCCGTGCCGATGCACGCCACCGCCCACGAGCCGCCGGTGCAGGTCGATGCCCCGTACGTGGCCGAGCTGGTGCGCCAGGAAATGATCGCCCGCTTTGGCGGCGACGTGGTCAACAAGGGCTACCACGTCACCACCACCATCGATTCGACCCTGCAGACCGCCGCCAACCTGTCGGTGCGCGACGGCCTGCTGCTGTACGACCATCGCCACGGCTGGCACGGCGTGGAGAAGCAGGTGCAGCTGGGCGCCGGCGATGACGCCGCGGCCCTGGCCGAGCACCTGCGTGGCATGTTCGGCCAGGCCGGCCTGCTGCCGGCCATCGTCGCCAGCACCGGCGCCGACGGCAGCGCCACTGTGGTGCTGGCCAACCGCAGCGAGATCGTGCTGCCGGCCGGCGCCGCCAAGTGGGCCAACAAGAGCCCGGCCAAACTGGTGCAGCGCGGCGACATCGTGCGCGTGCGCGCCGGTGCCAAGGAGGGCGAATGGCTGCTCGACCAGCTCCCGCGCGGCCAGTCCGCCCTGGTTTCGCTGGACGCCCACAGCGGCGCCCTGAAGGCGCTGGTCGGCGGCTTCAGCTTCTCCGGCAACAAGTTCAACCGTGCCACCCAGGCCCGTCGCCAGCCCGGTTCGAGCTTCAAGCCGTTCGTCTATGCGGCCGCCTTCGACAAGGGTTACAACCCGGCCTCGATCGTGCTCGACGCCCCGGTCGTGTTCCGCGACCGCCGCGGCAAGACCTGGGCACCGCAGAACGACGGCGGCGGCTTCCGCGGCCCGATGCGCCTGCGTGAAGCGCTGGTGCAGTCACGCAACCTGGTCTCGGTACGCCTGCTTGATGGCATGGGCGTGGACTACGCGCGCAAGTACATCAGCCAGTTCGGCTTTGCCGAATCCGAGCTGCCGCCGAACCTGTCGATGTCGCTGGGTACTGCCTCGCTGACCCCGCTGTCGGTGGCCCGCGGCTATGCCGTGTTCGCCAACGGCGGCTCACGCGTGGACACCTGGCTGATCGACCAGGTCAACGACCGCGATGGCAACCTGGTGTTTAAGGAAAACCCGGCGATGGCCTGCCGCGACTGCGCCGGCAGCAGCGACCAGCCGGTGAACCAGGTCGTGGACGGCTTCAACTTCGGCGCCCCGGCACCCAAGGTCGATGCCTCCGCCGCCACCAAGCCGGAAGCCAAAACCGAAACGCCGGCCGCACCCGCCAACCCGGACGCGCGTACCGCACCGCGTGCGATCGACGCCCGTACCGCCTACCAGCTGGTGTCGATGATGCGCGACGTGGTCCAGCGCGGCACCGGCGCGCAGGCCAAGGTACTCGGCCGCGAAGACGTGGGCGGCAAGACCGGCTCCACCAATGATCACCGTGACGCCTGGTTCTCCGGCTTCGGCGGCCCGTACGTGACCACCGTGTGGGTGGGCCGCGACGACTTCCGCTCGCTGGGCTACCGCGAATACGGTGGCAAGGCCGCCCTGCCGATCTGGATCGACTACATGCGCACTGCGCTGAAGGACACCCCGATCGCACAGAACGAACCGCCGAGCGGCATGGTCCAGGCCACCCTCAACGGTGCGGTGGAGTGGGTGAAGGTGGAAGACATGGACCGCCTGACCGACTACGACCTCAACCTGCAGAGCACCCCGCAGGCTGACGCGGCCGCGTTCGATATCTTCTGAAGCCAGGCTGGGTGGGGTGCCAACCGTTGGTTGGCACCATGGCCCGACGTTGCCCTGGTAGTCGCCAACCTTGGTTGGCGCCGATGCATTCGCCGGGCATGGCCCGGCGCTACCCCGGTAGATGCCAACCTCGGTTGGCGCCGATGCATCCGCCGGGCATGGCCCGGCGCTACCCCGCTAGATGCCAACCTTGGTTGGCGCCGATGCATCCGCCGGGCATGGCCCGGCGCTACCATGCCACACCCGTCGGGCGCCCTCTTCCGGTAGCGCCGGGCCATGCCCGGCGAGCGGAGCGGCGCCGTTGCCTTCGCCCACGCAGATGTCACACGCCTGCGCTAGTCTGTGGCCAGGTCGCAACAGGGAGTCATCGCATGCACCGCGCTCACCAGCATGCTGTCAGCCAGACCCGCGAACGGCGTCATCGCCTCGCCCACGAAGCCGCCCGGCTGATGGCCGAAGGCGGAATCCGCGACTTCCACCAGGCCAAACTCAAGGCTGCCAGCCGCCTTGGCATCCACGACGATGCTTCCCTGCCCCGCAACGTCGAGATCGAACAGGCGCTGCGCGAGTACCAACGGCTGTTCTCCGGCCCGCAGCACGGCAGCGAACTACAGCGGCGGCGCGAGTCCGCGTTGCGGGCGCTGGAGTTCCTGCACGGGTTTTCGCCGCGCCTGGCCGGACCGGTGCTGGACGGCACCGCCGATGCCAACAGCCCCGTGCAGTTGCACCTGCACAGTGACGACCCGGAGGCCGTGCATCGCTTCCTGGACGAACATCGCATCCCCGCCGAATCGCGTACGCGGCGCCTGCGGATGGACCGTGAGCGCAACCTGGATGTGCCGGTGTGGGTGTTCAGTGCCGAAGACCTGACCTTCGACCTGGCCGTCCTGCCCTACGATGCGTTGCGCCAGGCCCCGCTGTCGCCGGTGGACGAGAAACCCATGCGGCGGGCGTCGGCCACGCAGTTGCGGCAGCTGCTGGCCGAGATGGAAATCACCGCCTACATCGGCGGTTGATCCTGGCAGAGCCGGGCCTGTGCCCGGCTCTGCGCCAAGAGCAGCCGAGCATGGCCCGGCGCTACTGGAAGATCAGCTGTTCCTGGGCAGGGGTTGCCAATCGTGCCAGCCACGGCACCGCCGCACGGTACGGATACTCGGCCATCATGCGCGCATGCATCTTCTGCAGGTCATGCAGGTTCCAGGCGTGCGCATACACATCCTGGAAGTCATCCGCCCAGCCACTGCGCACGCGCGTGCGTTCGCCATCAAGGTTCGGCACCAAGTACCACGGCACCTGCAGGATCTCGGCGAGCGCCTTGTTGCGTACCGCACTCTCATGCCCCGACCGCTGCAGCTGTTCGATGCGGAAACTCACGCGGCGGCAAGGAAACGGCATGCAGGCACCGGTAGCGTTGATGTAGTCGGCGATGTCGGCGTACATGTCCGCCTGCAGCTTCATCGCCACCGGGTCCTGCAGAGTCTGCCGGACCCGCAACGTGCGCTGGGTGCTGCCGCGGATCTCTGCAGCGCTGTAGAAGGGATCACCCGGCGTGGTGCCGCCGTGGCGCACCAGCACGATGCGATGGATCGCTTCGTCGGTCAGCACTTCCACCCGCACGGCTGCGGCCTCCGGGTGGATTCGGGGCTGCGGCACGTTCACCACGCGCCAGAACCCCCACACCATCAACCCCATGCAGACCATAAGCACCAGGCAGGCCAGCGTCCACGTATCCATGTCGTGGGTGAAGTAGCGGATGCGGGCGCGCCACAGGTAGTAGCGCCGATAGGTCATGAAGCGGCTCATGAAGCGATACATTGCAACCTCCTCTGCAATGGCCCCGGCGCGGCGGGGCTCGTTACGCGCACCACACCGGGGCGCCATGGCTTACCAGCCGATGCCCACACCCACGCCCATGCTGCGTTCACCGCTGTTGGTGAAGGCACCATTGAGGCTGAAGGTGGCTGAGCCCTTGTCGTTGAGCACGCGCTGGTAACCCACCGCCATGGCCGACTCGCCCTCGGCGTAGCCCACGCCCGCGCCAAGGCGGTTGTAGGTCGCCAGGCCGGCGGTGTTCATGGCCATGGCCGTCTGCGCGCTGCTCATCGCCGCCATGCGGTTGAAGCGCTTGTCCATCTTGTCCAGGCGGCGCTCGAAGTTGCTGATCGCACCATCGGTGTACTCGTTGGCGCGGGCCAGCATCTTTTCCAGCTCGGCGGTATCAACCTGCGGCGTGGGCGCGGGCGAGTCATCCTTTTTCGCCTTCGGCTGCGGTGCAGGCGAAGCGTCCTCGCCTGCCGAAGCGACCTGCGGCGAACCGCTGGCTTCCGGGCTTGGCATGATCTCTTCGGTCGGCGCCGCCGATGCCGTGGCCATTGCACGCGCCTGCGGCTGGCCGTCCACGCGTTGCTCCAGGCCATCGATGCGACCGTTGAGCTGCTGCTGCGCGGCATGCAACTGGCCACCGTTGACCGCCTCGCGGCTGCCGGCGGCGATCAAGCCGTTGGCGACGTTGGAGATGACCATGCCGTTGGCACCCGCCAGGGTGAGCTGGGCGGTGCCGTCGCTGCGGACGGACGGAGATTCCTGGAACACCGAGCGGAGCTGGGTTTCCACGCGGTCGACACGAGACCCGGTGGTGACTACGGCCGAGTCGAGCGTGGCGAGGGCTTCGTTGATGGTGTTCTGCTGCTGGCCCTGGACGTTGAAGCCGGGGGTGACGACACGACCATTCTCATCGAGACCCGCACCGCCCCCAAGTGCAGCTAGCGACTCGCTCAACTGTGCCACGGTGACTGCATCATGCTCACCAGTGCCACGACCAAGGTTCACCAAACGCCGTTTAACCGAGCCGTTACCGAATGAAGCCGTATTTGATTCGGTCGCGATTGAGTAGGAACCCAGCGCGAGCGCTCCATCAGCGCCTGCTACCACACGACTCGACGCGCCAAAGGCCACACCCTTGTTCGCATAGACATTCGAACCAACGCCCAGGGCAAACCCGCTCTCAGCAGAATCGGCCACGTGAGATCCTCGACCAAGCGCAACTGAGTTCTCCCCTTCTGCAATCGAGTAACTCCCGATGGCCACACCACCTTCAGAGCCGATGGACGCCTTGGCGGAATCCCCCAATGCGACACCGAGGAAACCAGCCTCGGCATCATTGCTCAGGCCGTCAAATCCCACTCTCAGGAAACGCCCCGTCTGCTCCAGCTCTCGCACGCGCAGGTTTGTGGAGAACAGCTGCCCACCGTTCACAACATCCCTACTCCCAGGTGACAGTTCACCATCTGATACACCCGTCAGCATGGCGCCGCCGTAGTCGATCACGCCGTATGCGTCCCCGGCAATTGAAGGACCAAATCCGCCTGCATCAAGCAGTGCATTCAGTTCGCTTCGGCTCCGATCAATATCCTGCTTGACTGCAAACAGCTGACTCCCAGTCACCGCATCACGACTACCCGCAGCAATGCGACCATCAGCCAGATTCGACAGAACCATGCCCTGCGCACCAGCCAGGTTCACCTGGCCGATTCCTTCTGCGCTGGTTGATGGCGACTGTTGGAATGTCGCACGCAGCTGGCCTTCGACGCCATCTACTCGGCTATCGGATCTGAGCACTGCGCCATCGAGAACAGCTAACGCGTCACCCACATTGCTCTGCGTACCACCCTGCACGTTATAGACGGGAGCTATCACGCCACCTTGGCTGCTCAACCTCGCACCACCTCCTAAGGTGGAGAGGGATTCAGACAACTGGACGATGGCAACAGCTTCGGCTTCGCCAAGTCCTCGAGAAACGCCGGTCAGCCTTCGACGGATGCTGTCGTTGCCAAAAGAAACGGTGTCAGGTTCTGATGCAATCGACCCATAGCCAACTGCGACACTATTATCTGCTCCCACCTGCACCTGACTTTCCGCGCCCAGTGCCACCCCTCGGTTCGCGCTGACAGATGTGCCAACGCCCAATGCAAATCCACCCTCTGCACTTTCAGCAACGTGCGCTGCGCGACCTATGGCGATGGAGTTCTTTCCCGCCGCGCGAGAAAATGCCCCTAGCGCCACTCCACCTTCACCACCGACGGTCGCTTCGGCCGAGTCACCGATTGCAACTGCTCCCACTCCTGCGGCCGATGCTCGTTGGCTGCCACCTATACCGATTGATACAAACTTTCCAACGCTCTCAAGTGCCGCGATCTTCTCATTAGCCGCAAACAACTGCCCACCATTCACCGCATCGGTACTGGCCGCCGAGCTCACATCTCCCGCCGCCACTCCCGATATGCGCGCACCTTCCATGTCCACAAGCAGGCGATCGGCACTGAACTTCACCACCCCATCCAGATCCGGATCAAAGTCGTCCACGTCCGTACGAAGCTGATCGATGTCGGCGCGGTTGGCCGCGACGCGCTGGTCCTGTGCCGCGAGAGCCTGGGTATGCGTTGCCAGCTGCTGGCCGTGCAGCACCAGTGACTGGCCCTGCGTGGAAACAGACTGGTTGGTGGCATGAAGCTGCTGTCCGGTCACGACATCGGTACTGGTACCGCTCAGCACGCCGTTGGCAACGTTGTTGACGCGCCGCTTCGCGCCGTCCTTGTTGGCCACATCCACCACGGTGCCAGTGTTGTCTGCGCCCAGGCGCACATTGCCCGTGGCCGATACCTGGCTGACCAGACCACTCAACGCTGTGGCCCTGCCCAGCGCGTTGTCTGCGGCGGTCTTGGCGCCGGTTGCCGCCGTCTGCGCGGCATTGGCCGCATTCTGCACGGTGGTCACATTGGCATTGGTAGCGTTGAGCTGCTTGCCGGTCACGGCCTCGGTGCTGGACGCACTGAGCGCACCGTCAGCCAGATTGACCAGCTTGCGCTTGATGGCGCTGTTGCCAACGGAAATCTGATTGGCAGCGCTGGTCTGCGAACCATTGCCCAACGCCACCGAACCATTGTGCTGAGCCAGGGAGCGATCACCAATGGCCACGGCACTTTCGGCCGAGGCCCTGGCCAAATTGCCCATGGCCGTCGCGTAGAGGCCGCTTGCGTGGGTACCGCGCCCGAGTGCGGTGGAATGCCCGGCGCTGGCCTTGCTCTGATATCCGATCGCGGTGGCGTGAATCACATCCGCCGAGGCCTCATGGCCAACGGCAATGGCACGATCACCCACCGCGCTGGCCTGCAACCCTGCCGCAACAGCACCGTTGCCGCTGCGTGACATTGCCCCCACCGACACGCCCCCATTGGCATTGGCAACACGGTTCCCGTCCTTGTCCACGCCAGACCTTGCGTCGTCACCCAGCGCGACGCTCTTGCCGTTGTAGCCCCTGGCGTTGCGTCCCACTGCGGTGCTGATGCCATAAGCATTGGACTCTGCAAGCGCACCGCCCCCCAACGCCAGCGCTTCTGCATTGAGTCGCCGGTTGACTGCATCAACACCGGCCTTTGCCTCAGTCGCCGTTGCCGCCGCGGTCGCCACCGATGCATTGGTCGTATGCAACTGGTTGCCGGTGATCGCGTCGGTACTGCCCGCCGCAATCACGCCATCGGCGAGGTATTGGATCCTGCGCTTGTTGCTGCTGCTGCCCACCGACACCGTATTGGCGCTGGAGGTCACCGAGTTGGCGCCCAGCGCAACCGAATTTCCGTGCGTGACCGTTGCCCCGCGACCAAGCGCGATCGTACCGCTGCTGCTTGTCTTGGCCTGATAGCCGATGGCAACGCCGTCATGCGTGGAACTGGCGCTCCCACCCAAGGCGATGGCACCCGTCCAACCGCTGGTGCCCGCGAAGGCGCCTGCACCGATGGCGATGCGGGAGATGCCCGAGCCGGACGCTGTGCGAGCGCCCCCGCCCAACGCAACGGTATCATCGCCATCAGCCGTTGACCCAATGCCCATCGCAAGCGCACGATTACCCACTGCTTGGGCAGCGTTGGCATTGGTCGCCGCGGTCCCCGTCGCCAGCAACTTCTGACTCTGGCTCACGCTGGCCAGCGCCTGCTGGGTAGCATGCAGCTGCCTGCCGGTCACTGCATCGCTGCTGTTGGCGTCGACCGCACCGTCGGCAAGGTATACGATTTTGCGCCGCATGCTGCCGTTACCGACCGACACCTGATTGTCGCCGTAGTCGTTGGAGTCAGCCCCCAGTACGACGGAATTGCGTCCGGACGCTAGCGCACCACTTCCCAGTGCGACCGCGTTATGCGCGTATGACTTCGCATCGTTGCCCACCGCGACTCCGCCGAGCTCCCAAGCGACCGACTTGTGCCCCAGCGCGGTCGCATAGCGCCCGTTGGCATCGGCCTGGTAGCCAAGTGCCACGCCGTAGCTGTTGGAGAAGGCCGATACACCTACCGCGACCGCCCTGTCACGGGCACCGGCGTACGAACCGAGCTGGACGAAATCGCTGTAGGCCAGCGGAAGCGCGTTCGCGCGGGAGAACGCTCGCCCGCTGGGAGCGGTGGCGGCATCCTCGTGCACAAGCATGGCGCTTGTGTTGAACGGGCCAAAGGCAGCGTACAGGGCTTCTTCCGTCCACTCATCAGCGCCTGTTTCGAGATGGCCCGCAGTGGCTGCCATGACCGATGCCGGCAGCATGGCCAGCACCAGCGCCAATCCGGGACCACGCGATGTGTGCCTGCGCGTGCCGCGCGCTGCCGCCAGTTCGCTTGCAACCACCCAGCATTGGCGGGCGGCGGACCAGAGTCGTCGATAGATCTTGTTCATGGGATTCTCCTTAACAAACGGAACAGAAGGAACCGCTGTGGCACCAAGCCACAGCGGCGAGATGCACTCAGAGCGCGACGTTGTGCACGTGCTCGCGATAGCCATCGCGGGTCAGCCGATAGCGCAGCTGCAGCGTGTGGCCCGGCTGCAGGGAAAATGGCAGTTCCAGCGCGCTGCCGGGATACAGGCTGCGCGAGACGTCATGCGCGGTGCAGCGCGCGCCATCGCAGTGAGCGATACTGGTGATGCCCACGCGTACCGTGCCGGTGTTGCGCAGCTGGTTTCCCTCCACCTGCACGTCCATCGTCGATTGCGCGGGCAGTACATTGACCAGCGCGCCCCATACCAGGCTGACGCCGACATTGGCCTGGGCCTTCTCACCCTCGCCTGCCGGGTCTGCCCGTTCGGGGCCTCGCACGCCCTCGAAGTACACGCGGTATGCCGTTTCCTTTTCGACCGGCTGAAGCGGAATCACACGGATCAGCCGGTTGCCGCCACCGGCGAGCGCGAACTTTCCCGGCGTGATGGCGATGGCGGCCTCATTCGGCTCCACCTCAACCTCCTGTTCACCTGCCCCCGCCGGGTCGACGATGCGCTTGATAGATGCCTGCACGTACTGCGGTTGGGTGGACTGCGAGTAGATGCGTATCTGTGCGCCTTTCTTCGCGTCTACCGACGTACGCATGGGGTGCACGGTGAGATTGGCATGGGCAGGCAACGCCATCAGCAGCGACAGCGGCAGCAAGCAGCGGACTAGGGGTTTCATCGGGGACTCCATGTGGGGTTCAGGGCGTGACAGTGGGAACACGCAGTTCCACCTTGAGATCGCCGCTGTAGTAGCCAGGGCGCTTGGTGCTGACCGGCACACGCGGTGTTTCCAGCGTCAATGGCGTAGGCAGGCAGAACACCGGCTGCGTCATGCCGGGCAGCAACACCAGCCGCAGCCGGGCGGTATCGATGCCGTGCAGCAACTGCTCCACACCATTGCGCATGGGCAGCGCGCTACCGTTGTGATCCAGGGTGACGGTGTAGTCCACGCGCTGGCTGGCATCACTGCCGCCATCGACGTGCCATACCGAGTAGCCCGAGGGCCCGGGAGGTTGCGCGCCGCTGTCACGCACGGTGACACCGAGGTAGGCACTCTGCGAACCAAGTCCGTCGTACAGGCACATGTCGAGCTGGGTACGACCGCCGATGGTCTGCGCGATGGGGTCGTACTGCAGGTTCAGACCGACGTGCGGGGTGACCTGATCGAAAAGCGGGAAGTAGATGGAGACCGCGTTGTGGTCGGTGATGGTGAAGTCGAAGGAGAACGAGTAGTCCGCAAGGTGCTGGTGGGGCGGCATTCGTAGCGTCAGGTCCAATACGGCCGACCAGTGACCCGCTACAAGCTGGCTCAACTGACCGGAAGTCAGCCTCATCTCGACGGATGTGCCCACGCGATCAATACCCGCGCACGAGCCGGTGGTGGAAGACCAGACTGGCCGGAGCGGCCCGGACCAGTAGTCAAAGCTGC
This sequence comes from Stenotrophomonas sp. 2694, assembly GCF_040548715.1. Classification (NCBI taxonomy): domain Bacteria; kingdom Pseudomonadati; phylum Pseudomonadota; class Gammaproteobacteria; order Lysobacterales; family Lysobacteraceae; genus Stenotrophomonas; species Stenotrophomonas sp. 2694. The sequence goes on from NZ_JBEPSG010000018.1 coordinate 51,316, forward strand.
AGGCGAACGTAGCGTCGATACGACGGATGGCAGCGGTGACTTCCACATCCACCTCCATACCGCTGCGACTTTCCGTGAACCTCAGTGGGATTGTGCTAACGGCCCCTACGCTATCCTCCAAGGTGTCATTAGTCGGGCACTTTCCGCGTTCCGAGCTGGAGTTCGAGCTGCACGTCATGAACATATGACCGTAGCCCAGCGTGCCCTGCTCCTCGTATCCAAATACAGTTTTGGATGGCCACAACTCGATATCTCCCGGCATCGCAGAGCGATCCCAACTCATCACGATGTCCCGGTGCTCGCTCGACGGATGCGTCTCCGGCGGCTGTTGCGCCATCGCCCGTGGCACCAACAGCACCAGCCCACACAACACCGCCATCACCCACCACAACCGAGGGCTCACTTCGCACCTCCCGCTGCTGCGGTCTGTGGCGTGGCGGCGATCAGCGCCTGCTCCTGCAGCAACCGCGTCACTCGTGCCTGGTGGCGGATGTCGGCCGGCAGCTGGGCCACGGCCAGCGGCTCGCACTGCACGGCGCCTACCAGCATCACCACGCTGCGGCGCTCGCGCACCTGCAGCGGGCAGTGCAGCAACCGGTCGTCCTGCAGCAGGTACAGGGTCTTCTCGCGTCGTGGGAAGTCGGCCACGAAACCTCCATTGCTGCCGGTACCGGGCACCGGCGCGTTGAGAATGCGGGCACCGCGCAGCGGTGCGCCGGCGATGTCCTGGGCGTTGCCGATGAAGGTGTAGGTCACTTCAATCGGCACCGGCATGCGCACCAGCCGGCCCGGTGGCAGGAACAACGGACGCGCGCCGCCCACACCGCTCACGCGCACGGCGGCGATGCTGTCCAGGGCGCTGGCGTCCTGCACTTCAGCGCGGTGCGACTGGTAGGCGGAAATCGGCAGCAGCCGGCGCTCGCCCAGCTTCAGTCGCTGTCGACGTAGCCCGCCCACCTGCAGCTCGGCGGCAACGCCGGTCAGGTCCAGGTCGTCGGTGTCATCCACCTGCACTGCCAGCCCCGCGTCGGCGCCAACGCCAGCGCCCCAGTACACGCCGCGCTTGCCGATGGCCAGGCCGGAACTGTGCGTGGCGCTGTACGCCACTTCGTTGCCACCCTGGTGCTGGTAGCGCGACACCGTGGCACCGGTCTGGCCGATGCGGTTCTGCAGCTGGGTACTCAGCGTGGCGCTGTAGCGCTCGTTGTTGTTGCCGCGCAGTTCGCCCGATACCTCGCGGTACTGATCCTCGTATTCCTGGCGCAGCGTCTGCCCGGCGCTGTAGTTGATGTCCGGGCGCGCATGCTGTGGTTGCCGCACGTCCACGCCATAGCGTCGCTGCGAACTGCCGCGGTCATCGTGCTGCAGGCGGTTGAGGCTGAAATTGAGGTAGATGCCGCGGTCACGGCCGTCGCGCAGCCCACCGCCGCTGGTCTGCTGCCACACGCCGATGCGGCTGGAGACACTGAACTCGCCCCAGCGCTGGCTGCGGCTGTAGCTGGCCTGCCAGGTGCGGCTGAGCTGCGGTATGCGCGTGGGCTGTGGCATCCACGGCGGCAGCAGCGGGTCAAGTCCGGCCAGCGGATCATCATCCAGCCCCGGCCGCACGGTGCCTGCACGCCAGGTCTGGCGGCGCGTATAGGCCACGTAGGCGTTGCCGCCGGCCACCGGCAGCGCCATCGAGGCGCTGAGCGAATCGGCGCAGCCGAGCCGGTCGCGCGCGTCATCCTCGAACTGGCAGGCACGGCCGCGCATGCGCTGGTGGTACACATTCCACGAAGCACGGCGACGGTAGGAAAGCTGATGCTGCTGGCCACGGCTGCCATCGCTGCCGTGCATGCCACTGAAGGTGGCGCGGACTTCCTGGGTGGCAAACACATGGCGCAGGTCCACCCGCAGTTCGCCGTAGCTGAAACCGCCCAGATCGGCGATGCCAGCGGTCATGGCCACGTTGCGCCCCATCGGCACGCGCAGGCCGCCCATGGCCGCCAGTTCGTCGTCGAAGCGGTCGCTGCGCCGCTCGTTACGGCGGCCCCCCTGCAGGAACCACTGCACGCTGCTGTCGGTCCAGTCACCGCCCTTGTCGAACGGCGCGTCCTCGTTGCGTACCAGCACGCCGTCTTCGTAGATGCGCAGGCTGACGGTGTAGTTGCCCATGGGGAACCGGCGCGTATCGAGCTGGTTGATGCCTGCCTGCAGGTAGAAGGTCTGCAACAGGCGCTCGCCATCGAACGCATCCACACGCGCATCGCGCGCCAGCAGCACGGTGAGCGGCGTGGCCTGCACGGCGGCGGCGGAGTCCACGTAGGCCTGCGTGGTGCCCAGCCGCAGGCCCTGGAAGCGATCCATCGGCAGCATGCTGAAACTGAAGGTGCCGCCCTGCGGGCTGCTCAGGTTGCGGCGGTCCATGCGCCCGGCCTGCAGGTAGTGCTGCTGGCCCAGGTCATGGCGGTAGTAGGCGTTGTCTAGCTGGAAACGGCGGCTGGCAAGAGCGCCGCGGTAGTGCTGCTGGCTGAAGGTCCAGTCGGCGGACAGGTGCCCGCGCTGGAACACGCCCAGTGCGCCCATGCCCTGCGCGGCCAGCGCCTGGTAGCCCCGGCCACCGCTGACATTGAAGGTGTGCTGGTGCAGGAAGGCGTTCTCGGCATTGGCGCTGACCTGGTGGTAGCGCTCGGCGGCCGGCTCGCCGGGGATCCATTGGCGGGCAACAAACAGGCGCACTGCGCCCTCGCCTTCGTCATACAGCGCGCGCACGGCAGTGGGCTCCTGGGGAGGATCGATGTACCCGCAACCGGCACTGGCACCGCCGTAACGGCATGCCAGGTGGCTGTTGCGCGGTAGCGGCTGCGACAAGGCCGGCAGCAGCGCAGCCTGCGCTTCGGCGGACAGCTGCAATGCCTGCAGCGCCTCGGCCGGGGTTTCCAGCTGCACGTGTTCCAGGGTCACGCGCACCGGCACCAGCCCGGTCGAACGACCGAACAGACGGATCTCCAGTTGTTCGGTCTGGCCTTCGACCAGATCCTCGAAACCGGCGGGAACGCCGCGCGCCGCGACCAGGGGTGTGGCCAGCGACAGGGCGAGCGCGACCGCCAGCCGGGTGACGGTGGGTGCAGGAGCATTCATGGGGATTACCGGAAGCAGCCGGCCCGGCAAGCGGGCCGGCGCGGGTGCCTTACGGGCTGGTGGTCTTCTGCTGCATGGCGATGGTGACGATGCCTTCGTAGCTGCCGCCGCGGGCGATCGGCGCCTGGACGGTCTGTGCAATACGCAGCGCCAGCGGGATCGATGCGCCCGGCAGTGCGCCGTCGAACAGGTCGGTTGCGGAGAAGTCCTGCGCCGCCACGGTCAGCGCCCTGCCATTGAGGCTGACGGTCAGCGGCACCGGCGCGCCGCCACCATCGGTGTTGAGCAGCTGCGGGGTGCTGCCAACACGCACTTCGATGTCCTTGCTTTCATCGTTGGAGTAGATGCGCACCTGCTGCGACCAGGGCACCAGGCCGCTGACCGGGTTGTGGACCATGTTGACCACCGAATCCAGCGCAGTGCCATCGGCCTTGAGCAGGGCCAGGGTCGGATCGACGTTGGCCCAGACCTTGATGTCGGCATCGAATGCATTGGCGGACAGCGAAACGGTAGCCAGCGCTGCAGCGAGCGCGGCCTTCTTCAGGATGGAGTTCATGGTGTCTCTCTCGGACGGTGGGATATGAGGCCTCCAGTGCGGAGGCATCACCCGCCTGCGTGGGGGCGGGCGACGGAGAGAATGGTAGGTACCCCTACCCTGCGACGGCCATTCAACCATTCCTAAATAGCTGAACGTTAAGGAAATTCTTTGAAGGCGTTCAATGTTTGAGGGTTATGCAAATTTCCTCAACCGGTCTTTGCAACAAACCTCATTGCGAGACATGCACTTTGCAGAGTCGAGCCATGATCGATGCACGGGTGCTCGTGCTGAGCGCTGGTGGTCAATCCTAGCCACCAGCGTGCCCGGCAGCACCACAGGCTGGTCGTCACGCTGGTCGCGGATGTGATGATCCGAAAAGATGTGGAAACGACCTCCCGTGCCAGAAACCATTCATCCCGGAACCGACGCCTCTTTCAGGAACGATTCCATGGCCGCCACCAGGGCCAGCGGCGTTTCGTTCATCGGGTAATGCCCGGCATCCTCCAGGACCTCCATCGTGGCCTGCCGGTAGCGGCGCAGATAGGTGCGCTCCATCAGTGCGCGGTTGAAGGTGGGATCGTGCCCACCCACCAGCACCTTCAACCGATGCTTGCCGACGATCTCATTGCTGAAATCGGTATCCGCCCATGCTGGAAGATAGGCAGCAAATGCTGCAGGTGAAGCGTGTGCCGCCGAATACGCGGCCTTCCAGTCGAGCCATTGCGCTGGCAGCCGCCCGCCGGTACTGCGATCGATGATGGTCCGACGCACGCCTACGTCCCCGGCTGCCGCTTCAAGCAGGCTTCGCGTCGCAGCGTCGTAGGCAATGCCGCCGCAGGGCACCGGCGCAATGGCCACCATGCCGTGTACCCGGTCCGGCGCAAGCACCGCCATACGTTCAATGGCCATGCCGCCCATCGAATGACCCGCCACGCTGAAGCGTTCGTGGCCCAGGGCGGCCATCAGATCCAATGCATCGGATGCAATCTCGCCGATGGTATAGGCCCCCCGTGCATCGCGCATGCCGCCGTAGCCCCGGCAGTCCATGAAGATGTAGCTGAAGTCGTCGCGCGACAGCCATGGCTCGATGGGCTCGAACGCGTGCGCGTCGCCGAACCAGCCGTGCAGCACCAGGACAGCATGGGGTCCGTGTCCCACGCGATGGAAAGTATTGGTCATGTGGTTCCATTACAGCCGAGGGGAGCGTTGATGCTAGACAGCGCGGATCCGGCCCACCGTCGATGACGGGTCAATCGCTATAGAATCCGGGCCATGCGCAATTCGCTGCTTGATCCCTACGAAGACCTGCCACGCGATGTCGTGGTCACCTCGAACGACTACGCCGCCGAATTTGCGTTTCCCCCCCATGCCCACCGGCGCGGGCAGTTCGCATTCGCCGCGCGCGGCACCATCAGTGTGGCCACGCCGCAGGGGCGGTGGCTGGTTCCCCCACGGCGCGCCTGCTGGGTGCCTGCAGGCCTGGCGCATGAGATGACCATGCGCGGGCCAGTGACGATGCTCAACGCCTTTCTCTCCGCCGAGACGGCCGACGCAGTAGCGCTGCCGGCGCACTGCCGGGTGTACGCGGTCTCTGCGCTGTTGCAGCAGCTGCTGGAGGCGGCGGTGGACCTGCCCCCGCTGTACGACGAGGACGGGCGCGCAGGCAAACTGATGCAGCTGCTGGTGGCGGAAATCGCATCGATGCCGACACTTTCCCTGCATGCACCGCTGCCCGCCGATGCACGCCTCGCACGTGTCTGCCGCGCATTGCTCGACAGTCCTTCGCTGGCAGTGCGCCTCGATGACGTTGCCGCCGAAGCAGGCATGAGCCGGCGCACGTTCACGCGCCTGTTCCGCGCCGATACGGGGGTGGGTTTTGCCGAGTGGCGGCAGCAGGTGTGCCTGCTGGTGGCCATCGAGCGGCTGGGACAGGGCCAGGCGGTGACGCGCGTGGCATTGGACCTGGGCTATGCAAGCCCGAGCGCGTTTTCTGCTGCCTTCCGGCGTGTGCTGGGATGTTCGCCGAGCCGGTACGCAGAAGCGTAGTACTCGGCCGATGCTTGGTTGTCATGCGCGCTGCGCGCGTGGGTCAAGCGTCGCTCGACGCTGTAAATGTCCATGCGCAACTGGATGGCATCAGGCCGCCTCGCGGCGGCCTGATGGATCTCACTCAACGACACGATCTCAGAAGAAGATCGCGTACAGGATCAACAGCGGAATCGGCACGCCCAAGAACCAGAGCAGAAGCGTTTTCATGGCAGGTCTCCTTGCATCAGATGCGGGTTACAGGTCGCGGCGACGGCCGCCCCAGGTGGCGCTGAGGCTGGCGAAGAACGCGCCGATCAGCAGGGTGATGAACAGCCACAGTGCGGCATAGGCCGTGGCCTTGCGCGCATCGTCGGCAGCTTGCTTGGCGGTGTTCTTGGCCTTTTCCAGCGCAGCACGCATGCGGGTCTGCACGTCGGTCACACGGGCCTGCGCTTCAGCCTGGCTCATGCCCGTCTCGCGCGCGATCAGCTGCGACAGGTACTGGGTATCGGCCGGGTCCAGGCCATCCCCCTGCAGGCTGTTGACGATGATGCGGTTCACTTCGGCCCGGACTTCGCGGCGGTCGCCCATCGGGCCATTGCCCGGCATCGGGCGCGGCGGCGGCGGGGCCGTACGGGCGTCACGTGGGCCGATGCTGGCGGCGGCCGGGGGCGGCGGTGGTGCGGCAGGGTCCATCGGGCTGGTGCCCGGCGCTGCGCCCGCTGCCGGCGCAACCGGAGGAGCCCCGGCGGCGTCCGGGCCGGCCGTGGTGGCGTTGCGGAACAGCGAATCCACCCAGTAGTTGAGGTCGCTCTCCGGTGCGCCTGCAGCAGCGCTGCCAGCTTCGGCCACGGCAGCACCGGCAGTGGTGGCAGCGGCGCCTGCGGTCGCGCCGGCAACCTTTGCGCCGGCGCCCAGCACGCCACCGATGGCCGAGGTCAACAGGCCAGCAGTGAGCAGGGTCGCCACAGCCCAGGACACGAAGCCGTGCGCGGTGTCGCGGAAGTAGGTTTCATCGCCGTGCAGCTGCGTCCACTTGGTGCGCAGGCGACCGGCCAGGTAGCCGCCAAGACCGGAAGCAGCCAGCGCGGTGAAGGTCAGCCACGCGACGCTGGTCCAGCCGAAGGTTTCCTTGGACACCCCTTCGAACGACCAGGGCGAAACCGAGGACAAGCCGAGGCCAACACCCAGGATCAGCAGGATCAGCGACAGTGCGGCGGCCGCAACGGCGCCGGCGAAAATGGCGCCCCAGGACACCGCGCTTTCGCTGGGCGGTGGCACGACGGGAGTGGCCACTACGGTGGCGATGTCAGGACCGAGTGGATCGCGCTCGGGCAGGTCGAAACGGGTACTCATGGGTTGGACGCTCCGTATCAGTGCTGCAGGTGCAGCTGGCGTCCTGAGGCTGCGCGAGCGCTTGTGAAGCTGGTGAGACCCTTGAATCACGCGGTCTTGCCGCGGCGAACATCGTGCCAAGCGCCGGACGCAGTAGATCCACGCCATGCGTGGATGGGAAAGCGTGCCAACCAAGGTTGGCATCTACCGAAAGCGGAGTGCCGTGGTAGATCCACGCCATGCGTGGATGATGTTTCGCGGACACCCAAATCGTGCCAACCAAGGTTGGCACCCACCGAAGCCGGAGCGCAGTAGATCCACGCCATGCGTGGACGATGTTTCGCGGACGCCCAAATCGTGCCAACCAAGGTTGGCATCTACCCAAAGCGAAGCAAAAAAAACGCCCCGCAATCGCGGGGCGTCTTCAGCACAACCTACCGCAGGCGATCAGCCCTGGTAGTCGCGCACGTCGTGGCCGGTGTAGACCTGGCGCGGACGGCCGATCTTCATTTCCGGGTCGACCTGCTGTTCCAGCCAATGCGAGACCCAGCCAGAGGTACGGCCCAGGGCGAACATGACGGTGAACATCTCGGTCGGGATCTGCAGCGCCTTGTAGATGATGCCGCTGTAGAAATCGACGTTCGGGTACAGCTTGCGCGCGACGAAGTACTCGTCCTGCAGCGCGGCCTGTTCCAGCTTCACGGCCACGTCCAGCAGCGGATCCTGCACGCCCAGCTGCTTGAGCACCTTGCCGGTCATCTCGCCGATGACCTTGGCGCGCGGGTCGAAGTTCTTGTACACGCGGTGGCCGAAGCCCATCAGGCGGAAGCCGGAGGTCTTGTCCTTGGCCTTCAGCACAGCCGATTCGACGTTGTCGGCCGAACCGATCTCTTCCAGCATCTTCAGCACGGCTTCGTTGGCACCGCCGTGGGCCGGACCCCACAGCGCGGTGACGCCAGCGGCGACCGACGCATACGGGTTGGCACCGGTCGAACCAACCAGACGCACGGTCGAGGTCGACGCGTTCTGCTCGTGGTCGGCGTGCAGGATGAACAGCAGGTCCAGTGCCTTGACCACGTCCTGGTTCAGCTCGTACTTGCCATCAGCCGACTCGAAGGTCTGCTTCAGGAAGCGGCTGACGTAGTCCAGCGAGGTATCCGGCTTGTTGGCCGGCAGGCCCTTGCCGTGGCGGTAGATCAGCGCCGACAGGGTCGGCACCTTGGCGATCAGGCGCACGGCAGCCTGGCGGCGCTGTTCGGCGTCGGACAGGTCCAGCGAGGCGTGGTAGATGCCCGACAGCTGCGCGATGGCGGCGGTCAGGATGGCCATCGGATGGGCATCCTTGGCGAAGCTGCCGATCAGGGTGTTGATCGACTCATCGACGTTGGCTTCGGCAGCCAGCTCGTCGGTGAAGGCCTTCAGCTGCTCGGCGCTCGGGCGCTCGCCGTTGATCAGCAGGTAGGCCACTTCGACGTAGCTCGACTTTTCCGACAGCTGCTCGATCGGGTAGCCGCGATACAGCAGCACGCCCTTGTCGCCGTCGATGTAGGTGATGGCGGACTTGCAGCTGGCCGTCGCGGTGAAACCGGAATCGTAGGTGAAATACCCCGTTTCCTTGGTCAGCTTCGCGATGTCGACGCAGTCGTTGCCGAGGGTGGGTTTGATGACGGGCAGAACGACCGACTTATCGCCGGCGTTGAGCGTGACCTGATCAAGATCGGACACTGTGTGCGCTCCTTCATGGGAAGGCGCCTGCCCAAGCGCATTGGTCAGGCACGTGAATGACGTCCTCGGCCTGTGCCGGGGATCAGGTCATTATCGCACAGCAGCATTTGCCGGGCGCTAGACAGAAGTCGTAGACGACAGGCAGCCGGCACCCTGCCAGCGAGCGGCCGGGATCGGCAAAAGCGTTGTCACAAGGACGCAGTGTTCCGTCCATCCAAACGCCCGTTGGGCAGGCGCTGGACAAAAACAAACGGCCGCGCAGAGCGCGGCCGTCGGTTCGAACCGGGTACGACGTATCAGCGCGCGTAGCGCTTCTGGAACTTGTCGATACGGCCCGAGGTGTCGATGACCTTGTGCTTGCCCGTGTAGAACGGATGCGAAGCCGAGGAAATTTCAACCTTCACCAGCGGGTAGTCGTTGCCGTCTTCCCACTTGATGGTTTCCTTCGTGCTCATGGTCGAGCGGGTCAGGATCTTGAAATCGGAGGTGACGTCATGGAAGACGACGTCGCGGTAGTTCGGATGGATATCGGCCTTCATGGGCTCACACCGTAAATGGGCTGGTGGTCAAGAGCGGCATTATAAGCACTGGTTGCCGCCCGGGGCAACCAGTGCAGGAGGCTGACCTCAGTCCGCACCCAAGGCCTGGCGTACCAGGGCCTCGAAACGCCCTTGGTCGTAGGCCATCAGCAGGTCGCAGTTGTCCGGCTGGCCGGTCTGGCGGTTCCAGTCGACGATGGTCGCGCCGCGGCTGAACGTGCCGTTCAGTTCCACATTCAGCGGCCGCGATTCGACCTGCAGCTGCCCTTCCGGGTTCAGCGCCCAGGCCATGGCCAGCGCGTCGGCGGTATACCAGCGGCCGCCCTTGCTGTCTTCGGACAGGCCACGGGTCTTGCGCGAGATCAGCTCGTAGAAGCGCGCGCGATCGGAATCGGCACCCAGCCACTGCTCGGCTTCGGTCAACGGCAGGCCGTGGGCAACGGTGGCTTCCCAGTCCGACACCAGCAAGTGCGGGAACGCGGTGAACACCACATGCGCGGCTTCCGGATCGAAGGCGATGTTGAATTCGGCGGCGGGGGTGATGTTGCCGTGGCAGGTGACTGCGCCGCCCATCACCACGATGCGCTTGATGCGCTGGGGCAGGGTCGGATCGAGTTTCAGCGCCAGCGCCAGGTTGGTCAGCGGGCCGAGCATCACCAGCATCAGTTCGCCGGCATGCTGGTGCGACAGGCGCAGGATGGCCAGCGCGGCGTGCTCGGCGTCGGCCTGGCGGCTCGGCGGCGGCAGGTCCACATCGCCATAGCCATCGCGGCCATGCACGTGGGCGGCGTCGACGGATGGATGCAGCAGCGGATCGGGGCTGCCGGCGAACACCGGCACGTCGGTGCGGCCGACGATGTCGCAGAGCTTGAGGGCGTTGCGGACGGTGTACTGCAGGCCTACGTTGCCGGCGGCGATGGTCAGGGCGACCACGTCATGCCGTTCATCGGCGAAGGCCATCAGCAGGGCCAGTGCGTCGTCGACACCGGGGTCGGTATCGATCAACAGCGGGATCTTCTTGGTCATCGTTGCCGTCTTCAGATCGGCAACGAAGTGTGGACCGGGATGATGACCGTTGCAAGTACGGGGGTTCGGGTTCGGCCGGGCTGCGCCCGGCACCCGCCGAATCAACGGCAACGGCAACGGCAGAAGCTGGCATTCCGTGGGATGGCGGGGCGGGTCCGGCTGCGGGGGACGCTGCAAGTACGTCCATGTAAGCTCGGTCGCCGCATCCATGCGGCTCACGCCCCCGCAACCGGACCCACCCCGCCTTCGACAGTTGTCCACTGCTCTTGGTGGGTGTCGACCTTGGTCGACACGGCATGGTCTGCTCTTGGTGGGTATCGACCTTGGTCGACACGGTGGATCCACGCCATGCGTGGATCGACGTCGGCGGGATCGGGAAAGATGACGTAATCGGCGTGCCGGGCGGGGCCGCGCTGCAATTGCAGCGTTTTCGATCTCTCCAACTTTTCTCATTGAGGCGCACGGTCCTTCATGGAAAACATGGGAAGCCATCGACAACGGATGGCGCGGGCTTCCAATCCCGTTTGACTGCCTTGTTGTTTACGCTTGCCTGCCGGCGTTGCGCGCGTGTTACTGCGTGGCGTCCGGCAGGCAATCCGTCCGCGCGTTCTATGGCGGGCGGTGCGTGGGGGCTTCGCGCCCGCCGGCGTTCTTGAGGCAGTCACCGGTATTGGAACCACTCACCGTCCGCCACCCTCGCCTTCGCGTGCGTGGCCTCCTGCCTTGCGCACAAGGACTGCCGACATGACCGCATCCCGTTATCCCTTCGGGTTGCTGCTGGCATGCCGGGGTTTGGCCGAATACATGGGCACGCAGTTGCCGGCAGCGTAGGAAATGCAGGGGTCGGATCCGTTGGTCGCAGGGCAAGGGCTCTGACCCCGGCCGGCTGCCCGATCCTTACGCCGAGGCGTAGCGCACGGCCGTACCGATCCAGCGCTGCACCACGCGATCTGCAAGCGCCGGTTGCTGCGCCAGCAGGCGTTCGGCCAGCGCATGCACGCCCGGCAGCAGGCCAGCATCGCGGGCCAGATCGGCGATGCGGAAACCGGCCAGGCCGGTCTGCCGGGTACCCAGCAGTTCACCGGGCCCACGCAGCTCCAGATCCTTCTCGGCGATGACGAAACCATCGTTGGTTTCGCGCATGGTCTGCAGGCGCTCGCGTGCCATGTTCGACAGCGGCGCCTGATACAGCAGCACGCAGCGCGACACCGCCGAACCACGGCCGACGCGGCCACGCAGCTGGTGCAGCTGGGCCAGGCCCAGGCGCTCGGCGTTCTCGATCACCATCAGCGAGGCGTTGGGCACGTCCACGCCGACTTCGATCACGGTCGTGGCCACCAGCAGGTCGATGTCGCCGGCCTTGAACGCGACCATCGTCGCCAGCTTCTCGGCCGCCTTCAGCCGGCCATGCACCAGCCCCACGCGTACGCCCGGCAGCAGTGCCTGCAGCGATTCGTAGGTGGCCTGTGCCGGGGTGGCATCCAGTTCTTCGCTTTCTTCGATGAGCGTGCACACCCAGTACACCTGCCGCCCTTCGCGGCAGGCCAGGGCGATGCGCTCGATCAGCTCGGGGCGGCGATCGTTGTTCAGTGCCACGGTCTGCACCGGCGTGCGGCCCGGCGGCAGTTCGTCGATGGCCGATACATCCAGGTCGGCGTATTCGGACATCGCCAGCGTGCGCGGAATCGGCGTGGCGGTCATCACCAGCTGGTGCGGCACGTTGTTGCCGCCCTTGCCCTTGTCGCGCAGCGCCAGGCGCTGGTGCACGCCGAAGCGGTGCTGCTCATCGACGATGGCCAGCGCCAGATCGTGGAATACCACCGCCTCCTGCATCAGTGCGTGGGTACCCACAACCACCTGCGCTTCGCCGTTGGCAACCTGTTCCATCACCTTCGCGCGCGCCTTGCCGGTGACCTTGCCGGCCAGCCAGGCGATGCGCACGCCCAGCGGCTCCAGCCAGCCGCGCAGGTTGTTGAGATGCTGTTCGGCCAGCAGCTCGGTGGGGGCGGCCAGTGCGACCTGCTTGCCCTGCTCCACCGCCAGCATCGCTGCCAATGCCGCCACCACGGTCTTGCCCGAGCCGACATCGCCCTGCACCAGCCGCAGCATCGGGCTGGGGCGCGCAAGGTCTTCGCGGATCTGCTTGAACACGCGTGCCTGCGCGCCGGTCAACGCGAACGGCAACTGCTTCAACAACGCCTTGGCCAGCTTGCCGGGACCGGCCAGCGGCGCCGCGTGATGCGCCTGCAACGCAATGCGCTGGCGACGCAGGCTGAGGTGGTGCGCCAGCAGTTCTTCCATTGCCAGCCGGCGCTGCGCTGGATGGGTACCGGCGGCAAGTGCGGCCAGGTCTGCATCCGGCGGTGGTTGATGCACGGTCAGCAGCGCACTGCGCAGCGATGGCAGGCCGAGGCCCTCGAGCCAGCCGGTCGGCAGCAGTTCCAGCGTGCTTTCTTCCGGCAGGCGATCAAGCGCCTGGCCGATCAGCTTGCGCATCGTCATCGGGCCGACGCCTTCGACGGTGGGATACACCGGGTCGAGGCGGTCGCCGAGATCGGGATCGTCGTTGCGGCCCAGTACCTGGTAACTGGGGTGGACAATCTCCAACCCGAGGTGCCCCGGTTTGGGCGTACCAAAGCAGCGCAGACGGTTGCCGACCGCGAACTGGCCGACCTGCTGCTGGCGGAAATGGAAGAAGCGCAGCACCAGGGTGCCCTGCCCTTCATCCTCCACTGCCACTTTCAGCATCGGCCTGTAGCGCATGCCGCGCTCGACGGCCACCACCCGCACTTCCACCTGCGCCGGAATGCCGTTGCGCAGGTCTTCGATGCGGGTCAGCCGGGTGCGGTCTTCATAGCGCAGCGGCAGGTGCAGCCAGAGATCCTGCAGGGTGGCCAGGCCACGCGCCTGCAGCTTGGCGGCCACGGCCGGCCCGACGCCGGCGAGCATCGCAAGCGATGCTTCACCGGACGGTGCCAGTGCCGGGGTGACCGCCGCCTTGCGTGCCACGTGGCGGTCAGTCGATGACCATCACCGCGTCGACCTCGAAGTTGGCGCCCTTCGGCAGGCCGGAGACTTCGATGGTGGAACGGGCCGGGAACGGGGCCTGGAAGTAGTCCTGCATCACCGCGTTGACCTTGGCGAATTCGGCCAGGTCGGTCAGGTACAGGCCCAGGCGCACGACCTTGTCCAGCGAACCGCCGGCGGCTTCGGCCACGGCCTTGAGGTTGTCGAAGGCACGACGGGCCTGCGCTTCGACGTCACCGACGCCGACGATGTCGCCGGTGGCCGGGTCGAGCGGAATCTGGCCGGAGAAATACACGGTGTTGCCGGCGCGCACGGCCTGCGAGTACGGGCCGATGGCGGCCGGGGCCTTTTCGGTGTTGATGATCTGGCGGGACATGGGTCGCTCCGGTGCGTTGGGGGAAAACAGAGCGGTGATTGTACCGGGTGGGGGCCATGTCGGCTGGGGTCGGATCCTCTTCCCGTTGGGAAACAGCGCGGATCCGGTAGCGCCGGGCCATGCCCGGCGGCAATTGATTCATGCCGCGCTGCGCGCTCGCCGGGCATGGCCCGGCGCTACCAGGGTACGCGCAGGATCTACTGCCGGCGAACGGCCTGCACGACCGACAGGCGGCGCAGGCGACGCATCACTTCGGCCAGATGGTTGCGGTCGCGCACCTGGATGTTGAACGCCAGCACTGCGGCGTTGAAGTCGCGGTCCAGGTAATCCACGCGCTCGATGTTGGAATGGCTCTGCGCGATCGCCGCGGCCAGCTGTGCAAGCACGCCGGTACCGTTCTCCACTTCCACCACCAGCGAGGTGTCGTAGTCGCCGGATACGGTGGTATCCCAGCCGATCAGCACCCACCGCTCGGGCGACTTGCGCAGTTCGGCCAGGTTCGGGCAATCCATGCGGTGCACCACGATGCCCTTGCCGGCGGTGTGGTAGCCCATGATGTCGTCGCCCGGAATGGGCTGGCAGCAGCCGGCGAAGGTGACCACGCCACGCTCGCTGCCGTTGATCAGGATCTTTTCCTGCGAGCTGTGGCGCGAATGCGCGCCGCCGCGCAGTTCGGCGTAGGCCATCAGTGCCTGCGCGGCCTGGGTCGGCATCCAGTTGCCCAGCGCGACTTCCGCCAGCAGGGCCTCCAGGCGCGGGAACCGGTGTTCGGCCAGGAAGGCATCCAGGCGGCCCTTGGGCAGGCGCTCCAGCGAGCTGTCCATCGCCTCCAGCGCGCGGTCGAGCATGCGGTGGCCCAACTGCACGGCGTCTTCGTGCTCCAGCTGCTTGAGCTGGTGGCGGATGGCGGTGCGCGCCTTGCTGGTCACCACGAATTCGAGCCACTGCGGCTTGGGCGTGGCCGAGCGCGCGGTGATGATCTCCACCGACTGCCCCGACACCAGCTTGGTGCGCAGTGGCACCAGTTTCTTGTCCACGCGCGAGGCCACGGCCATGTTGCCGACGTCGGTATGCACGGCGTAGGCGAAGTCGAGCGCGGTGGAATTGCGCGGCAGGGCCAGGATCTTGCCCTTGGGAGTGAACAGGTAGACCTCGTCCGGGAACAGGTCGACCTTGACGTTGTCGAGGAACTCCAGCGACGAACCGGCGGCACGCTGCGAATCGATCAGTTCGACGATCCAGGCGTGGGCGCGGCTCTGCGCGCTGTTGGGCGAATCACCGCCGAACTTGTAGGTCCAGTGCGCAGCCACGCCGCGCTCGGCGATCAGGTCCATTTCCTCGGTGCGGATCTGCACCTCGATCGGCGAACCATACGGGCCGAACAGCACCGTGTGCAACGACTGGTAGCCGTTGGCCTTGGGAATGGCGATGAAATCGCGGAAGCGCCCATCCAGCGGCTTGAACGCGGCATGCACCGCGCCCAGCGAGTGGTAGCACTGCGGTACGCCGCGCACCACCAGGCGGAAGCCGAACACATCCATCACCTGGTCGAAGGATTTGTTCTCGTCGCGCATCTTGTTGTAGATGCTCCACGGGGTCTTGATGCGGCTGACCAGGCGGTGCTCGATGCCCTCCTTGGCCAAGCGCTGCGACAGCTGCACTTCCACCTGCGCCAGCGCCTCGCGGCGCACGACCGGCTGGCTGCGGATGTGCTTTTCCAGGATCGCGTGGCGCCACGGGTACAGCGCCTTGAAGCCAAGGTTCTGCAGTTCGCTCTTGACCAGGCTCATGCCCAGCCGCTGCGCGATCGGGGCGTAGATCTCAAGCGTCTCGCGGGCGATGCGGCCACGCGCTTCGCGGCTCTGCGCGCCCAGCGTGCGCATGTTGTGCAGGCGGTCGGCCAGCTTGATCATGATCACGCGCAGGTCGCGCGACATCGCCAGCAGCATCTTGCGGAAGCTCTCGGCGGCCGCTTCCTGGCGGTCGCGGAACTTCAGCTTGTCCAGCTTGGTGACGCCGTCCACCAGTTCGGCCACGGCTTCGCCGAACTCGGCCGACAGGGCCTCGCGGGTCAGCGGGGTGTCTTCGATGGTGTCGTGCAGGATCGCGGCGATCAGCGCTTCCACGTCCAGGCCGAGCTCGGCCAGCACCTGGGCCACGGCCACCGGATGGGTGATGTAGGGCTCGCCCGACTTGCGCGTCTGCCCAGCGTGCGCGGAGGCACCGACTTCCCACGCACGGCGCAGCAGCGGCAGCTGCTCGGGCGGCAGGTAGTGGGCGGCGCGTTCGAGCTGGAGGACGTAATCGGGTACGGCGGCAGCGGGGACTGCGGCGACCTTGGCAGTGGGGCCTGGGTTCATGGCCAAAGCCTATGCCAGCGCGACGTTTACGGCAAACCCTGAATGCGAAACAGCCCGCACGGGGCGGGCTGTTCGGCGTATCCAGCAATGACGTTGATCGATGCGATCAATCGTCGTTCTTGGACATGTCTTCGTCGGCGACCACTTCGGCGGCGGCCCACTCCAGCGCTTCGCGCTCGGCGCGCTCACGCTCGGCCTTCTCGACTTCGTCGATCAGCGCGTTGTCGATCTTGCGGGCAGCGATTTCGCGCAGCGCCAGCACGGTCGGCTTGTCCTCGGTCTCGCTGTTGTCCAGCGTGGCCTGCACGCCATTGGCGAGCTGACGGGCGCGCTTGGAGGCCATCATCACCAGCTCGAAACGGTTGTTAACGACTTCCAGGCAATCTTCTACGGTAATGCGGGCCATACGGGCTCCCGGCGACCGGTCGGCCGCTCAGTCGAATGAGGGAAAGGGGACGGAGTGTACTGGCAGGGGCTGGACAAAATCAAGCCAACCCCCACCGGACCCTTTAGGAATCAATCAGTTGAACTCGCATCCGGGGTCAGCAGGGCCTGGATCAGGCCGGCATGGCGGACCTTCTGGGCGTCCCGGCGCAGGCGGCTGGCGGTGAAGATCGCACACAGTTCGTCCACGGCGGTCTCGAACACTTCATTGACGATGACGTAGTCGAACTCGTTGAAGTGCAGCATTTCATCGCGGGCGGCGCCCAGGCGCTGGGCGATGACCGCCTCGCTGTCCTGGCCACGCTTGCGCATGCGGTCCTGCAGGGCCTGCTTGGACGGCGGCAGGATGAACACCGTCACCGTGCCCGGCACCAGCTGGCGCACCTGCTGCGCACCCTGCCAGTCGATTTCCAGCAGCACGTCCTGGCCGGCGTTGAGCTGCGGCTCCACCGACTGTCGGGCGGTGCCCTTCCAGTCACCATGCACCCAGGCGTGTTCGAAGAAATCGCCGTCGGCGATCATTTCCTCGAACTTCTCGGCGCTGACGAAGTGGTAGTGCTGGCCGTTCACTTCACCCGGGCGCATGGCGCGCGAGGTGAAGGAGATCGACAGGGCAATCTGCGGGTCGCGCGCCAGGGTGGCGTTGACGATGCTGCTCTTGCCGGCGCCGGAGGGCGCTGCAACGATGTACAGCGTGCCGCGTGCGATCGCGGCCGGGGGCGTGGAAATGCTCATTCGATGTTCTGCACCTGCTCGCGGATCTGGTCGATCAGCACCTTCAGCTCGACGGCGGCGTTGGACGTGCGGCTGTCCACCGACTTGGAGCCAAGCGTGTTGGCCTCGCGGTTGAACTCCTGCAGCAGGAAGTCCAGGCGGCGGCCGACCGGTTCACGCTGCTTGAGCACGCGGCGGATCTCGACGATATGGCTGGACAGGCGATCCAGCTCCTCGTCCACGTCCAGCTTCTGCAGCCACATCACCAGTTCCTGCTCGGCGCGGCCCGGATCAACCGGATGCGGCAGGTCGGCCAGGCGAGCGGCGAGCTTGGTGCGCTGGCCGTCGCGAATGGCGGGAATCAGCGTACGGACCTCCGCGGCGATGCGCTCGATGGCATCCACGCGCTCGGCGATGGCGGTGGCCAGCGTATTGCCTTCACGCTCGCGGGCGGCGATGAAGCCCTCCAGCACCTGGTCCAGCAGCGCCAGCGCTTCAATCTGCAGGGCTGCCGCATCGGTGGCCTCACCCTGGGTGACGCCCGGCAGCTGCAGCAGGTCGGTGAAGCTGACCTGCAGGTTGGGGAAATCGGAGGTCAGCCGGTGTGCCAACTGGCCCAGCTGGCCCAGCAGCACCTCGTTGACCTGCAGGCTGGCGGCCGAGTCCGGCGCGCGCAGGCGCATCACCAGATCCAGCTTGCCACGGCTCAGGCGCGCGGAAATGCGTTCGCGCAGCTGCGGTTCCAATGCGCGCAGTTCCTCGGGCAGGCGCGTGCCCACTTCCAGGAAGCGGTGGTTGACCGAGCGCAGCTCGCAGCCCAGCGTTCCCCACGGGGTGGAGCGCTCGCCGCCGGCATAGGCCGTCATGCTTCGAATCATGGATGTATCCGGTGCTTGCAAAGGGGGAATGGTACCCTAGCGGTCTCTTTTGAGCCCCTTTCCCCGCCCCGTGAAGGCCGCGGGGATGGTGGCGTACTCCCTTTCCCTACGGAACCTGCCCCATGTCCGATTTCCGCCCCAGTGGCCGTCAGCCCGATCAGCTGCGCCCGGTCGTCATCCAGCGCGGTTTCACCCGCCACGCCGAAGGTTCGGTGCTGGTCTGCTTCGGTGAAACCCGCGTGCTGTGCACGGCCAGCATCGAGAACCGGGTGCCGGGCTTCCTGCGTGGCAAGGGCGAAGGCTGGGTGACCGCCGAGTACGGCATGCTGCCGCGCGCCACCCACACCCGCAGCGACCGCGAAGCCGCACGCGGCAAGCAGGGCGGCCGCACGCTGGAGATCCAGCGCCTGATCGGTCGCAGCCTGCGCGCCTGCGTGGACCGCAACGCACTGGGCGAACGCACCATCACCCTGGACTGCGACGTGCTGCAGGCCGACGGCGGCACGCGCACTGCGGCCATCACCGGCGCCTACGTGGCCCTGGTCGATGCGGTGAACGTGCTGATGAAGCGCGGCGACATCAAGCGCAACCCGATCCTCGGCGCGGTGGCGGCGGTGTCGGTCGGCGTCTACCGCGGCACCCCGGTGCTGGACCTGGACTACGCCGAAGACAGCGACTGCGACACCGACATGAACGTGGTGATGAACGACGGTGGCGGCTTCATCGAACTGCAGGGCACCGCCGAAGGCCATGCCTTCCGCCGTGACGAGCTCGATGCGCTGCTGGGCCTGGCCGAGAAGGGCGTGACCGAGCTGCTGGCCGCGCAGCAGGCAGCGCTGTCGGCATGAACCGGCGCATTGCCCTGACCACCCTGGTGGTGGCCGACTATGACGAGGCCATCGCCTGGTACACCGGCAAGCTCGGCTTCCAGCTGCTGGACGACATCGACCAGGGCAGCAAGCGCTGGGTGGTGGTCGGCCCGACCGATGGCAGCGCCGCCGCCCTGCTGCTGGCCCGCGCCAGCGACGACGAGCAGCGCAGTCGTATCGGCAACCAGACCGGTGGCCGCGTCGGCTTCTTCCTCAATACCGATGATTTCCGCCGCGACCACGCGGCGATGCTGGCTGCCGGTGTCCAGTTCCTGGAAGAACCGCGCGAAGAACCCTACGCCACGGTCGCGGTGTTCCGCGACCTGTACGGCAACACCTGGGACCTGTTGGAGCCCCGCTGATGAAGAAGCTTGTCCTGGCCAGCCACAACGCTGGCAAGCTGGTGGAAATGCAGGAAATCCTCGCCGACCTGCCGCTGCAGATCACTTCGGCCGCCGAACTGGGCCTGGGCGATGTGGAAGAGACCGGCCTGACCTTCGTCGAGAACGCGCTGCTGAAGGCGCGCGCGGCCTGCGAAGCGACCGGCCTGCCGGCGCTGGCCGATGATTCGGGCCTGATCGTCGATGCCCTCGGCGGTGCACCGGGCCTGTACAGCGCGCGCTATGCCGGTCACCCGACCAATGCGGCAGCCAACAATGCCAAGCTGCTGGAAGCGATGGCCGACATCGCCGATGGCCAGCGCAGCGCCCGCTTCTACGCCGTGATCGTGCTGCTGCGCCATGCCACCGACCCGCAGCCACTGATCTGCGAAGGCCGCTGGGAAGGTCAGATCATCCGCGAACTGCGTGGTACGAATGGGTTCGGCTACAACCCGGTGTTCCTGGACACCACCCACGGCCTGACCGCGGCGGAAATGGAACCGGCGTTGAAGAACGCCATCAGCCATCGCGCCATCGCCCTGCAGCAGCTCAAGCAGCAGCTCAAGCAGCAGTTCGCGGCCTGAACCAGCATCCGACAGGAGACTCAAGGATGACAGTGAAGCGCTACCGCACCGGAATGGAACTGGTGCAACTGCTTGCCGTACTGGGGCTGATCAGTGGTGCGATCTTTGGCGGCATGTTGACGTGGACAGGGAAGGAATCCTGGTGGGCGGTACCGGTGGTTGCGCTGGTCGGCATGACCGTCATCACGCTCATCGGCGCGCCCATCATGTGGCAGCGCGTCGAACTGGACGCTGCTGCCGGCCACATGCGCTATCACAACATCGGCAGCCTGCATCGGTGGCGCCATGTGGCGTTGGTGGACGTGCTGGAAGTACGGCTTGACAGTTTTGCCGACAAGCGCAAGGCCATGGTCTCCGGTCTCCATCTGTGCATGCGCAATGGCTGCAGTCCGGCGCGCCACCGTTTGATGGACAACGCTATAGGCAGCTACAAAGGGCCCTCGCCCTTCTTCCGCCAGATTGCCGCTGCCGTGCTTCGCGCGCAGCCGCGCTCCCTGGTCGACCCTCTTCTACGGGCGGCGGACTGATCTGCCGCTCCCCCACGTCCGCATCACGCCAGCCATGCCGCACGCCCACGACCACGACCACTGCAACCACCTGCCCGGCGAGTCCTGCGACCACGACGCCCCGCCACGTCTGGTGCCACC
The DNA here is from genome assembly GCF_040548715.1 of Stenotrophomonas sp. 2694. NCBI lineage: Bacteria > Pseudomonadati > Pseudomonadota > Gammaproteobacteria > Lysobacterales > Lysobacteraceae > Stenotrophomonas > Stenotrophomonas sp. 2694. Next base: position 71,909 of record NZ_JBEPSG010000018.1, read on the forward strand.
GCCGCTGGCGCTGTACGTGCATCTGCCGTGGTGTGTGCGCAAGTGCCCTTACTGCGATTTCAACTCGCACCAGGCCAAGGGCGAACTGCCCTTCGATGCCTACATCGATGCGCTGGTGCGCGACCTCGACCAGGACCTGCCGCTGGTCTGGGGCCGGGTGGTCAGCAGCGTGTTCTTCGGGGGTGGCACGCCCAGCCTGTTCCCGCCCGAGGCGATCGACCGCTTCCTGCAGCAGGCCAGTGCCCGCCTGCGCTTTGCGCCGAATGCCGAGATCACTCTGGAAACCAACCCGGGTACCGCCGAGCACGGTCGCTTTGATCGCTACCGCGCGGCCGGGGTCAACCGCCTCAGCTTCGGCATCCAGAGTTTCGATGATGCCGCGCTGAAACGACTGGGCCGCATCCACGACAGTGGCGAGGCCGAGCGCGCGGTGAAGATGGCGCAGGACGCGGGCTACGACAACTTCAACATCGACCTGATGTACGCACTGCCGGAGCAGACCCTGGCCGGTGCCGAGGCCGATCTGGAACGCGCGTTCGCGTTGCAGCCGGCCCACATCTCGCACTACCAGCTGACCCTGGAACCGAACACCGTGTTCTTCGCGCGGCCGCCGCAGGGCATCCCCGATGAAGACCATGCTTGGGACATGCAGGAACACTGCCAGGCGCTGCTGGCGCAGGCCGGCTTCGGCCAGTACGAGGTGAGTGCCTATGCCCGCCCCGGCCGGCAGAGCGCGCACAATCTGAATTACTGGCGTTTTGGTGACTACCTCGGCATTGGTGCCGGCGCACACGGCAAGATCAGTTCCGGTGCCGAGGAACACGTGCTGCGACGCTGGAAGCACAAGCACCCGCAGACGTTCATGGATACCGCAGGCACGGCCGCATCGTTCGGCGGTGACGAAGTGATTGCCGCCGATCGCCTGCCGTTCGAGTACATGCTCAACCTGCTGCGCCTGCACGAAGGGTTCAGCCTGCGCGACTTCGAATCGCGCACCGGCCTGGCCCGCAGCGTGCTGGACGTACCACTGCGCGAAGCAGTGCAGCGTGGCTGGCTGGTGGTGGCAGACGGGCACGTGCAGCCGACCGAACTGGGCCGGCGCTTCACCAACGATGTGGTCAGCCTGTTCCTGGAAGCATGATCTGCTGCGGCGCCGCCATCGCAGGCGGCCCTGAATGGATCCATCGCTAAAGTAGCGCCTTCACCGGCCGACACGGTAGATTCCAAGATCGATCCGCGGGAATCCGGACCCCCTCGCCGATGTCTGCTGTCTTTTCCCTTTCCAGTACCGACACTGCCCGCCTGGCCGCAGCCGACCTGCCGCCGCGCGTGCGCGAGCTGCTGGGCGCGTTGATCGGCCTGTGCCACCAGGCCCTGACGGCACCGCTGATCCTGACCGTGGAAGCGCTGGAGCAGACCCTGCTGCATGACGCCGACCATGCCCGCAACCCGCAGCAGCAGGCCGACCTGCTGGCACAGCGCGGCCAGCTGCATGCGTTCGCCGGCCACTTCAGCGACCGCATGCTCGATGCGCTGGCCGATGCGCTTGCGCGGCTGCGTGAACCGATTGCCCCGGTGGTGGCTGCCGCCACGCCACCGCCCTTGCCCGGCATGCTGGGGTTGACCCTGGTCGCCGAGCATGAAGTCGACCGCGACCTGCTGCTGACCGAAATGGTGCGCCGGGAAACCCTGCGTTCGGCCAACGCCTTGAACCTGCTGGGCCAGCGCTTGGGTGTTGTTGCCGGCACACCAGCCTTTGAAGCTGACACCCTGCCCCTGGCACCGCAGGCCCTGTGCGCGATGGTGCGGAAGCTGGCCGAGCAGGATGCCCTCAGCGCCGAGGTACAGATGGCGCTGTACCGCAGCTTCGAGCGGCAGGTGCTGGAGCGGCTGGGCGATGTGCTCGACCGCGCCAATGCGCTGCTGGCACAGCACGGCATCCTGCCGGGCCTGGTCTACACCCCGTACCTGGCACGTTCTTCGAGCACCCGCCGGATCATCACCCAGTCGGTCGGCAGCGGCCGCAGTGGACGCCCGTCTCCGCGCGTGCCCACGCCGATGACCGGCTGGGGCGGCTCGGCACCGCCCGGCTCGTGGTCGACGTTGATGCAGGACGCCTTCGCCGATGCGGACGCGCCCGGCGCGTCGGCCGGCATGACGGTACCGGCCAGCAGCGTGCTGCACGAGATGCTGCAACAGGCGCGGCAGATTCCGCAGCCAGCGGCCGATCCAGCGGCCCTGCCCAGTGCAGCGGTTGATGCCGTGCTGGCGCGCCTGCAGGGGCAGGCCAGCGCCGCCAGCGCCATGACCGATCTGCAGGCCGCCGTGGTCGCCCAGCTGCGCAGCGAACATGGCGCGCAGGCCAGCCTCGGCAGCCACGACCGCGACAACCTCGATCTGCTGCGCCTGCTGCTGCAGCAGGTGCAGCAGCAGCAACGGCCGGACCCGGTGCCAGCCGCCCTGCTCGCGCGCCTGCAGGTACCGCTGGCGCGCGCAGCGATGGCCGACCCGGGCTTCTTCGTGCGCGACGAACATCCGGCACGCGAACTGCTCAACCATGTCGCTGAAGCCGGCGCCAGCTGGCTCGGCGATGACGATGTCGATCCGCAGCTGCTGCAGCGACTGGCGCAGAGCGTGCAGGGCCTGCTCGGCCAGGATGCACGCACGCCCGAGGCCTTTGCCGCCGCCAACGACGAGATACAGCAGCACCAGCGCGCCGCCGCGCACCGCGCCGAGCTGGCCGAGCGCCGCCACGTGGAAGCCGCACGCGGCAAGGAGCGGCTGGAACTTGCGCGACGCCAGGCCAATGCGCAGATCGACCAGTGCTGCGATACGCAGGAGCCGCCGCGCTTCGTACAGACACTGCTGCGCCAGGCGTGGGCAGACGCATTGACGCTGACCCGCCTGCGCCACGGCGATGATTCGCCGCAATGGCAGGAGCGCCTGCAGCAGACCGAACGCATCGCGGCGATCACTGCCGAGGCCGCAAGCGAAAGCAGCGCGACCGACGCTGCGCTGGCTGCCGAGGTTGAATCGGCCCTGCTGCAGGTGGGCTACCACGCAGAGGAGGCGGCTGCCGTCGCGCGCCGCCTGTCCACGCCAGGTGGCGAAGACGAAAGCACCTCGCGCACCGAGCTCAGTGCACGCCTGAAGGCCCGTGCACGGCTGGGCGAACACACCGGCGCACAGGCCCCGGCAAGCGATGCGGCACCACGCAGCGAGGCCGAGGAGGCCAGTTACCAGCAGCTGTGCGCGCTGCCCTTCGGCAGCTGGTTCGATATCGACGATGGCGAAGGCGCGCTGCGCCGCCAGCGCCTGTCCTGGTACAGCCTGCTGACCGGTCATGTGCTGCTGGTCAACGCGCGTGGGCAGAAGATCGGCGAAACCACCCTGGATGCCCTCGCCCGGCAGATGGCCGCCGGACGCGCGCAGCTGGTCACCGAAGACAAGGGCCGTCTGGTCGACCGCGCCTGGCAGGCCAGCCTGAGCGCACTGCGCACGCTGGCCGGACGTCGCCCGCAGGAGCCCAACGCATGAGTACGCAACCGCCCGTTGATACCCGCCGCGCGCCGCGCCGGCAGGTGTCCGATCTGGTACCGGTGACCGACCAGATGCGCGACAGCGTGGTCGGCCGGCTTGGCAACGTGTCCGAGACCGGCATGCTGATGCTGGCCAGCGCCGCGCTGCGCGACGATGCGCTGTATCAGTTGCGCTTCCCGTTGCCATTGGCCGATGGCCGCAGCGAGTGGATCGACGTCGGCGTACACATGCTGTGGAGCGAACCGGCGCATGCCCCCGGCCAGAGCTGGGCAGGCTTCCGCTTCCTGACCCTGTCACGCGAGCATCGGCAGCTGCTGCGCCGGTGGATCGGCGAAGACAGCGACGAGGCACCGGTTTCGACGGGCTGAGTGCCGGTTCCGGCACAGCGGATTGCGTCGGTATCCGGCAGAATCTAGGGCCGTTTTCCGTGTCGAGCCACCGCAATGATCCAGCAAGACCCCGGCGCCCTGTATCCCGACCACCTGGCCGTGCTGTGCCGACGCGCCGAGCAGGCGCTGGCACGCGGCGGCTTCGACCACCTGGTGGTGCCCAGCGGCACCCTGCACTACCAGGTCTTCGACGATCGTGACTATCCGTACGCGGTCAACCCGCAGTTCAAGGCCTGGCTGCCGCTGACCCGTGTACCCAACAGCTGGATCGTGTTCACCCCGGGCAAGCGTCCGGCGGTGATCTTCCACCAGCCGTTCGACTACTGGCATGTGGTGCCGGATGCACCGAGCGGCTGGTGGGTCGAGCACTTCGACATCCACATCATCCGCACGCCGGACGAAGCGCTGGCACTGCTGCCGCCCGACCCGGCGCGCTGCGCGATCCTGGGTGAGCCGCAGAGCGCGCTGGGCGCGTATGTGCCCAACAATCCGGCGCCGGTGGTGAACTACCTGGAATGGCACCGCGGCAGCAAGACGCCGTACGAAATCGCCCTGATGCGCCAGGCGCAGGTGCTCGGCGTGCGCGGCCATCGCGCGGCCGAAGCGGCGTTCCGCAACGGCGCCGACGAGTTCAGCATCCACATGGCGTACTGCCAGGCCGTGGGCCAGGACGCCACCGAGCTGCCGTACGGCAACATCGTGGCCTTGAACGAGCATGCGGCGGTGCTGCATTACACCGAACTGGGCCGCAAGGCACCGCAACCGCTGCGCAGCTTCCTGATCGATGCCGGCGCCAGCGCGCACGGCTATGCCAGCGACATCACCCGCACCTACGCCGCCGCCGGCCATGACGAGTTCGCGGCGATGATCGAAGCGGTCGATGCCGCGCAGCAGACGATGTGCGCGGCCGTGCGCCCGGGCTTCGACTACAAGCAGCTGCACGTGGATGCGCACCTGTCGCTGATGGGCGTGCTGAAGGACTTCGGCGTGATCAAGGTGTCGCCGCAGACTGCGCTGGAAACCGGCGTCAGCGCCGCGTTCTTCCCGCATGGCATCGGCCACCTGATCGGCCTGCAGGTGCATGACGTGGCCGGTTTCGCGGCCAGCGATGAAGGCGGCCGCATCGAGCGCCCTGCCGGCCATCCGTACCTGCGCCTGACCCGCGTGCTGGAGCCGGGCATGGTGGTGACGATCGAGCCGGGCCTGTACTTCATCGACATGCTGTTGAACGAAGTGAAGGCCGCCGGTCATGGCGATGCGATCAACTGGGAGCGTGTGGACTTCTTCCGTCCGTACGGCGGCATCCGCATTGAAGACGAAGTGCTGTGCACTGAGGGCGAAGCGGACAACCTGACGCGCCCGGTGTTTGCGGCGGCCAACGGCTGAGCCCCTCGTGGTTGGATGCTGAAATCAAAAGCCGCGGTTGGCGGGGCGGGTGGGCCATGCAGGGGACGCTGCAAGTACGTCCCTGTAAGCTCGATGGCGCCATCCATGGCGCCAACGCCCCTGCATGGCCC
>NZ_JBEPSG010000019.1:0-76674 GCF_040548715.1 Stenotrophomonas sp. 2694
CGGAAACCGGTCGACGGCGGGGTGGGTCCGGTTGCGGGGGCGTGAGCGCCATGGATGGCGCGACCGAGCCTACATGGACGTATTCACGGCGGCCCCCGCAACCGGACCCACCCCGCCATCCCACGGTATGCCCGCTGTTGCTGTTGCTGTTGCTGTTGCCATTGCCGTCGATTCGGCGGGTGCAGGGCGCAGCCCTGCCGAACCCCCAACCTGAACAGCCTGCTTTGCGTCAGGTCTCATCCTTCCGTTAGACTATGCGGGTCTGCAGCGGCCGTCCGTTTCCCTCCGGGATCGCCGGCGACCGGGGTTCGCCCCATCGCCCGCCCCCACTCCGACGCCGTTCGTCACGCATTCCAGCCTGCGCTTCGCGTTGGCTGCACCCAATTCTCGCAGCGCGGTTCACGGGAACGCTCCGAGTCAGCCGATCAGTTTGATCTGCCCCCGTCTGTCCGTTCGGACAGGCGTTAACTGTACTTGGAGCAATCTCGATGTCTTTTGAATCCCTGGGCCTTGCGCCCTTCCTGCTGCGTGCGCTCGCCGAGCAGGGCTACGAAACCCCGACCCCGATCCAGCAGCAGGCGATCCCGCTGGTGCTGGCCGGTCGCGACCTGCTGGCCGGCGCACAGACCGGCACCGGCAAGACCGCCGCGTTCGGCCTGCCGCTGCTGCAGCACCTGGGCACCGCTTCGCAGGAAGTGCGCACCGGCCCGCGCAAGCCGCGCGCGCTGATCCTGGCACCGACCCGCGAACTGGCCACCCAGGTGCATGACAGCCTGCGCGGTTACAGCAAGTACCTGCGCATCCCCAGCGCCTGCATCTACGGCGGTGTCGGCATGGGCAACCAGCTGGACATCCTGCGTCGCGGCGTGGACCTGCTGGTGGCCTGCCCGGGCCGCCTGATCGACCACCTGGAGCGTCGCAGCATCGACCTGTCCGGCATTGAACTGCTGGTGCTGGACGAAGCCGACCGCATGCTGGACATGGGCTTCCTGCCCTCGATCAAGCGCATCCTGGCCAAGCTGCCCAAGCAGAACCGCCAGACCCTGCTGTTCTCGGCCACCTTCGAGGACAACATCCGCCAGTTGGCGCTGGAATTCATGCGCAACCCGGAACAGATCCAGGTCACGCCGAAGAACACCGTCGCCGAAACCATCACCCACAAGGTGCATCCGGTCGATGGCAGCCGCAAGCGCGACCTGCTGCTGCACCTGCTGGCGCAGGACAGCCGCGAGCAGACCCTGGTGTTTGCCCGCACCAAGCACGGCAGCGACAAGCTGGCCGCGTTCCTGGAAAAGTCCGGCATCAAGACCGCGGCGATCCACGGCAACAAGAGCCAGGGCCAGCGCCTGCGTGCGCTCGGCGACTTCAAGGCTGGCCGTGTCACCGTGCTGGTGGCCACCGATATCGCCGCGCGCGGCATCGACATCAACGAGCTGCCGAAGGTGATCAACTTCGATCTGCCGATGGTGGCCGAAGACTACGTGCACCGCATTGGCCGTACCGGCCGCAACGGTGCGACCGGTGAAGCGATTTCGCTGGTGGCGCAGGATGAAGTGAAGCTGCTGCGCGCGATCGTGCGCCTGCTCGGCCGTGACATGGACATCCGCGATGTGCCGGGCTTCGAGCTGCAGACGCCGATCCGCTGGGGCAACAGTGCTCCGGGCAAGGCCGAGGCCGATACCGGCGAGCGCGTGCCGCGCAAGACCCACGCGCGCCGTCCGCACGGCGATGCGCCGCGTCATGCCCATGCAGGCCCGAAGAAGGCCGGCGGTGGCCGCCGCGAGGGCGCCGGCAACGGCCAGCAGCGCGCAGGCGCAGGTGCCGGTCAGGGCCAGCGTCGCGGTGGCGGTGCCAATACTGGTGGCGGTCGTGGCCGCGGCCAGGGTGGCGGCGGCGGTCGCGCCAGCTGATCCCAGCTGACAGGGATGGCGTCTCCCGCTGCGCGGGGGCTGCTTATCGGGGGACGACGCTTACGCGTCGTCCCTTTTTTGTTGCTGGCTGCCGGGTGGTTTGAAAGCTGGCGGTGGGTTTTGTGTGGGCGTTGGGGAGCGGGGGCGGTGCAAAACACGCCGTAAACCCATCCATGGGGGCTCGTAGGCGCCTTGCTCGTGTGCGCTGTCCTGCGCACACGGCAAGATCGGGGTTCGGCGTCCTGCCCAACCCGCCCGGGGCATGCCTCGGGCCCATGGCGCCTGCGGTTTTGCACCGCCCCCGCTCCCCAACGCTTCAGACATTTCCAGCGCCTACTTGTCCCGCCGGGTAGCCGAGAGAAGAAGGCTCAATTCAAAGACAAAAGCAAAAGCCGGAATTCCAGCTTTTGCTTTTGCCCTTGCTCCCGCCTTGGGTTTGATGCATCCGCGCCCGCAGGAAACTGTCTGGGGAGGACGGATGGGCCGCGCAGGACCGCAGGCGCCATGGATGGCGCCTACGAGCCTACACGGACGTACTTGCGGCGTGTCCTGCGCGGCCCATCCGTCCTCCCAATCCCAGCGTCAGTTCGGCGCGTAATGCCTCAACCCCGCGCTTTACTCGGATTCACCAGATTCCCGAAGAAGATCGCGTTGATCAGCATCCGATCAGTGCCATGCCAGTACTTGCGATGCGCCGGATCATCAGCAAACAGGATCACGTTGCCCTGCCCCTGCGCTGACACCAGCAGCCATGCGCTGCCGGCCACGCGACTGCGGTTGCGCTCGGACAGATACCCGTTCACCCGCGGTGTGTCGTCGATCCGCACCACCGTGGAAAACCCGTTCGCGCTCGGCTGCAGGATGACCGTGTTCTCCTTGTTGATCGCCAGTTGCCGGCGCGGCACGCCGAACGCCAAAGGATGACTGGGGTCGACGTCGGCGCTGAGGATGTTGCCGCTGACCCGCTCGATCGCGGCGATATCGCGCTGGTCACCGAAGGCGCGGCGCGCGGTGTCTGTTGCTTCCTCGTCCTTGCCCAGCTTCTCGCCGTCGGCAAGTTTCTGTTCGATCGCCCACTTCGACGCGCTGCCATAGGTGACCAGTGACCCGCCGGCCTGGATCCAGCGCTTCAATGCCGCTACCGCGGCCGCGTCGATGCCGGCATAGGTGCCGCCGGACAGCACGATCGTGGTGTAGCGGTCCAGAGATACCTTGCCCAGCTGCTGCGGGTCCAGCTTGCTGGCCGGCAGGCGCAGCTGCTGGTCGAGCAGGAACCAGGCCGAACCGATTTCGGTGGCGGCCACGCCCTCGCCCATCACCAGCGCGACGGCGGGCTTGCGCAGTGCCTTGACGCCGTCACTGCCAAGGTCGATGCCATCGCGGCTGCGACCGCTGGCCAGCGCATGCACCTGCAGACCGGCGGCCCGCGCGGCGGCGGCGACCGCCTCCTGCAACGCCGCACCCTGCAGCGGCTGCCCGGCCACCGGTACCACGATGCTGCCCCCGGCAAAGGCCACCTCACCTTGTGCGGTGGCCGCGGTGAACGGCTGGAAGGTGGCACGCGTGGACAAGCCCTTGGCCTGCAGGGCGGCCAGTGCGCGGCCCGCGTTGTAGTCGCGCCAGTCGATCACGTAGGCGAAGCCCGCTTCACCGCCGGTCAGCCCGCCCTGCACTGCGGGAACCTCGACCATGCGGGCGCCGCCATCGATGCGGCTGCGGCTGCCGGCAAAAGCCACGCCGTAGGCCGGGGCGATCGCGTAGCTGGTGCTGCCGTAGAACACGTCGCCCTTGATCGGCGGGGTCTCGGCGAAGATCGAATGGACCAGGCGGAACTGCGCCTGCTGCACCGGCACCACGTAGGCGCTGCCCGCTTCGAAACGCTGGCCATCTACGCTGACGGCGCGGTCCAGTGCATGCACTTCAATCCTGTGCAGCAACAGCAGTTCCAGCAGGCGTCGGGTCAATGCCGGATCATGCGCGTCGCCGAACACGAAGCTCTTCACCGGCTGTTGTGCGGCCTGCTTCAGCGCGCTCTGGAAGAAACTCTTCTGCAGATCGAACAGGGCGCTGCGCTCGGTCACCGCACCGCGCACCGTGCCCAACCCGGTGGCAACCTGATTGCGGATGGTGAACGGGAACGTCAGCAGGCCATTCACCGATTCCTGCACGCGACCGCGCGAGCTGGCCTGCTCCACGGTGACGCCGACCGCGCCGTGGAAATCCGGATAGGTCGAGCCGTACACGGGCGAGAAATTGTCGAAGTTCTCACCGGTGTAGTACAGCGAACCCAGCGCATCGAGCGCCTGGGCGTGGTACTTGGCCAGGGTCTTGTTGAACTCGTACGATGCTGCCGGGATCAACGGGCTATGCATGCTCTTCGGCGATGGCTCGAAGTAGTACGTGCTGTCCTTGCCCATTTCGTGGAAGTCGATCTGCACGTTCGGGTACCACTGGTGGAACTGCGCCACCTTCGGCCGCGAATCCTGCTGTGTCAGTGCCAGCCAATCGCGGTTGAGATCGGTGAAGTAGTGGTTGGTACGGCCCTGCGGGAACGGTTCGACGTGTTCCTTGTCGGCCGGATCGGCCGAGGCCGGATCGGACGCCCAGGCGTTGTGCCAGTTGGCGGCGCGATCGCGGCCGTCGGGATTCTGCGCCGGGTCGAACAGCACCACTGCCTGCTGCAGCCACTGCTGCGTTTCCGCGCTGCGGTTGGCCACCAGGTAGTAGGCGGTCAGCATCGCCGCTTCGCCGCTGGAGGTCTCGTTGCCGTGCACGCTGTAGCCCAGCCACACCACCACCGGGCTGTCACCGGCAGCGCTGCGCGGCTGCGCCGGGTCGGCCAGGGTCGCGTGCTGCTGGCGGATCTGTTCCAGCCGCGCGTGGTTGCCTGCAGCAGTGACCGTGGCGATCAGCAGCGGTCGGCCCTCATAGCTGCGGCCGATCTCGCGCACGCTGATCTTGTCCGAGTGCTTGGCCAGCTCCTGGAAGTAAGCCACCAGCTGGTCATGGCGGGTGTAGCGGCTGCCGATCGGATAGCCGAGGAACTGCTCCGGCGTGGGAATGGCGGTATCGAATGCCGCGGCATCGGTGGTCTGCGGGAAGAAATAGCCGCTCTGCGCATGTACCGCAGGCGGCAACGATACGGCGGTGGCGACGGCGAGCAACAACGGGAAAACGGCACGGCGGTGGAAGGACACGGTGACTCCCCTGGAACATGGCAACACGGCCGGCCACACACGGTGGCCGGCCGCGGTGGGTGGATCAGAAGCGGTAGTCGAAGCCCAGCGTGAAGTAGCGGCCGCGCAGGTCGTACTGGCTGAAGTCGTACGGCGCGCGGATGCCCGGGAACGAGGCATCGTACGGCGGCGTCTTGTCACCCAGGTTCTGCACCTTGGCGTACACGGTCAGGTTGTCGATGCCGGTGTAGCCCAGGTAGAGATCGAACTGGTTGTAGGCGTCGACGCGGCTCTGCACCGCAGCGGCAGCGGTGCTGGCCTTCTGGTCGTAGCCACTGGTGTAGTACCAGGTCACCGCGGCGGTGTAGTCGCTGTACTTCCAGTCCAGGGTGGTGGTGGCCTTGTTCTTCGGCAGGGTGGCGCCGAGATTGCTGCCGGCATAGTCCACCAGCGGGCCACCGACCACGGTCGGGCGCCGGTAGTCGCGAACGTGGGTGTAGGCCGAGGTCACGGTGAAGTCACCGAAGGCCGTGGTCGGGATGCGCTGGCGCAGCTCGACGTCGATGCCCGAGGTCTTCAGCTCGCTCAGGTTCTGGTAGCGGTTGTAGACCGCCTGCAGCTTGCCGCGCTCATCGCGCTGCACGGCACCGGCGACGTTGTCGTTGACCAGGGTCTGGGTGTTGTTGGTACCGACCAGGTTGTCCAGCTGGATACGGTAGTAGTCGATGCTCAGGTTGGTGTTCGCCCACGGCGACAGCACCACGCCGAAGTTCACGCTCTTGGTGCGCTCCGGCTTCAGGTCGCTGTTGCCGACGGTGAAGAAGGTCGGGTTCTGCCGCGAGCCCGGCACGTCCGGATCACGCGGATCGACCACGCTGCCGTAGGCGATGCTGGTGCTGTTGGAGTTCTCCGACAGCGACGGTGCACGGAAGCCCTTCGACGCGGAGGCACGCACCAGCAGGAAATCCAGCGGCTGCCAGCGCAGGCCGAGCTTGGGCGAGAACGCGTCGCCGAAATCGTCGTAATGATCGGCGCGGGCGGCGGCGGACAGTTCCAGGGTCGAGGCCAGCGGCACGTTGACCTCGGCGTAGGCGGCGCTGACCTTGCGCTCGCCATGCACTTCGGCGATTGCCGGGCGCACCTGCAGGCCGGCATCGATCTGCCACGGGTTGTTCGAATCAAGCTTTTCGCGGCGCCATTCGGCACCGGCGGCGAACCCGATGTCGCCGGCCCAGGTGTGGCCGAGACTGCCGGAGATCTTCGCATCGATGCCCTGCAGCACCGACTCGGCCGGACGCAGGGTGGCGATGTTGATCGAATCGCGCACCGACTGCGGCGTCGCGGCCGGGTTCAGCAGGTTGTAGCTGCCGGTGGCCAGTGCATTGGCCAGTGCCCAGCGGTTGGCGAAGCCGCCGGAGACGGTTTCGCGCTCGCTGCTGCGCGCGCCGAACGCGGCCACTTCCCAGTCCCACTTCTCGGTGTTGCCACGCAGCCCGAACACACCGCGATAGGCGGTGGACCGGTTGGTCTTGATGGTGCCGCCGAGGTCGAAGAAGGTGTATTCGATGGGGATCGCGCGGCCGTACGGGTTGTACGGGTTGCTGGCCGGCAGGTTGGACGACACCGGCTCGGCCAGGCCGGTCTGCGCGTTCAGTGCGAAGCGACCGCTTTCCAGGGTGAAGAACGGGCTGCTGCCGAACCAGGCAGCACTCTTGATCTGGCTGTACAGCACTTCGCCGAACGCTTCGACGTTGTCGCCGAGGCGGAACGTGCCGTTGGCGTAGGCCTGGTAGCGCTTGGTGGAGGGAATCAGGGTGGTGTACGGGGCCTGGTTGAAGCCGCAGGTATCACCGGCCAGGCCGTCGATCGGCGCGCTGGCCACGCGGGTGGTGCCGGTGGGGCAGTTGCCGTTGGCATCGAGCATCGGCACGGAGGTGCCATTGACCAGATAGCGTGCACCCTTGGCCGACCAGCCGTTCCAGCGGCCGCCGGGCTGGTCGCTGTAGATGCCGCTCTTGGTCAGGTTGCGCTCGTCCTGGTCCAGTCGCTCGCGGTTGTAGCCCTGCAGGCTGAAGAGGATGTTGTAGCCGTCCTTGTCGATGTCGCCCAGGCCACCGACGAACTTCAGGTTCTGCTCGTGCAGGCCGCCCTGGTCGGCGCCGCCGAAGCTGCCGCCGATCTCGGCGCCTTCGAAATTCTGCCGGGTGATGATGTTGACCACGCCGGCCACCGCATCGCTGCCATACACCGCCGATGCACCGTCCTTGAGCACTTCGATGCGTTCGACCGCCACCAGCGGCAGCGCGTTGAGATCGACGAAGGTGTCCGACAGGCCGCCGGCCGGGAAGCCGTAGTTGGCCAAGCGGCGGCCGTTGAGCAGCACCAGCGTGTTCTTCTGCGAAAGACCGCGCAGGCCGATGCCGGCCGAGCCCGAGGCCCAACCGTTGTTGGTGGTCTCGTTGCTGGCGTTGCCGGTGTTGGCCGAGATCGAACGCAGCACATCGGCCACGGTGGCCTTGCCGGTCTGTTCCAGCTGCTGGCGACCGATCACCTGCACCGGGTTGGAGGCTTCGGTATCGGCGCGTTTGATGTTGGAACCGGTGACGCGCACGGCAGCCAGGGTGCTGGCTTCGCCGCTGGCGTCGGCGGGGGTTTCGGCGGCGGCAGACAAAGGCGCGGCCAGAGCGACGGCCAGGGCCGCCACGAGCAGGGTGTGCTGGGGCATGACGATGTGGGGGAGGTAGTGGAAGGACGAGGTAAGTTCCGCAGTAATCCATGCCTGGCCGGGGTGCGGCCAATAACATCTCTTCATACGGATATAAGAGAAACTATCATCTCTTCATCCGGATGGAAATAATTTCTTCACGGGAAGGCAACGCAAAGCCGGGCTGATCGGCCGCCCGCGGCGTACAATCGCGCCATGGAAATCTTCAAAGTCTTCATGCTCGAGGCGGCGCACCGCCTCCCCAACGTGCCGCCGGGGCACAAGTGCGCGCGCCTGCACGGCCACTCCTTCCGGGTGGAACTGAAAGTCGAGGGCGAGCCGGGCGCGCAGACCGGCTGGATCATGGATTTCGGTGACGTGAAGGCGGCTTTCCAGCCGATCTACGACCGCCTGGACCACCATTACCTCAATGACATCCCCGGCCTGGAGAACCCGACCAGCGAGAATCTGGCCGTGTGGATCTGGAACGAGCTCAAGCCCACCCTGCCGGCATTGAGCGAGATCACCGTGCACGAAACCTGCACCTCGGGCTGCCGTTACCGCGGCCCCGCCGCCTGATCAACCCATTGATCTGAAAGGCCTCAAGGCGCCAGAGATGGCGCCTTCGTGATTTTTGTTGCATTGCCGCATGATCGGCGTATGCTGCATTGCATCAATACAAATGCACGGCGGATGCGACTGGCAGGCAACAGCCACCGGCGCGACGCCCACGCTCATTGCATGGGTCCCTCCCCCCATGCAATCCGGACCCGGCAGATCCCTCCCTCTGCCGGGTCTTTTTTTGTCTGACGTCTGGATTCTCGAGCGCGTCTTCGTCCGGGTCTCTGCGATCTGAAGGGCCCCGTCGGGGCAGGTGGGGGCCTGGGCAAATGTCCCCCGGCGCCGGCCGTTGGCCGCCACCTCCTCCTTTACTTTGCCCAAACCCCCACCTGCCCCGACGAGGCTCGGCTTGCGGCACCAGGCGCGCAGATGCAGCGCTCGCGACGGCCCTTCAATGAGACGCCGACGAGCTCCGGACGCAGGGCGGAGGCCCTTGCGTGCGAAGTAAAGGGGGAGGCGGTGGCCGCAGGCCGGCGCCGGAGGACATTCGCACGCAAGGGCCTCCGCCCTGCGCCAGGAAGATTCGCCGCGCCCGTAAGGATCGCTCCGGGTTATCGCCCGCGGTTGCCGTGCCAGTGCTGGTACCACGCCTGGAACATCAACACGTTCCACAGGTGCGTATGCCATTTGCGCTCGCCGCGCAGGAACGCCTCCCAGATCGCGCGCACGCGTACCGCATCGAAGCATCCCTGGTTGCGCAGTAGCTGCGGGTCGAGCAACGCTTCCGCCCAGTCGCGCAGCGGGCCGGCCAGCCAGCGTGCCATCGGTGGGCCGAAACCGCGCTTGGGGCGATAGACCAGCGGCGCGGGCAGGTAGCGCGCCAGCAGATGCTTGAGGATCCGCTTGTGCTCGCCGTCGTGGTACTTCAAGTGCTGCGGCAGGCGCCAGGCCAGGCGTATGACCTCCATGTCCAGCAACGGCGAGCGTGTCTCCACGCCGGCCGCCATGCCGGCACGGTCGACCTTGGCAAGGATCCCCTCGGCCAGGTCCATGCGGAAATCCAGCAGCTGGATGCGCGCTTCCGCCGGCAGTGCGGTGTCCTGCTGCTGGAAGATCGTCGCCGGTTCGCGCGCCCCCAGTACCACCTGGGTCGGTTGCCGCCAGCGGGTGACGCGCTGCAGGTAATGCCCCTCCACGTCGTTGGCGGCCACCTCGGCCACCAGTGCGCGCCAACCGCCAAGCCGACCACGCTCGACGTTCAAGCGGCTGCTGCCACGCCGCGCCAGATCGCGCACCCAGTCCGGCAGGCCACCGCACAGGCGCGCATTGCGCAGCGCGCGGCCATAGCTGGGGTGGCCGAAGAACAGCTCATCGCCGCCGTCGCCGGTCAGCGCCACCGGCTTGCGCGCGCCGAGCAGCTCGCTGGCCAGCAGGGTGGGCAGCTGCGAGGCATCGGCGAAGGGTTCGCACCAGACCTGCGGCAAGCGCTGCAGCAGTTCCAGGCCCTGCCGGCTGTCCATCCTGTGCAGGTGGTGATGCACGCCCAGGTGGCGGGCCACCTGCGAGGCCCAGTCGCTCTCGTCGTGACCGGGGTCGTCGAAACCCACCGTCCATGCTTCCACCGGCAACGCCGACTGCGCCTGCATCATCGCCACCACCAGCGACGAATCGGTGCCACCGGACAGGAATGCACCGCAGGCCACGGGTGAATGCATGCGCGTGGCGATCGCCTGCTGCAGCACCACCTCCAACTGGTCGGTGGCCTGCTCCAGGCTGGGCGCCGGCTGCAACGGCTGCTGCAGCGCGGATTGCATCGCATCGCGCGCGCACCAGTAGCGATGGCCGCCCTGCGTGGCCTGCGCTGATCCGCCGGCGGCATGATCGTTGAGGTCCACGCGCAGCATCGCCCCGGCCACCAGCTTGTGGATGCCGCGATAGATGGTGTGCGGCGCCGGCACATAGTCATGGCGCAGCAGCAGGCTCAATGCATCCTGGTCGATGCTGGGAGCGAATCCGGCAAAGGCCTGCAGCGCCTTCAACTCCGAAGCGAACAGGAACTGGCCCTGGTACCAGCCGTAATACAACGGCCGTTCGCCGACCGGGTCACGCGCCAGCCAGAGCTCATGTGCGTGGCGGTCCCAGACGCTGAACGCAAATGCCCCTTCGATGCGCGACAGTGCACGCTGCACGCCCCACTCGACGATGGCCTGCAGCAACAGGCGTGCATCGGTGCAGCTGCGTGGCAGGTCGCGCAGCTGCGACTGCAGGGCCGCGCGGTTGTAGATGCGGCCATCCAGGCACAGCACGTAGCGCCCGCAGCTGGAGCTGAGCGGCTGCAACGGCATGTCGGTCGGCGCACGGCAATGACCGAGGGCCAGCCCTGCGTCGGCATCGGTCCAGTACCCGATGCGACCGCGGCCGCGCTGCTGCAGCGCCCGCAGCATCGGCGCCAGCTGCTGCAGCAGCTGCTCATCGTCGGCAGGCGGCAGCCAGGCCCCGACCACGCCGCTCATCGCTGGCCTCCATGGCAAGGGCATTCAAGGAAAAGCGCGGGACAGGAGGCGGACGGCATGAGGGCGGCACGCGGATGGGGAGAGCTGCCATGCTCGGCCCCGCCGAGCGCCACGTCAGTCGTAGCGCTGTCAGCGACCGTCACCGCAGGCGCGGCTTGCGTAACGTTTTGTAACAACCCGATGGCTACCGTGCGGCCAAGTCGTTGCCCGGCCTGAGGCCCGGCCCGCGCGCCAGCAACCCCGGCTGAATGGCGCCCGCTCCTTGGACCCGAGCGGCCCGGCAGCTGGGATAGCATCGCCGCGCTCGTGCCACGGCGGTACGGAAGCACCCCGGAGGCCTTGTAGATGCTGGATATCGTACTGGTTGAAGACGACGCTCGGCTGGGCACGATGGTCAGCGACTACCTGAAGCGCCACGGTTACCAGGTCGCCCACGAACGCTGCGGCCAGCGCGCGATCGCCCGGATCCTCAGCGAGAAGCCGGCGCTGGTCCTGCTCGATATCGGCCTGCCGGGCCAGGATGGTTTCGAAGTGTGTCGGCAGATCCGGCCCCACTATGACGGGATCATCTGCGTGCTGAGC
Source organism: Stenotrophomonas sp. 2694 (assembly GCF_040548715.1). Lineage (NCBI taxonomy): Bacteria > Pseudomonadati > Pseudomonadota > Gammaproteobacteria > Lysobacterales > Lysobacteraceae > Stenotrophomonas > Stenotrophomonas sp. 2694. Next base: position 11,447 of record NZ_JBEPSG010000019.1, read on the forward strand.
GCCCGCACCGACAACATCGACCAAGTGCTGGGGCTGGAGCTGGGCGCCGACGACTACATCGGCAAGCCGATCGAACCACGGGTGCTGCTGGCCCGGCTGCGCGCCCACCTGCGCCGCCACCGCCGGGTCGAGCCACGCGATGGCGCCCTGCGTTTCGGTGAACTGAGCATCGACCCGTCCACCCGCAACGTGCACCTGCAGGGCCGCCTGCTGGAGCTGACCACCGCCGAGTTCGACCTGCTGTTCCTGCTGGCCGGCAACGCGGGCCAGATCCTCGACCGCGATGCGCTGCTGCGTGGCCTGCGCGGCATCGCCTTCGATGGCCTGGACCGCTCGATCGACGCACGCATCTCGCGCCTGCGGCGCAAGCTCGGCGACAACCCGGAGCAGCCCGAGCGGATCAAGACCGTGCGCGGCCGTGGTTACCTGTTCAGCCGATCAGCATGGGGATGAAGCATCCGTCGTCGGCCATGCGTGGCCATGCCTTCCACTTCCTGCGCTACGGCATCGGTTTCCTCACCGCCCATCTGCTGCTGATCGTGCTCGGGCTGTGGGCCTGGGATGCGCTGCTGGAAGACCGCACCGAGGCCAGCCTGCAGGCGGAAATGCGCGGCCCGCACGCCATGCTGCAACATCGCTTCGCCGAAACGCCGCCGGCGCAGTGGCCAGCCCTGGCACAACAGTTGGACAGCGATTTCGCCTATCCGCTGCAGCTGATGCCGCTGACCGAAGCTGCCGCGATACTGCCGGCGAAACAGCGCAAGGGCTTGCTCAACGGACACGTGCAGATCGAGCTGGACAGCATGCGCAGCCTGCAGCGCGTCGGCAACAGCAGCAGTGCGCTGATCCTGGGGCCGCTGGACCAGGCCCTGCCCGAAGAAGGCTGGCAGGACAGCGAAGCCTCCGGCGTGGCCATCATCCTGCTGATCCTGATGGTGGCGGTGGCATTGCCGATGTACGTGATGGTCTACCGGTTGTGGCGCGATGTCTCGCAGCTGGCGCAGACCGCACGACGGATGCGCGATGGCCAGCTCGACAGCCGGGCGCCACGCGCCGGTACCGCACTGGTGCGGCCATTGGCCAAGGCGTTCAACCACATGGCCGAACAGCTGCAGCTGCTGCTGGACAGCCAGCGCGTGCTGGCCCAGGCGGTGGCGCACGAAGTACGCACGCCGCTGGCACGCATGCGCTTCGGCCTGGCTGACCTGGAAGACACCGGACTGGACGACGCCCAGCGCGATGCGCTGTCCGGCCTGCGCATCGACATCGACCGGTTGCAGCACCTGACCGATGCGGGTGTCGAGTACGCCGCGCTCGGCCGCTGCCATCAGGTCACCCGCCAGCGCCTGCAACTGGCCGCGCTGGTACGCGGTGTGGTCGAGCAGTTCGCACCACTGACGATACCGGTGCAGCAGGACCTGTCACCGGCAGGGCTGGTCAACGTCAACCGGCACATGCTGGAACTGGCGCTGCGCAACCTGCTGGGCAACGCGCTGCGCTATGCGCGCCGGCAGATCCGCATCGTCAGCACGCTCAACGAGGGATGGCTGTGCCTGCAGGTGGAGGACGACGGCCCCGGTATCGCCGTCGAACTGCGCAGCCAGGTGCTGCAGCCCTACGTGCGGCTGGACCTGGCCAGCCCGGGCTTCGGGCTGGGCCTGGCGCTGGTGCAGGTGGTGGCGGACAAGCATCGCGGCCACGTGGAAGTGGCCGATTCGGTGCTCGGCGGTGCCTGCATCCGGCTGCTGCTGCCGATGGAAAGCGGTGTCCCGCCACCGGCAGACAACGTCTAGTTCGCCTCGGCATCGGCACGCGGCAAGGCGAACACGAACAGCGCGCCCTGTTCGCTGTCGCGCAGTTCGATACGGCGGCCATGCAACTGCACGATGCGCTGCACGATCAGCAGGCCGAGCCCGCCGTTCTCGCCACGCCGCGCGCCCAGTGCCGCCGGCGCCTGGAACAGTTGCCCACGCAGCGCCGGCGGCACCCCAGGGCCATCGTCCTGCACCGCCACCTGCACACTGTCGGGCAGCGCCGACAGCTGCACCTGCACACGGCCCCCGTCCGGGGCATGCCGCAGCGCGTTGTCGAGCAGATTGGTCAGCACGCGCTCCACAAGACCCAGGTCGGCGCGCACCAGCGGCAGGCCCGGCGGGAAATCAGCGTGCAGGCGCTGCCCACGTGCCTGCGCGGCCAGCTCGAACTTCTGCAGTACGTCCTGCAGCAGTTCCGGCAGCGCGAACACTTCCCACTCCAGCCGCACTTCACCGTGCTCCAGCCGCGCCAGTTCAAACAACGCCCGGGCCAGACGGCCGACCTTGGCGCTCTGCGCCAGCGCGATTCCGAGATAGCGACGACGCTCCTGCGGCGACAGCGTGGCTTCTTTCAGCGCCAGCGTTTCCAGGTAACCGTGCAGCGAGGACAACGGCGTGCGCAGGTCGTGCGAGATGTTGGCCACCAGTTCGCGGCGCTGCAGGTCCTGCTGGCGAAGCTGCTGCCACTGCTCGCCCAGCCGCTGTGCCATCTGCGAATGGGCATGTTCGAGGATCTTCAGTTCATCGCGCTCGCCCGCGCGCAGCGGTACCGGCGCGGGCAGTGGCGTCGGTGCGTCGATGTCGAAGGCCTGTATGCGCCGGGTGACCTGGCGCAAGGGCCGGGTCACCCAGTAGAAGGCCACCAGGCCGGCAAGCAGGCCCAGCCCGCCGATCAACAGCACCGACCAGAGCGTGGTGTGCCATTGGCTGCCGGCGGCCAGATCGTCGGCCAGCATCTGCCGGTGTTCGCCCACCAGTACCACGTACACGTAACCCGCCTGCCGCCCCTGCACCACCAGCGGCGCGACACTGAACACCTTGCGGCCATCGGCACTGCGGGGATCGTCACCGAGGATCGGCAGCGGCGCACCGGACAGCAGGCGCCGCAGCGGTGCCACGTCCACCCGGCTGCGCACCAGATGGCCGCTGGGCGCATCGTGGCCGAGGATGCGACCCTGCTCATCCAGCAGGTACACCTCGACACTGGGGTTGACCGCCATCAGCTGGCCGAACAATGCGCGCACCGCCGCATCGCGCATGCCGCTGGTGTCCATCAGCTCGCTGCGCTGGGCGATGTGCTCGGCCAACCCAAGCGACAGGCGCTGCACCACTTCCTGCTCATGCCGGGTATTGGTGCGCATCTGCCAGGCCAGCAGCGCCATGCAGCACGTCAGCATCAGCGCCGACATCACCAGCGCCAGTTTCTGCCACAGGTTCGGCTTGATCATGTGGCCGCCCCGGCCGGGTCGACCAGTTTGTAACCGCGCCCCCACACCGTCAGCAGGCGCCGCGGGTTGCCCGGGTCGGTCTCGATCTTGCTGCGCAGGCGGTTGATGTGGGTGTTGACCGTGTGCTCGTAACCGTCGTGCTGGTAGCCCCAGACCTGGTTGAGCAGTTCCATCCGCGCAAACACCTGGTCCGGGTGGCGGGCGAAGAACAGCAGCAGTTCGAACTCACGCGGGGTCAGTTCCAGTGCATTGCCATCGACGGCGGCAGTACGGGCGACCGGGTCCAGCCGCAGCCCGCCGAGTTCGATCGCCCCGGCATCGATGCGCGCGTTCTGTGCCATCGCTTCGGCGCGGCGCAGAAGCGCACGCACGCGCGCCACCAGTTCCGGCATCGAGAACGGCTTGGCCAGGTAGTCGTCCGCGCCCAGTTCCAGGCCGACGATGCGCTGGGTTTCGCTGCCACGTGCGCTGATGATGATGATCGGCACGTAGCGCGCCATCGCGCGTGCACGCTGGCAGACCTGCAGGCCGTCCACGCCCGGCAGCATCACGTCCAGTACCAGTGCATCCCACGGACCTTCCTGTTCGATCAGGCGCAGGCCGGCATCGCCGCTGGCGGCGTGTGCGACTTCATAGCCCTCATCACCCAGGTGCATGCGCAGCAGGTCGGCGATGTGGGCATCGTCTTCAACGATCAGGACACGTTTGGCGGACATCGGCAGCTTCGGGCCAGTGGGGAGGCTGCCCGCATTGTGGCGCGGGAGCGACGTGGATACCTCACGAAAAATTGAATCCTGCGTGAGGATTCGTTGACCGGAGGGGGCGCAGCATGGCCCCGTCGCCCCTTCCCGGAGTCCACCATGTCCCTCACCCGCCGCCATCTGCTGGGCCTGGGCGGTGCTGTCACCGCCGCCGGCCTGCTGGGCCTGGGCGCGTGCAGCCGCGCGGCCCCGGCCGCTGCCGAGGCACGGCCTGCGCGACAGTTCGAGGTGGTCCGCAGCGATGCCGAGTGGCGCCGGCTGCTGAGCCCGGCGCAGTACGCCGTGCTGCGCCAGCAGGCCACCGAGCGCCCCTGGAGCAGTCCGCTGAACAAGGAACATCGGCAGGGCACGTTCGCCTGTGCCGGCTGTGCGTTGCCGCTGTTCTCTTCGTCCACCAAGTTCGAAAGCCACACCGGCTGGCCCAGCTTCTGGGCGCCGCTGCACAACGCCATCGGCGAGGACCGTGACACCACCTTCGGCATGTTGCGGGTGGAAGCACATTGCCGCCGCTGTGGCGGCCATCTCGGCCATGTGTTCAACGACGGCCCGCGGCCGACCGGACTGCGCTACTGCATGAACGGCGCCGCGATGGCGTTCATGCCCGGGTCTGCGCAACAGGACGCCGCTGGCGGCTGGCGCGTGCCGGTCGGTTCTTCCCCTGCTTCTGGAGTCTGATGATGCTGCTGTTGCTGCTTGCCTATCTCGGCGGCGTGCTGACCCTGCTCAGCCCGTGCATCCTGCCGGTGCTGCCTTTCGTGTTCGCACGCGCTGATCGTCCTTTCCTGCGCAGCACCCTGCCGCTGCTGCTGGGCATGGCACTGACCTTCACCGTGGTCGCCAGCCTTGCCGCGGTCGGCAGCCAGTGGGTGGCGCAGGCCAACCAGGTCGGCCGCTGGGTGGCATTGGTACTGATGGCGGTGTTCGCCATCGCGCTGCTGTGGCCGACCCTGGCCGACCACCTGCTGGCGCCGTTCCAGCGCATCGGCGCGCGCCTGAGCGCACGTGCCGACGCCGCGGATGCGGCTGGCCGTGGCGGCGCCTGGACCTCGCTGCTGATCGGCATCGCCACTGGCCTGCTGTGGGCCCCCTGCGCCGGTCCGATTCTCGGCCTGGTGCTGACCGGTGCCGCCCTGAACGGCGCCAGTGTCGGCACCAGTTCGCTGTTGCTGGCCTACGCGCTGGGCGCCGTCACCGCACTGGCGCTGGCGGTGTGGGTGGGCGGCCGTGTGTTCCGCGCACTGCAGGCCCGGCTCGGCCTGGGCAATGTGGTGCGCCGGGTGCTCGGCGTGGCAGCGTTGCTGGCGGTTGTGGCGATCGGCCTGGGCTGGGACACCGGCCTGCTGACCCGCCTGTCCGCGGTCAGTACCGCACGCATCGAACAGGGCCTGCTCGATGCCGTGCCCGGCACGCAGCCGGCAGCACCACCGATGATGATGATGGCAGCCGGCCAGGCAGGCGCGCCGCTGCCGGTGGAAGGAACGCTGCCCACGCTGGACGGCGCCACCGGGTGGCTCAACAGCCCGCCGCTGAGCCGCGAGCAGCTGCATGGCAAGGTCGTGCTGATCGACTTCTGGACCTATTCCTGCATCAACTGCCTGCGTGCGATGCCGTTCGTGCACGAATGGGCGCAGCGCTACCGCGACCATGGCCTGGTGGTGATCGGCGTGCACACCCCGGAATTCGCGTTCGAGCGCGACCCGCGCAACGTGATGAAGGCCGTGCAGCAGCTGAAGGTCGAGTACCCGGTCGCACTCGACAACCAGTATGCGATCTGGCGCGCGTTCAACAACCGCTACTGGCCGGCGCACTACTTCGTCGATGCGCAGGGCAACATCCGCGGGCATCAGTTCGGCGAGGGCAACTACGCGCACTCCGAACAGGTGATCCGCCGCCTGCTGGTGGAAGCCGGGCAGACCGAGCTGCCGCCGCCTGCTGATCCGGCCGCGGCTGACCTGCAGGGCGTGGCCACGCAGGCCGACATGGGCAACCTGCGCTCGCCGGAAACCTACCTGGGCCACGCACGTGCCGAGCAGTTCGCCTCGCCGGGCGGGCAGCGCGCCGACGCAGCATTCGGCTACACGCTGCCGTCCACCCTGGCGCTGAACCAATGGGGCCTGTCTGGACAGTGGCGGGTCAACGATGAGGCTGCACAACTGCAGCAGGCCGGCGGCCGCATCGCGTTTCAGTTCCACGCCCGCGACCTGCATCTGGTGCTGGCACCGGGCGAGGACGGCAAGCCGGTGCGCTTCCGCGTGCTGCTCGATGGCAAGCCACTGCCCGCGGCCGATGCCGGCGCCGACGTGGCCGCCGATGGCACCGGCACCGTCAACGAGCACCGCCTGTACCAGCTGATCCGCCAGCGCGGCACGATCGGTCCGCATCGTTTCGAGATCGAATTCCTCGACGCAGGCGTGCAGGCCTACGCCTTCACCTTCGGTTGAACCGGGAGCACACGATGAAACTCTCCTTCGAACAGGGCATTGCCGCCGGCGTCGCCGGCCTGGTCGCCACCGCGCTGGTCGCGGGTGTGCTGCTGGTGGACCACAGCGCGATCGCCGCCCCGGCCGAGCCCACCGCACAGCTGCAGGCACTGCCTGCGCCCAGCGGTGATGCGGCGTTCCGCGATGACGCCAGCCACGCCAGCGTGGTCTTCGCCGGCGGTTGTTTCTGGGGCGTGCAGGGCGTGTTCCAGCACGTCAAAGGGGTGAGCAACGCGGTGTCCGGTTACATCGGAGGCAGTGCCGCCGACGCCCGCTATGAACGCGTCAGCGGTGGCCGCACCGGCCACGCCGAAGCGGTGAAGGTGGACTACGACCCGCGCCAGGTCAGCTATGGACAGTTGATGCAGGTGTTCTTCTCGGTGGTGCACGACCCGACCCAGCTCAACCGCCAGGGGCCCGATCATGGCAGCCAGTACCGCTCGGCGATCTTCGCCGAAGACGCGCGCCAGCAGGCAGCAAGCCGTGCGTACATCGGCCAGCTCGGCCAAGCGGGGAGCTACCGCGCGCCGATCGTGACCCAGGTGAGCAGCGGCCAGCGCTTCTACCCGGCCGAGAGTTACCACCAGAACTACATGAGCAACTACCCGCAGGCCGCGTACATCCGCTACTACGACGCGCCCAAACTGACCGCGCTGGGCAAGCAGTTCCCGGCGTTGTACCGCCGCGATCCCGCGTTGGTGCCGATGCGCTGACACCCCATGGTGGGGCCGGCCGCTGGCCGCCACCACGGCATGAAAAAGACGCACGGCCACAGGGCCGTGCGCTTGGGAAGTATCGACCCGGCCCCGATCAGGCCCGGCCGACAACGACATGCTAGGCTCGTCAGCATCATGGGTACAGAACCAGACGCGGGCCGGGTCGATGGATACAGAAGACGCCACCACGATGATTCCTCCCCGCTACCAGCGGCTGTCGGACGAGCTGGCTGAAGCCATCCACGGCGGGCGCCTGCCGGTCGGCAGCCGGCTGCCGTCGCTGCGGCAGATGGCATCGCAGCGCCAGCTCAGCCTGAACACCGTGATCGCGGCCTACCGTCAGCTGGAAGACGCCGGTCTGGTCATTCCGCGGCCCAAGGCCGGCTTCGAAGTCGCGCCGCGACTGTCGGTTCCGCAGCGCTCGCTGCGTGATGCGCCGTCCGCGCCCACCGCCCCGCTGCAGCAGGTGCTGATGGCGCGGGTACTGGAAGCGCAGCGGCGCCCCGGCGTGATCGACCTCGCCTTTGCCGGCCCGCGTGGGCGCCAGTTCTACCCGGGTGCGCAGCTGGCCCGGCACACCGCGCAGGTGCTTCGCCATGGCCAGCAGACCGTGGAGACCTACGCCCGTCCCAATGGTTCGCCTCGCCTGCTGGCGCAGATCGTGCGGCGTGGCCCGCGGATGGGCCTGCATACCCACCCCGAACGCCTGCTGCTGACCCATGGTGCGATGGAAGCACTGCAACTGGCACTGCGCGCGGTCACCCAGCCCGGCGATGCAGTCGGCATCGAAGCACCCTCGTACTTCAACCTGTATCCCCTGTTGACCACGCTGGGCCTGCAGCCGATCGAACTGCCCACCCATCCGCAGCGCGGCCTGGACGTGGATGCGCTGGAAGCGCTGCTGGAGCACACCCCTCTTGCGGCGCTGGTGGTGATGCCGACCGTGCACAACCCGCTGGGCTGCACGATGCCGATCGCCGACAAGCAGCGCCTGGCCGAACTGGTCAACGCACGCCAGCTGCCGCTGATCGAAGACGCGGTGTATGCCGAACTGCAGTTCAGCGAGCCGCCGGCGCCCTTGCTGAAGGCGTTCGACCGCGACGGTTGGGTGATGGTGGTCGGTGGATTCTCGAAGACGCTGGCACCGGACTACCGCATCGGCTGGCTCGATGGCGGCCGCTTCGCCGAACGCATCGCGCTGCTCAAATTCCAGTCCACCGGCGGCGAACCGCAGCTGCTCGGTGATGCGGTGGCGGCCTACCTGGAAGCAGGCAGCTACGAGCACCACCTGCATCGCATGCGCCGGTTGTACCGCGAACAGGTCGGTCGCCTGCGGCAGCTGGTGGCCGAACATTTCCCGGCCGGCACCTGCGCCACCGAGCCGCAGGGAGGATTCCTGCTGTGGCTGGAGCTGCCTGGCGTAGACACCCGGGAGCTGTTCGAGCGCGCATTGGCAGAGGACATCGTGTTCATGCCGGGCCAGGTGTATTCGCGTGGCGCGCGCTACCGGCATTGCCTGCGGTTGTCGTGCTGCCAGACCCTGGACGCGCGCTTCATCGCTGCGGTGGAACGGCTGGGTGCGATTGCACGGGAGCTGGTGACGGCAACACGGTAGTGCCGGCCGCTGGCCGGCAACCTCGAGGTGGTGAAACGCGTGCAGTTGCCGGCCAGCGGCCGGCACTACCTGTGGTCGCTGTGCAGATACGCGCTCAACGCTTCACCATCGGCGCCCGGCAGATGCGGCAGCCGGCCCCAGCAGGGCATCGGCAGACGCTGCTGCAAGGTCGCGAAATTCTCATCCTGGCGCTGCATCGAAGGATCGATGTGGTTGCCGATCCATCCCAGGCACTCCACGCCACTGGCCTGCAGCGCGTGTGCGGTCAACCGCGCATGGTTGACGCAGCCCAGGCGCATGCCGACCACCAGCACCACCGGCAGCCGCAGCGCACGTACCAGGTCAAGCTGGTCCAGCTGCGCCGACAACGGCGCCAGCCAGCCGCCCACGCCTTCGACCACCACCACGTCGGCCTGTGCGCGCAGGCGTTCGAAGGCCGCCACGATCGGGGCCAGTTCGATGCGCACGCCATCTTCTGCGGCCGCCAGTTCGGGCGCCAACGGCTGGCGCAATGCGTAGGGGTTCAGATCGGCGTAGTCAGGCACCGGCAGGCTGGCGGCCTGCAATGCCAGCGCGTCGTCGTTGCGCAGCCCCTGCCCCGCGTCATGGCTGCCGCTGGCCACCGGCTTCATGCCCACCGCGCGCAGGCCGCGCCGGCGCAGCGCGTGCAGCAGCGCGGTACTGGCGGCGGTCTTGCCGATCTCGGTATCGGTACCGGTGACGAACAGGGCCGTCGGCAACGTGGCAGGCAGGGACATCACAGGCTCCAGCAGGGCAGCAGAGCCCCCATTATCGCTGGCCCGGCACGCTTGCTAGACTGCGGCCATGTTCGCCAACGCCTCGCTCACCGGCAGCAAGCCGGAACAATACGCCCAGCTGCTGGAACAGGCCCGTGGCCTGGTCTACGGCGAGTCCGACCGCATCGCCAATGCGGCCAACCTCGCTGCACTGGTCTACCACGCCCTGCCCGACCTGAACTGGGTGGGCTTCTACCTGTATGACGGCAAGGAACTGGTGGTCGGTCCGTTCCAGGGCCTGCCGGCCTGCGTACGCATTCCGCTGGACAAGGGCGTGTGCGGTGCGGCCGCCAGCCAGCGCGTTACCCAGCGGATCGAAGATGTGGACGCCTTCCCCGGCCATATCGCCTGCGATGCCGCATCGCGCTCGGAACTGGTGGTGCCGTTGCTCCGTGGTGGGGAGCTGATCGGTGTGTTCGATATCGACAGCCCGGTCGTCGGCCGCTTCGATGCCGAGGACCAGGCCGGCCTGGAAGCCATCGCCGAGGTGTTCGTCGGGGCGTTGGCGTGAGCGCGGTCAAGCTGCGCAACATCGGCCCGAAGAGTGCGGCATGGCTGCGCCAGGTGGGCCTGCGCAGCCGTGAGGACCTGGTTGCCATTGGTGCCGTCGGTGCCTTCGTCAAGGTCAAGCGTGCCGGCTTCAAGCCCAGCCTCAACCTGCTGTATTCGCTGGAAGGTGCGCTGCTGGACTGCCACTGGCAGGAATTGAGCGAGCCGCAGCGTACGGCACTGGTGCAGGACTACGAAGCGCGGATTGCCGTGCATCCGCTGAAGGCGGCAGGTCCGGCCTCGGGCCCGGTGCATGAGCAGCGCTTCGACGCCGAGGACGACGGCGAAGAAAGCACGGCAGAAAGCGCCGACGAGGATTGACTGTTTGGTAGTGCCGGCCGCTGGCCGGCAACCTCAGGAACGTTGCGAAGATCGTGCAGTTGCCGGCCAGCGGCCGGCACTACCGTCCGATCAGGGTTGCTGCAGCTCCAGCAGCTCGCCCACCAGCCCCACTTCACCGCGCTCGACCCACACGCGCAGGCGCGTGCCGTGGTCGATGCGCAGCGCCCAGCACAGCGACATCGGCAGGCCGCACACCAGCGACAGCACCATGCGCAGCGGTCCGCCGTGGCTGACCACGACCGTCGGCGGCGGGTCGTCGTCATCCAGCAGGCGATCCAGCGCGCGTGCGATGCGCCGTTCGAAGTGGCCCCAGCTCTCGCCATGCGGCGGCGGAAACGCGTGCGGATCGGCGTGGAACGCGGCCAACGCCTCTTCCGGCAGATCGAACAATGACTGGCCATCCCAGTCGCCGAAATCCAGCTCTTCCCACTCCTGGTCGGCCTCAACATCCAGCGCGCGCGGTGTGGCCAGTGCCATCGCCGTATGCAGCGAGCGCAGGCGCGGCGAACTGATCACCCGTTCCCACGATTGCCCGGCATAGGCATCGACCAGTTCCTGCGGCAGGCGGGCCAGCTGCGGCGGATCGCTGCGGCCATCGAGGAACTCATCGCGACCGTTGCCGGCATGGCGGACCAGGTCGAGGATCATGCGCGTGCCCAGTCAGGGCGGCGCGGGAACAGCGGAAAACAGACGGACATCGGCAACGGCACCACGATAATTCGAGCTGCATTCTAGGCGCTGGCGCAGGTCTGCTGCACCGTGCAGGTGCATCCGCGCCTGCTCAGTCGTGCGGGTTCGACGCTACGGGCCGGCCGCGATGCCGTAGACTGCGCGCACTTCCAGGTGACCTGCGGCCCTGCCGGCAGGTTGAAACGGGAAGCCGGTGACGCGTGACAACACGCCATGCCGGCGCTGCCCCCGCAACGGTAAGCACGTCAATTCCAGGCAACCCGCCACTGTGCCGCAGGCATGGGAAGGCGCCTGGACGGTGGCCTCGGGCCACCCGGCGGCGAGCCCGGAGACCGGCCCGGAAGCCTCAGGTCGCGATGCGGTGGGCATGGCGCTGGATGTCTGTGGCGATGGCCGCGGCATCGGCGCGTGCCTGCCTGTTGTGACTCCTCCCCTTCGCTGCGCGGGCGTGCGCGGCACCTGGAGTCCCCCGATGAAACTGCAGTCCCGAATGCTGTCCCTGGCCGTGCTGGCCGCACTTCCTGCATTGGCCCTGGCCGATGATGGCGCCGCCGACCTCGACCAGGTGCTGGTCACCGCTACCCGTACTCCGATCGCCCTGCAGGACAGCATTGCGCCTGCGCAGGTGATCGACCGTGCGCAGATCGAATCCAGCCAGGCCACCTCCCTGCAGGAACTGCTGCAGGGCCGCGCCGGCATCAACCTGACCAATGCCGGTGGCCTGGGCAAGCAGAGCTCGCTGTTCCTGCGTGGCACCAATTCCTCGCACACCGTGGTGCTGGTCGATGGCGTGCGCATCAACAGCGCCGACCTCGGCCTGGCGATGTACCAGGATCTGCCGCTGGCACAGATCGAGCGCGTGGAAATCGTGCGCGGCCCGCAGTCCAGCCTGTACGGTGCCGACGCCATCGGCGGCGTGATCCAGATCTTCACCCGCCGCAACCAGGGTGATTTCGCTCCGCACTTCCAGCTGGGCGGCGGCAGCAATGGCCTGCGTGAAGCCAGCGGCGGCATCGGTGGCGGCACCGAACGCGGCTGGTTCGGCGCCGACATCGCCTACCAGCATTCGGATGGCATCGATGCCTGCCGCGGTTCGGCCACGCTGTTCACCGGCTGCTTTGCCGATGAACCCGACCGCGATGGCTACCGCAACCTGTCCAAGAGCCTGCGCGGTGGTTACAACCTGAGCGACCAGTGGACCGTGGAAGGCAGCGCCCTGCGTGCCGACGGCAAGAACCACTACGACGGCTACTACAACTACTCCGAGACCCGCCAGCAGGTGCTGGCCGGCAAGGTGCGCTACACCCCGTCCGAGCAGTTGACGCTGACCGCCAACGTCGGCCGCAGCGACAACGAGTCCGACAACTTCGGTGATTTCGGTGCACGCGGCAGCGCACAGACGCACCGCGACAGCGCTTCGCTGCAGGCCGACATCGGTATTGCCGAAGGCCAGCTGCTCAGCGCCGGCGTGGACTGGAGCGAGGACAACCTGGATGGCAGCAGCGCCGGTTACCTGGTCGACAGCCGTCGCAACACCGGCGTGTTCCTGCAGTACCAGGCGCGCTTCGGCCGTCACCAGCTGCAGGCCAGCGCACGCAATGATGACAACCAGCAGTTCGGCAACCATGCCACCGGCAGCCTCGGCTGGGCGATGGAGCTGGGCCACGGCCTGCGCGTCAACGCCAGCTACGGCACCGCGTTCAAGGCACCGACCTTCAGCGACCTGTACGACCCGTGGAGCGGCGTGCCGACGCTGGACCCGGAGAAGTCCAAGAGTGCCAACCTCGGCATCTCGCAGCAGGGCCAGGGCTGGCGCTGGGGCCTGGACGTGTACGAAACCCGCATCGATGACCTGATCACCTACGACGCGGCCAACTTCCGCATGCAGCAGGTCGAAAAGGCACGCATCCGCGGTGCGGAACTGACCGGCGGCGCCACCGTGGCCGGCTTCGACATCAACGCGCAGCTGAGTTTCACCGACCCGCGCAACCGCACCAACGGCAGCGCGCAGTTCGACAACTGGCTGGCACGCCGTGCGCAGCAGACCGCGCGCCTGGACATCGACCGCCGTTTCGGTGATTTCCGCACCGGCCTGACCGTGCAGGGCGCGGGCAAGCGCTACGACGATGCCGCCAACGCGGTGAAGGTCGGCGGCTACGGCACGCTGGATCTGCGCGCCGAATACGCGCTGACCCCGGCATGGTCGGTGCTGGCGCGGGTGGCCAATGTGTTCGACCGCGAGTACGAAACCGTGGCGTGGTTCAACCAGCCAGGCCGCGAGTATCAGCTGAGCGTGCGTTACCAGCCCAGGTAAGTGGTAGCGCCGGGCCATGCCCGGCGTCGGGGCGCCAGATCGAAGGGCCGCCGGGCATGGCCCGGCGCTACCGGCGGGTCAGATCGCCGATACCGCAGCCAATCCCGGCAGTTCACGCAGGTCGTCGATTACCGCGACGGCCTGCGCGTTTTCCAGGTCCAGTCCTCGCGGATAGCCGTAGCGCACCAGCACAATCGGCATGCCGGCGTCCTCGGCAGCACGATAGTCGGTGAGCGAATCGCCAACCATCAGGCACGCGTCGACGGGCAGTTCGAAGTGCGCGGCGATATGCCGCAACGGCTCACCACTGGGCTTGCGCTGCGGCAGCGAATCACCCCCCAGCACCAGCGCAAAGGCATCGGCGATGCCCAGGTGCTGCAGCAACGGCGGCACCAGCGCGGCCGGCTTGTTGGTGCAGATGGCCAGCGGCACGTTCAACGCGCGCAACTGCGCCAGCGCGTCCACTACGCCAGCGAACAGCTGCGGGCTGCGCAGCAGGCATTCGCGGTAATGGACCATGAAGGTCGGCATCACCGCTGCCAGATCGATCTGACGCCCGGCGGCCTGCACGGCCTGTTCGACCAGCCGGCGCACGCCGTCGCCGATCCAGCCCAGCACGGTGGCTTCGGGTACGCGCGCCAGGCCGATGTCTTCCAGCGTGCGGTTCAGTGCTTCGGCGATATCGGCGGCGCTGTCGACCAGCGTGCCATCGAGGTCGAACACGACCAGCGGATAGGGATACGACAAGGGACGGCTCACTCGTGCAACGTGGGGCCGTCCATTGTACGCCCGCGTCTTCAGCCGATCCGGCGTGCGCGGGTGGCCAGGAAGGTCGGCAGGTAACGGTCGATCAGGAAGCGCGGCTGCGGCTGCCAGTCTTCCATGAAGCGGTCGATGACGAACCCGGCATCCAGCTGCCCGGCGATCAGATCCCCCAGGCTGTGGCCGAATGTCAGCGCTTCGCCACGGGCCAGCTTGGCCTCGCGCGCGGCGGGCTCCAGGTCTTCCAGGTCGGAATAGGGAATCGCGTGCTGCGGACGGATCAGGCCCTGCTCGCTCAGCTGTGCATCACGCGCAGCAACGAACACCACCGGATTGTAGAAGCTGGCCATCAGCAGGCCATCGCGTGCCAGCACCCGGCGGCACTCGGCCCACACCGGACGCACGTCGGGCACGTACAGGTTCGATATGGGATGGAACACCACGTCGAAGCTGTCACTGGCAAAGGCCTGCAGATCACGCATGTCACCCTGCACGGTGCGCAGCGACAGACCGTCGCGGTCGGCGACGGCGCGGTCCTGCGCCAGCTGCCCTTCGGAAAGATCGAATACGGTCACCTCAGCGCCTGCCGCGGCAAGCACGGGTGCCTGTTGGCCACCGGCCGAGGCCAGGCACAGGATGCGCCTGCCACGCACATCGCCCAGCCAATCCAGCGGCAACGCACGCGGCGTCAGGTGTACCTGCCAGCGTCCCTCGCGTGCGGCGGCAATCGTTTCGGCATCCACCGGTCGCGACCACTCGCGCACCTCGCTGGCCTGGCGGTCCCAGGCAGCACGGTTGTGGTCGATCAATGCCTGTCCATGGTTCATGTGTTCTCCTTGCCCGAAGGGCGCCAGTCCAGATCCTGGAAGGCCGGGCTGGCGAAGCACTCGGCGAGGAAATCCAGGAATCGCCGCATGATAACGGGCTGTTGCCGGCGCGAGGCGTACACGGCATGAATGCCCAGCTCGTCCAGGCTGTACTCGGGCAGCAGTTCGATCAGCTCACCACTGCGCAGCAACGGCGCGACCTGATAGGTCGGCAACATGGCAATACCGGCATTGGCGCGCACCGCCTCCAGCAACAGCGATGCTTCATTGGCACTGATGTTGCCGCCCACCGCCACCGACAACGAGCGCCCTTCGCGATGCAGCTGCCACAGGCTTTTGCCGACGTAATGATGGGTCAGGCAGTTGTGCACGGCGAGGTGTTCGGGCGCGGTCGGTGTGCCACGCGCCTGCAGGTAGGCCGGCGTCGCGCACAGCACCGAACGGCAGATCGCCAAACGACGTGCGATCAGGCTGGGATCGATCTGCCGCGCGATGCGCACGGCCAGGTCGACGCGCTCCTCCACCAGGTTGACCATGCGGTCGACCAGCAGCAGTTCGATGCGTGCGGCCGGATGGCGTTGCACGAAGGCGGCCACCGCACGCGCCAGATGGCTCTGCCCGAACGACACGCTGGCGGTGATGCGCAGCGTGCCGTGTGGCTCGGGATCGTCGCTGGCCAGCTCACCCTGCAGTTCTTCGCCGATCGCCAGCATCTGCCGGAAACGCGCCAGCGCGGCTTCACCGGCCCCGGTCAGGCTGACCCGACGCGTGGTCCGGTGCAGCAGCCGCGCGCCCAGCCAGCCCTCCACCTCGGCCAGGTAGCGGCTGACCATCGCCCGCGACATGTCCAGCACCTCGGCGGCGGCGGTCAGGCTGCCGCGCTCGGCAACTTCGACGAATACGGTCATGGCGGTCAATCGGTCCATCTGCTCGATCCATGCAACAAACAAGCGCGTTATACGCTGTTTTTCGAGCGACTGCAGCGGCCTACAGTGGCCCCATTCCCAGCCACCACCCCCACGGAGTCCTGCCATGAAGATCGCCCTCGTCGGTGCCACCGGCAACATCGGCCGCCAGATCGCCCGCCACGCGCTGGCCAACGGCCATCAACTGACCGTCATCGTGCGCAGCGCGCAGGACCTGCCGGCCGAGCTGGCCGGTGCCCATCCGGTCATCGCCTCGCTGGATGACCAGGACGCCCTGGTCGCCGCCATCACCGGCCACGATGTGCTGGCCAGCGCCTACGGCCCGCGCCCGGGCGACGACATCGGTCGCGTCGGCGAGGTTGCCGCACAACTGGCCAACGCCGCCCGCAAGGCCAACGTGCCGCGCCTGGTCGTGGTCGGCGGCGCCGGCAGCCTGGAAGTCGCCCCCGGCGTGCAGCTGGTCGACACCCCCACCTTCCCGGACGCCTACAAGCCCTACGCGCTTGCCCACCGCGAAGCGTTCAACCGCCTGCAGGCGGTGGATGACCTGGACTGGACCTTCTTCTCGCCGGCCGCCGAAATCGGCCCAGGTGAAGAGCGTGGGCAGTACCGCGTGCAGCCCAAGGCCTTCCTCGCCGATGCCAGCGGCCACAGCCGCATCAGCTACGCCGACTACGGCGCCGCGTTCGTCGCCGAACTGGAAGCGCACAAGCACCCCAGGCAGATCATCACGGCGGCGTACTGATCGCGCACTCGCCGGCCTGACCGCCCGCCGGGCATGGCCCGGCGCTACCCACCTGTAAAGCCGAAGGCAACGGCAGGAGCCGTTGCCAACGTCGCTTGCGACGGCCCGTAGGGGGCCGGGCAAGGACGCCCGGCATAGCCAACGCTCGGCTCGACACTCCAAGGACACCTCCCATGCGTACTGCTGCCCTGCTGCTTCCTCTCGCGCTGGCTGCCAGCTTCACCAGCGCCCCGCTGCTGGCCGCACCGGCCGCGCCTGCACCCGCCAGCGCTGCCAAATCCCAGCTGCGCCTGCAGACCTTCCATCCCGGACCGCAGGCAATGTTCTCGGTGTCCTCGGTGCTGATCGAAGGGCGCAACGACGCGATCCTGGTCAACGCGCAGTTTGCTGCCGGCGATGCACGCCGGCTGGTCGAGCAGATCCGTGCCAGCGGCAAGCGGCTGACCACCATCTACATCAGCCATGGCGATCCGGACTATTACTTCGGCCTGGCCACCGTGCAGGATGCGTTCCCGCAGGCGCGCATCGTCGCCACCGCGCAGACCGTGGCGCACATCCGTGAATCCCAGGCCGGCAAGCTGGCGTACTGGGGGCCGAAGATGGGCGCTGATGCTCCCGCACGCATCGTGGTGCCCGCAGTGCTGGAAGGCGATGCACTGCAGCTGGAAGGCCAGCGCCTGCCGTTGATCGGCCTGGATGGCCCGACGCCGGACCGCAGCGTGCTGTGGGTGCCGTCGCTGCGCGCGATCGTCGGTGGCATTCCGGTGGTGGCCGGCGAGCACGTGTGGATGGCCGATACGCAGACGCCGCAGTCGCATGCCGATTGGCTGCGCACGCTGCAGCAGCTGCAGGCGCTGAAGCCGAAGGTGGTGGTACCCGGCCATTACGCGGAGGGTGCGGTACTGGATGCCAGTGCGTTGCGCTTCACCGCGGATTACATCCGTGCCTTCGATGTTGAAACCGCCAAGGCCAAGGACAGCGCTGCGTTGGTGAAGGCGATGCAGGCGCGCTATCCGCAGCTGGCGGGCGTGGCGTCGCTGGAATTGAGTGCGAAGGTGGCCAAGGGCGAGATGCAGTGGCCGTAAGGTAGGGGGTTCTTTTGCAGGGCTGCGCCCTGCACCCGCCGAAACGGTAGTGCCGGCCGCTGGCCGGCAACCTCAAAGCCAAAGCAACAGCAGGCATTCCGTGGGTAGGCGGGGTGGGTCCGGTTGCGGGGGACGCCGTAAACCCCCAGACCGGCCCAGCCGCTGGCGGCTGTGCGTTCGGGCGCTTGCGAAGCAGTGCTTCGCAAGCAAAGCGCCCTCACCCTTGGGGGCTTGGCCGCGGCATCCATGCCGCGGACACCCCCGCAACCGGACCCACCCCGCCTTCGACAGGTTCCCGCTGCTGTTGGTGGGTGCTGACCGTTGGTCGGCACGCGGCTGTTGGTAGGTGTCGACCTTGGTCGACACATGTATCAGGTCCGTGGGGAGTCGTTCGTTGCGTGCTCGAACAATTCGCCCTGCACCACGGCTTCCTTTTCGCGGAAGCCGCCGAGGCCGACGCCGACCAGCCGATAGCGGGTGTCGGCGGGTAGATCTACGCGGGCGCGCAATGAAAGTGCGATGTCGCGCAGTTCTTCCATCGATTCCGGCGGGCGTTCGGGGGTGAAGCTGCGGGTGAGGATGCGGAACTGCGCGGTCTTCAGTTTCAGCACCACGGTGTGGCCGATGCGTTCGGTCTTGCGCGTGGCCTGCCAGGTCTTCCCGGCCAGCTGCACGATCGCCTCGCTCAGGTCTTCCAGCAGCAGGTCCTCGGCGAAGGTGTCCTCCGAAGAGATCGACTGCACCTGCTGGTCAGGCTCCACCGGCCGCTCGTCGACACCACGTGCGCGGTTGTACAGGCTGCGGCCGAAGCTGCCGAAGGCGTCTTCCAGGTCCGGCAGCGTCCATTGCCGCAGGTCGCCGCAGGTGACGATGCCGCGCGCCGCCAGCTTGCCTTCCATCACCTTGCCCACGCCGGGCACGCGGTTCACCGGCAGCGGCAGCAGGAATGCGTCCACCCGCTGCGGCGGAATCACGAACTGGCCGTCGGGCTTGCGCCAGTCCGAGGCGATCTTGGCCAGGAACTTGTTCGGCGCGATCCCGGCTGAAGCGGTCAGGTTGGTTTCCTCGCGGATCTGCGCGCGGATGGTGCGGGCGATGTCGGTGGCCAGTTCGATGCCACTCTTCGGCTCGGTCACGTCCAGGTAGGCCTCGTCCAAGGACAGCGGCTCGACCAGGTCGGTATGGCGCAGGAAGATCTCGCGCACGTGGCGCGATACCGCCTTGTAACGCGCGAAGTCCGGCGGCACGAAGATCGCGTCCGGGCACAGGCGTTCGGCGCGCAGCGCCGGCATCGCCGAACGCACGCCGAACACGCGCGCCTCGTACGAAGCGGCACACACCACTGAACGCGCACCGCGCCATGCCACCACCACCGGCTTGCCGCGCAGTGACGGATCGTCACGCTGCTCCACCGACGCGTAGAAGGCGTCCATGTCGACGTGGATGATCTTGCGCAGTGCGTTCATGGTTGGCCCACATGATACCCGCACCGTACCGGTCCAGACGCCGAAGTATGGTCGTTGTGCATCAACGGGATGCGTGGTTTCAGCTGAAAACACTACGCACGCGTACGGAGACGCGGTTTGATATCCGCCTGATCCGTCGTGCATCCTCGGGAATTCGTTGCCTTGTTTTCGCTTCCAGGATTGCGCTTTCCATGACTCGTCTCCACGCGTTCAACCGCGACCAGCTGCTGGCCAGCGCACGCGGTGAACTGTTCGGCGCTGCCGCCGGCCGGTTGCCCAACGACCCGATGCTGATGTTCGACCGCATCACCGAAATCCGCGAGGACGGCGGACCGCATGGCAAGGGCATGGTACGCGCCGAACTGGATATCCGCCCGGACCTGTGGTTCTTCGGCTGCCACTTCATCGGCGACCCGGTGATGCCCGGCTGCCTGGGCCTGGATGCCATGTGGCAGCTGACCGGCTTCTTCCTGACCTGGCTGGGTGCACCCGGCAAGGGCCGCGCCCTGGGCTGCGGCGAAGTGAAGTTCACCGGCCAGGTGCTGCCTGATGCCAAGCTGGTGCGCTACGAGATCGACATCAGCCGCGTCATCAACCGCAAGCTGGTGATGGCCCAGTCCGACGCACGCATGTACGTGGACGACCGCGAGATCTACAACGCCCGCGACCTGCGCGTGGGCCTGTTCACCGAAACCGGGAGCTTCTGATGCGTCGCGTCGTCATCACCGGCATGGGCATCACGTCCTGCCTCGGCAATGATCTGGATACCGTTTCAGCTGCCCTGCGTGAAAGCCGCGCCGGCATCACCGCGCTGGCCGACCACGCCGAAGCCGGCCTGCGCAGCCAGGTCGGCGGTCGCGTCGACCTCGACCTGGATGCGCTGATCGACCGCAAGCAGAAGCGCTTCATGAGCGATGCCGCTGCCTTCGCCTACCTGGCGATGGCCGATGCCATCACCGATGCGGGCCTGACCCCGGAACAGGTCAGCGGCCTGCGCACCGGCCTGATCGCCGGTTCCGGCGGTGGCTCCAGCGAATGGCAGGTGGGTGCGGTGGATCTGCTGCGCAGCCGTGGCGTGCGCAAGGTGGGTCCGTACATGGTGCCGCGCACGATGTGCTCGACCGTGTCGGCCTGCCTGGCCACCGCATTCCAGATCAAGGGCGTCAGCTACTCGCTGTCGGCCGCCTGCGCGACCTCGGCGCACTGCATCGGTGCGGCTGCCGACCTCATCCGCCACGGCGCGCAGGACATCATGTTCGCCGGCGGCGGTGAAGACCTGCACTGGTCGATGAGCGTGATGTTCGATGCGATGGGCGCACTGTCCACCAGCTTCAACGACACCCCCGCCAGCGCCTCGCGCCCGTATGACAAGGACCGCGATGGCTTCGTCATCGCCGGCGGTGGCGGCATGCTGGTGCTGGAGGACTACGACCACGCGGTGGCACGTGGCGCGCACATCCATGCCGAGCTGATCGGCTATGGCGTGACCTCCGATGGCGCCGACATGGTCGCGCCGTCCGGCGAAGGCGCCGTGCGCTGCATGAAGATGGCGCTGCAGAACGTGGACCGTCCGCTGGATTACCTCAACACCCACGGCACCTCGACCCCGCTGGGCGATGTGACCGAGCTGGGTGCGATCCGCGAGGTGTTTGGCGATGCGATTCCGCCGCTGTCCTCGACCAAGGCGCTGTCGGGCCATTCGCTGGGCGCCGCCAGCGTGCATGAAGCGATCTACTGCCTGCTGATGATGCGCGACGGCTTCGTGGCCGGCTCGGCCAACATCGGCGAGCTGGACCCGAGGGTGGAAGGCTTCCCGATCCTGCGCGAAAGCCGCGAGCAGAAGCTGGATACGGTGATGTCCAACAGCTTCGGCTTCGGTGGCACCAACGCGGCGCTGGTGTTCGGCAGGGTGTGATCTGAAAGCGTGCCAACCAAGGTTGGCACCTACCAGGGCGGTAGCGCCGGACCATGCCCGGCGAGAGCGGTGAAGCGTGCCGACCAACGGTCGGCACCCACCGGGTTCAAGGTGGCACCTACCAGAGCGGTAGCGCCGGGCCATGCCCGGCGAGAGCGGTGAAGCGTGCCGGCCAACGGTCGGCACCCACCGGGTTCAAGGTGGCACCTACCAAGGCGGTAGCGCCGGGCCATGCCCGGCGAGAACGGTGAAGCGTGCCGACCAGCGGTCGGCACCCACCATCCCCCACCGTTACTTCGGCAGTAGCGGCAGCAGCAAGGCGTGCGCGTCCACCAGCGAGCCGACGATGCGGTGGCCGAGCGCGCGCAGTTCTTCATCGGGATGCACCAGGTCCGGTACCTGGATCACGGTCATGCCGGCGGCCAGCGCGGCACGGGTTCCCGCCGGCGAATCCTCCAGCGCCAGGCAACGTTCCGGCGCCTGTCCCAGCCGCTGCGCGGCCAGCAGGTAGATGTCCGGCGCCGGCTTCGGCCGCGCCACATCGCCACTGGTGATCACCGCATCGAAGTATGGCAGCAGCCCGGCTGCAGCCAGCTTGCGGTTGGCCCGCGGCTGCCGCGTAGTGGTCGCCACCGCGCGCGGCACCGCGTGCGCCTTCAACAACTCCAGCAGTTCCAGGATGCCCGGCCGCAGCGGCAGCCCGGTCTGCGTGCGCTCCTCGTACAGATCATGGCAACGCGCGGCCATGGCCTCGATCATGCTGTCTTCGATGCCCTGCTGGCGCAGCAGCGCTTGGCTGTCGCGGTCGCCAAGGCCGACCATGCGCACGAAGAAGCTGGCATCCAGGGGCAGGCCGAATTCCTCCGCCGCCTCGCTCCAGCATGCAAGCGACACACGCTCGCTGTCGATCATCAAGCCGTCCATGTCGAAGATGACGGCGTCGGGCAGGAACGGCAGCGCAGCGATGGAAGTCATGGAGCGAACAACGTATCCAGATCGGTGGAGGTCAGCAGCCGCCATTGCCCTTCGGCCAGTCCCTGCAGGTCCAGGCCACCAACACGGCTGCGATGCAGTGCCTGCACATGGTTGCCTGCGGCAGCGAACATGCGGCGTACCTGATGGTAGCGGCCTTCGTGCAGTACCAGGCGCGCCTTGCGCGGCCCGAGCACCTGCAGTTCAGCCGGCAGCAGGGGCGTCTTCTCCGCTTCCAGCATCAGCGTGCCGCTGGCAAACAGCGCCACCTCGTCACCACGCAGGTCTTCGGCCAGCTCCACTTCGTAGACCTTGGGCAGCTTCGACTTCGGCGAAATGATCCGATGCAGCAGGTTGCCGTCGTCGGTCAGCAGCAGCAGGCCGCTGGTCTCACGGTCCAGGCGGCCGACGGTGGACAGCACCGGGTCGCGGTCGCGGAAGCGCGGCGGCAGCAGGTCGTAGATCAGGCGGCCCTTGTCCTTGGTCGAACAGGTGTAGCCGGCCGGCTTGTACATCGCCAGCGACAGGCCCACCGGCGGATCCAGTGGCTCGCCGTCCACCCGCACCGCTTCATGCGCCACCTGGTCGTCGGCGTAGAGCACCTCGCCGTCGGCGTCGGTAACGCGGCCTTCGCGGAACATCCACTGCACCTGCTTGCGGCTGCCGTAGCCGAGGTTGGCGATGTGCTTGACCAGCTTCACCGGCCCTTCCCCTTGCCCTTCACCGCTTCGACCAGCTTGAAGCCATCGCGCTCGGCAACCACGCGCACCGCGCCGAAGCTCTCGTTGAGCGTGTACTCGTAGGGCAGGTGGCGGTTGGCCACCACGTACAGGCGCCCACCCGGGCGCAGCGCCTGCGCGGCCACGGCGATGAAGCGCTGGCCGATATCCGGGCGATCCGCACGCGAGGGCGTGTGGAACGGCGGGTTGCTGATGATGACGTCGTAGTCCGGCTCGATTCCGGCGGTGACGTCGCGCCACAGGAAACGCAGCGGCACGGGGCGCGGTGGCGGTGCCAGATTGAGTTCGGCCAGGTCCAGCGCGCGCTTCTCGGCCTCGTACAGGTCCAGCGCGGTGATTTTCGGGCAGCGCTCCAGCAGTTCACGCGACAGGTAGCCGTAACCGGCACCGAGGTCAGCTGCACGCCCGGCCAGGTCGGCCGGCAGATGCTCGGCCAGCAGGGCCGACGCCGGGTCGATGCGGTCCCAGGCGAACACGCCCGGACGGCTGAGGAAACGGCCGCCGACGATCGGCCGCACCGCGTCCAGCGCGCCCCAGCGCTTGGCTACGTCCACATCGTGCTGGCCCTGCAGCGGAGCGGTCCAGAACACGCGGCAGTGGTTCTTGGTCAGGCTGCCGCCGAGGCCGGCCAGCTGCTTGAGGTCGCCTTCGCCGGAGCGGGCACCTTCGTTGTTGTGCTGGCAGGCCACGATGCGGCCACCCTCGGCGACCAGCGCCAGGGCGCGGGCGAACAGCGCGCGGGCTTCCTCGCGCTGGCGCGGCGGCAGCACCAGCACCAGCGGGTAACGGCCGCGGCCGGCAACATCATCCAGCTGCCCGCTGACGGTCCAGCCAGCGGCCTGCTGCAGCGGCTGCGCGAACGGGGCGAAGCTCTGCTCGCAGTCGACCTCGCGGCCGCCGGCCTGCTCGCGCAGTGGCCAGCCGTCACGGGCGCGCAGGAAGGCCACCGGACCCTCCGGCCAGCGCAGGGCGCCGCTGGAGAACGGCAGGAACAGGGTCTGCAGGGGGGCGTCGTCGCTGGATGCCATCGGCGCGGGTACTGGAAGCGTGAGGGCCGTCCATTGTACCGGCTTGTCCGGCCCGGCCCCGGCCACCGCTTTGCGAAACTTCAACGTTGCCTTGATGCCGCAGCAACATGCCAGCGTTCAGGGTAGAAGCTCCCCCGCAACCCCTGGAGATCCTGCATGCGTGCCTTGTTCGTCGGAGGTGTCGTCGACAACAGTGAAATGGACCTGGAAGGCAGCCATCCCCCCGTGCATTACCCGGAGGACACCGGCGGCGGCCATTCCCGCTACCGCCTGCACCAGGTTGGCCACGGCGCCGATGGCAGCGTGGCCTACGCCGTCTATGGCGCGCCGGATCTGGCAGACGATGAAGTGACCCGGGTAGCCGAGGAGCGCGCGTATGCGCGCAGGTTCGAAGCGACGGCAACGCTGTTCGAACATTGACCACCGCAGCCACGCATGGCGTGGCTCTACTGTTCGAATGACCATCGCAGCCATGCATGGCGTGGCTCTACTGTTCGAATGATCATCGCAGCTACGCATGGCGTGGCTCTACAGTAGATCCACGCCATGCGTGGATGCAGCCATCTGCAGTTGCCGTCAGAGCCTCGGCGGCAACCTGCGGATGCTGGCGATTTCATCCAGCCACACGTGATGCTGCTGCACCGGCGCATCAAGATCGTCCAGCCGCAGCTGGCCATTGCTGCCTTCGTCGCCGGCGTCGTTGCGGTACTGCTGCAGCGTCGGCTGCACCGCAACCGTGCCCAGCAGGCGTCGGCCATCGTGCAGGGTCAGCTGCACCTCGGTTTCCCCCTGCAACTGCGGCAACAGGGCTTCCAGGCGCGCGATCTGCGCGGAATCAGTATGGATACGGGGAGCAATACGGGACATCGGCGACCTCCTGAACTGCAGGGTCGCCGATCGTCCGTGAATGCTCAGTGCAGCAGGCTGTCCCCGCGCGTGGCCTGCACGCGCCGCACCACACCCACCAGCTGGGCCACCGAATACGGCTTGGCCACATGCTCCTGGAAGCCCGAGGCCAACGCACGGCGACGGTCATCGGCACGCGCCAGCGCAGTCACCGCTACCGCCGGCAGCGCTGCCGCGTCTACGCCCAGGTCCTGCCGCAACGTGCTTACCAGGCCATAGCCATCCATGCCCGGCATGCCGATGTCGGTCAGCAGCACCTGGTACTGCAGGTGGCCATTGTCGGCCAGCAGCGCCAGCGCCTCGCCCGCCGAACTGGCGGCGGACACGCTCGCGCCCTGCTCTTCCAGCATGCGCCGCAGGTACTCCAGCACTTCAGGCTGGTCTTCCACCGCCAGCACATGGAGGCCGCGCAGCGGGTACGGCTCGACCACCATCGGTTCCAGGATAGGACCGCTGACGACCTCACGCAGCGGACGCCGTTCGGCATCGGGCAGATGCTGCGGCAGGCGCACGGTGAAGGTGGAGCCGTGACCGTGGCCATCGCTGGCCGCGCTGACCGAACCGCCGTGCAGCTCGACCAGCTGCTGCACGATGGCCAGGCCCAGGCCCAGACCGCCATGGCGGCGGGTGGTGGTGCCGTCGGCCTGGCGGAAGCGGCTGAACAGATGGTTCAGGAACTCCGGCGCGATGCCGTCGCCGGTATCGCGCACGGTGATCGTCCAATAGTTGCCATCGGCCTGCAGCTGCACGTCGATGCGGCCTTCGGCCGGGGTGAACTTGATCGCGTTGGACAACAGGTTCCAGAACACCTGCTGCAGCCGGGTGGCATCGCCCAGCACCTGGCAGGGCTGTGCCGGCAGCTGCAGGGTGACGTCCAGCGCCTTGCCCTCGGCCACCAGCTCCTGTGCGCCCATCGCTTCGTTCAACTGGTCGCGCAGGTCCAGCACTTCCACTTCCAGCTGCACCTTGCCCAGCAGCATGCTGCTGAGGTCGAGCATGTCCGAGATCAACCGCTTCTGCGCGGTCGCGCTGTTGGCGATCACGCCCAGGCCCTTGTACAGCGGGCTGGTGGAATCCACGCGCTGCAGCAGCAGTTCACTCCAGCCCAGGATCGTGGTCAGCGGTGTGCGCAGCTCGTGCGACAGCGTGGCCAGGAACTCATCCTTCAGCCGCGCCATGTTTTCGGCCGCACTGCGCGCGGCACGCTCGGACTGCAGCAGTTCCTCGCGCGCCAGTTCGATCTCGCGGCGCTCGGTGACATCCGGGCTGCTGCCGGCCAGGCCGATGAAACGGCCCATCCGCGAGAAGCGCGGACGTGCGTTCATTTCCAGCCAGCGCCACTGCCCATCGGCACGACGGGCACGCACCAACGCATGCATCGAACGCTGTGCCTTAAGCGCTTCCTGCAGTTCGTATTCGAACACCGACGCATCGTCGGGATGCACCAGGCCGCGCCAGACATCTTCGGGCACCCGGTTCTCGTCGCCGCCGAAGAACTCGCTGAAGGCACTGTTGACGAAGCGGGCGTGGCCGCGCTCGTCCAGTACCCACACCGGCATCGGCAGGCCATCGGCCAACGCACTGAAACGGGCCTCGCTCTCGCCCAGTTCCACTTCCATCTGCTTGCGCGCGGTCACGTCGAAGAACAGGATGCCGACCTTGTCCTCGCCCGGCTGGCCAACCCGAACGGCATCCACGGCGAACGTGCGCCCCAGAGCACGGGCATCCATTTCGAACTGGGCCGGTCGCCCGGTCCGCGCCACTTCGCCGTAGATCCGGAACCAGTCGCCTTCGTGATGGGGCTCCAGCGTGCTCATGCGCTTGCCACAGGCATCCTTCAGGCCGGTGTGGCGCTCGAAGGCATCGTTGACCTCGAGGAAGCGGTAGTCGATCGCCTCGTCGCCATCGAACAGCACCTGGATCACACAGAAACCTGCGTGGATGCGCTCAAGCACGCCATGGTGCAGGTCGGTTTCGGGCGTCGGCACCATCAAGGGTGAGCGCTCCACGAGGGGCGGCAGTGTGGACAAGGGCGTGGGAGGAAAAGACCGGATGGAGGTACAGCATCTTCCAGAGTGCGTATTCACAGCGTCAAGCGCCGTCAGTCAGGGTTGACGACCATGAATTGGCGGCAACTGTTGACGCATTTGACGCTACTGGCCATTGCTGCGGCCCGGCGGCGGGATCACACTCGATCCGAGATCATCATCCTCCCCGCTTCGGGGACGCAGGAGACTGCCATGAAAGGTTCGCTTTCAACCGCCCTGCTGCTGGCCGGCATGCTTGCCGTGGGCAGCGTGGCCGCCGCACCGCGGACGGTAACCGCGCCCGATGCGCCGCGCGCACTACAGGCCGATGGCCCGGTCAGCGTGCAATGGAATGATCCGGCGCAATTCACCGAGATCCGCCAGAGCACCAACCGCTTCGAGGCCGAACGCGGGGACTGGGTGCAGCAGCTGGCACGCTACGTGCAGACCAGCGCCGCCAAGCCCCTGCAGGCCGGGCAGACGCTGGAGGTGGCCCTGGTGGACGTCAAGCGCGCAGGCGACTACGAGCCCTGGCACGGCCCGCGTGGCCGCGACATCCGGATCATGCGCGACATCTACCCGCCGCGGATCACCCTGCAATACACGCTGAAGGACGCCAGCGGGCGCATCATCGATGAAGGCGACGCCCGCCTGAGCGACAGCGGCTACCTGCACAACATCGGCCTGAAGAGTGATACCGATCCGCTGCGCTATGAAAAGCGCCTGATCGATGACTGGGTGAAGCGCCAGCTGACCTCGCGCGTTACCGCTGCCCGGTAGGTGTCGACCTTGGTCGACACGCATTCGCAGCGCCGACCAGGGTTTGATCCGATCCGGTAGGTGTCGACCTTGGTCGACACGCATTCACAGCGCCGACCAAGGTCGGCAGCTACCAGAGCCGTGCGCAGCGCTGATCCGATCCGGTAGGTGTCGACCTTGGTCGACACGCATTCACAGCGCCGACCAAGGTCGGCAGCTACCAGAGCCGGTCAGTCCTGGTAGATGCGTGCCACGCGCTTGACGCCGCACGGCAGCTGGTAGGCACTGACACCGCAGCGCGGCGCCAGCTCGGACAGCGTCGGCGCCGTACCCCACAGTTCCACCACGCTGCCGACACCGGCCTGCGCATGCGCGGTCAGGTCCACGGTCAGCATGTCCATCGACACGCGGCCGATCAGCCCACCGGGTTGGCCATCGATCAGCACCGGCGTGCCATTGGGGGCGAACTGCGGATAACCATCGGCATAGCCCAGTGCGACCACGCCCACGCGTGTGCGCGCCTTGGCCACGAAGCGCGCACCGTAGCCGACCGGCTCGCCGGCTTCGATCCAGCGCTCGGCGAACACCTTGGACTGCATCGTCATCACCGGGCGCAGGCGCGCGGTGAGTTCACTGTTGTCCGGCAGCGGATTGGCGCCGTACAGCATCAGGCCCGGGCGCACCCAGTCACTGCGCACGTCCGGCCAGCCCAGCAGCGCCGGCGAATTGCAGATGCTGGTCTCGCCTTCAAGACCATCGATGGCCTCGACGAAGGTCGCGGCCTGCTCACGGGTACGCTCGCTGTCCAGTTCATCGGCGCGTGCCAGGTGGGTCATCATCACGATGCGCGCCACCTGCGGCAGTGCAGACAAACGCGCGTGCGCGGCGCGGAATCCGGGAACGTCCAGGCCCAGCCGGTGCATGCCGCTGTCCAGCTTCAGCCACACCGTCAGCGGCCGCGGGCTGTCGAACGCGACCAGCGCTTCCAGCTGCCACGGCGAACCGACCGAGAACCACAGGTCATGCTCGGCCACCAGCGCCATTTCGCTGGGCTCGAAGATGCCTTCCAGCAGCAGGATCGGCGCACGGATGCCGGCCTGGCGCAGTTCCAGCGCTTCTTCGATGGTGGCCACGCCAAAGCCGTCGGCCTCGCCTTCCAGTGCCTGCGCACAGCGCACCGCACCGTGGCCATAGGCATCGGCCTTGAGGATCGCCAGCGCCTTGCCACCGCCCAGTTCACGGGCCAGGCGATAGTTGCTGCGCAGTGCGCCCAGGTCGATCAGCGCGCGGGCAGGACGCATGTGCGGTTCTCATGTTGCGGGGCGTGGCGGTACTGGCCGTAGCGGAAGATATCCAGGCCTTCGGTGCTGATCTGCGGCTGGCGCGCGCTCATCAGGTCGGCCAGGTAGCGGCCCGAGCCGCAGGCCATGGTCCAACCCAACGTGCCGTGGCCGGTGTTGAGGAACAGGTTGCGGAACGGCGTGGCGCCGATCACCGGCGTGCCGTCCGGCGTGGCCGGGCGCAGGCCGGTCCAGAACTCGGCCTTGGCCAGGTCACCGCCCTTCGGGTACAGGTCGCGCACCACCAGCTCCAGCGTCTCGCGGCGGCGCGGCGACAGCGACAGGTCGAAACCGGCCACCTCGGCCATGCCACCGACGCGGATGCGGTTGTCGAAGCGGGTCACCGCCACCTTGTAGCTCTCATCGAGGATGGTCGAGGTGGGCGCCATCGCCGGGTCGGTGATCGGCAGGGTCAGCGAATAGCCCTTCAGCGGATACACCGGCAGGCGCATGCCCAGCGGCGCGACCAGTCCCGGCGAATAGCTGCCCAGTGCGACCACGAAGCGGTCCGCGGTTTCCAGCTTGCCGCCGATGCGCACGCCGGTGATGCGGTCGCCGTCGGATTCCACGCCGGTGATGTCCTGGTCGTAACGGAACTCGACCCCCGCTTCGGCCGCCATCTGCGCCAGGCGGCGGGTGAACAGCTGGCAATCGCCGGTCTGGTCGCGCGGCAGGCGCAGCGCACCCACCAGGCCATCGACGTGGGCCAACGCAGGCTCGGCCTTGATGATGCCGGCGCGATCCAGCACTTCGTACGGCACGCCGTACTGGGCCAGGATCTCGATGTCCTGCGCCGATGCATCCAGCTGCTGCTGGGTGCGGAACAGCTGGGTGGTGCCCAGGTCGCGCCCTTCGAAATCGATGCCGATCTGCGCACGCAGCTCGTTCAGGCAGTCGCGGCTGTACTCGGACATGCGCACCATGCGCGCCTTGTTGATCGCGTAGCGCTCGTGGGTGCAGTTGCGCAGCATCTGCCACAGCCAGCGGTACTGGGCCAGGTCCATGCCCGGCTTGATCGCCAGCGGTGCGTGCTTTTCGAACAGCCAGCCGATGGCCTTCTTCGGCACGCCCGGGGCAGCCCACGGCGAGGTGTAGCCGAATGACAGCTGGCCGGCATTGGCGAAGCTGGTTTCCAGCGCGGGACCGGGCTGGCGGTCGACGACCGTGACTTCAAACCCGGCCTGTCGCAGGTACCAGGCACTGGTGGTGCCGATCACGCCGCTGCCGAGGACTAGGACTCGCATGGGAATTCTCCAACCCGATCATTCCCTGCATTTGCGTGCGCAGGGGCCATAATCGGGGAAGTATATTCTTCCGTATCCAGATGATTTGCCTGATTTCAGCAATGCAGTCAGGATATTTCCCTGTGATTCATTCCCCGAGCTTGACGCCCATGGCCACCCGTCCCCGCGAGCTGGACAAGATCGACCGCAAGATCCTGCGCATCCTGCAGGCCGAAGGCCGCATTTCCTTCACCGAGCTGGGCGAACGGGTCGGCCTGTCGACCACCCCGTGCACCGAGCGCGTGCGCCGGCTGGAGCGCGAAGCGGTGATCACCGGCTACCACGCGCACCTGGACCCCAGCGCGCTGAAAGCGAGCCTGCTGGTGTTCGTGGAGATCAGCCTGGCCTACAAATCCGGCGACATCTTCGAGGAATTCCGGCGTTCGGCGCTGAAGCTGCCCAACGTGCTGGAATGCCATCTGGTGTCGGGCGATTTTGATTACCTGCTGAAGGCACGGATCAGCGAGATGGCGTCCTATCGCAAGCTGCTCGGCAGCACCCTGCTGACCCTGCCACATGTGCGTGAGTCGAAGAGCTACATCGTGATGGAAGAGGTCAAGGAGACCTGGGCGCTGCCGATTCCGGATTGAACCGACTGGCGGCAGCGAGACCAGACCCCGCAACGCGGGCTCTGGCCCCTGGCTGCATCAGCGCTGCTGCGGGTTCTTCATGGAACCCTGTTGCGGATGCTTCTTCTGCTGCTCGTTCGGCTGCTGTTGCTGTTGCTGCTGGCGCTGCTGTTCCTGCGGCGTTTTGCCCTGCTGTTCCTTGCCGGGATGACGGTTCTGCTGGTTGGCCATGATCGTATTCCAAGGGGACGAGGGAAGCGCGACGACAGGGATGCCGGCGCAGGTCCACCGTGGTCCTGGCACGGTTAATCGCAGGCGAAAAACGGGTGATGCGGGGTGTGCAGGGCGGGGGCTGTTTTCCGGCGTTCATGTGGGTGGCGGGTTTCCTGCCAACGGCTGAGCCCCTCGTGGCTGGGGCCGGGTGCGGTGCTGCGAGTGGGCCGGGCGGGTGGGGTCAGGCGGGGACGCCGTGAATCCCCAGACCGGCCCAGCCGCTAGCGGCTGTGCGTTCGGGCGCTTGCGAAGCAGTGCTTCGCAAGCAAAGCGCCCTCACCCCTGTAGGCTCGGGCGCGCCATTCATGGCGCTTGCGCCCCTGCACAGCCCACCCGCCCGGCCTTGGACAGGTTCATGCGGGCGCCAGCCACGGAAAAGAAAAAGAAAAAAAAAAAGAGCGACAGCGGGTCGCTGCGCTCTCTTTGGGTTGCGCGATTGGTTGCGGGCGCTGGGGTCAGCGCTTGATCTGCTGGCCGTCGCCGGTCGGTACGCTGTCGTAGTAGCGGCCGGTGCGCGAGTCGAACACGCGGTTGGGGCCGACCGGTTTGACGCCGGGAACGATGCGGCCGTTGCGGTCGTAGACCTTGTCCGGCAGCGCCGGCGCGGGCGTGGGGGTCACCTGGGCCGGGCCGGTCGATCGGATCGGCTGTGCCGGCTGCGGCGAGGGCAGCACCTGCGGCTGCGGGCGCGACGCTTGTGGTGGCGGGGCGACAGGCGGCGGTGCCACCGTCGCGCTGCTGCGGGTGGCGGTCGGACTGCCGGTGGGAACCTGCGCCTGGGCAAGCAGAGGCACCAGGGCCGACAGCAACAGGACTAGGCGGGGTTTCATCGCGCGCTCCAGGGTAGGCCATCCTTACCCTGCGCCTGCCCCTGTGTGCCGGCCATGAACGGCCATCACACTTGCAAGCGTGTGCCGACACCCCCACGTCTGCTGGCATCCCAGGCCACAACCCCACGGAGAGCCGGCATGAGCGCTTTCGATCTGACGCCCCCCACCGCCACGCAGACCGACGCCCTGGTCGCCGGGCTCAGCGCCGAGGAGCGCCGCGTGCTGCTGCAGCACGGCACCGAGGCGCCGTTCTGCGGGGTATTCCTCGACAACAAGCGCGAGGGCGTCTACTGCTGCCGCCTGTGCGCCCTGCCCTTGTTCCGCTCCAGCACCAAGTTCGATTCGGGCACCGGCTGGCCCAGTTTCTTCGCCCCGTTCGACCCGTCGCACGTGCGCGAGATCCGCGACACCAGCCATGGCATGGTCCGCACCGAGATCACCTGCGCCCGCTGTGGCAGCCATCTGGGCCACGTGTTCCCGGACGGTCCGCCGCCCACCTACGAGCGCCACTGCCTGAACTCGGTCTCACTTTCGTTCACCGGTAACGGCGAGCCGTGGCCCGATCCGCTGCAGCGTGGCGGCGCGGAGGCCGGCGTGGCGGGCTGACACGCGCCGCAAGGCCCCGCTGACCGACTTCACAGAATTCCCTCTTCAGAAACACCGGTGTCAGGCCGACAAGGAGATATCCCCCCTCCTTGCGTCGCGCCATGCTCATCATCGTTGGATTCCTGGTCGTCATCATCAGCGTGCTGGGCGGCTACCTCGGCGCACACGGCCGCCTTGGGGCGCTGTGGCAGCCCTACGAACTGGTCATCATCGGCGGTGCCGCGCTGGGTGCGTTCCTGGTCGGCACCCCGGCCAAGACGGTCAAGCAGACGCTGCAGGCCATGGTCGGCGTGTTCAAGGGCCCGCGCTACAAGCAGCAGGACTACATCGACGTCCTCAGCCTGGTCTACGAACTGCTCAACAAGGCCCGCCGTGAAGGCTTCATGGCGCTGGAAGACCATGTCGAGCGCCCGGCCGAAAGCGCGCTGTTCGGGAACTACCCGAAGGTGCAGGCCGACCACCACCTGATCGACTTCATCACCGACTGCCTGCGCCTGATGATCGGCAGCAACATCGAGCCGCATGAGCTGGAGCCGCTGCTGGAGCTGGAGCTGGAAAAGCACCACGCCGAAGCGATGGCGCCGTCACAGGTGCTGACCAAGGTCGCCGACGGCCTGCCCGGTTTCGGCATCGTGGCGGCAGTGCTGGGCATCGTCATCACCATGGGCTCGATCGGCGGCGACATCGTCGAAGTGGGTGGCCACGTGGCCGGCGCGCTGGTCGGCACCTTCCTCGGCATCCTGCTGGGCTATGGCTTCGTCGGCCCGATGGCCTCGGCGATGGAAGCCCGTGCCGAGCAGGACAGCCGCATCTACGAGTCGGTGAAGACCGCCCTGCTGGCCTGCCTGCGCGGCTACAACCCGAAGATCGCGCTGGAGTTCGCCCGCAAGACGCTGCCGTCGAACGTGCGCCCGGCGTTCTCCGACTTCGAGCAGCACCTGAAGACGGTCAAGTAAGCCATGGCCGAGACCAAGCCCACCGTCATCGTCCGCCGGGTCAAGAAGGCCGGCCACGCCGCCCACCATGGCGGTTCGTGGAAGGTGGCCTATGCCGACTTCGTGACCGCGATGATGGCCTTCTTCCTGGTGCTGTGGCTGATGGCCAGCACCAGCAAGCCCGAGCGCGCGGCCATTTCCGAGTACTTCCGCAACCCCAGCCCGCTGGTCGGCTCCAGCGCGACGCCGGCGCCGGGCATGGCCGGGCCGGGCGGTGCCAGCACCTCGATGATCAAGCTCGGCGGCGCCACCGATGTTTCGCGCGGCAACAGCAACGATCCCTTCCAGAACCAGCAGAAGTCGATACCGCAGCCGGTGGACGAGCAGCAGCGCGACAAGCAGCAGCTGGAAGCGCTGATGAAGGAACTGCAGGAAGCGATCAGCCGCAGCCAGGCGCTGGAACCGTTCAAGGACCAACTGCTGCTGGACCTGACCCCGGAAGGCCTGCGCATCCAGATCGTGGACAAGCAGAACCGGCCGATGTTCGACCTCGGCAGCGCCACCCTGAAGCCGTACACGCAGCAGATCCTGCACGAGCTGGCCGAGTACCTGAACCACGTGCCGAACCGGATCAGCCTGACCGGCCACACCGACATCACCGCCTATTCGGCCGCGCGCGGTTACGGCAACTGGGAACTGAGCGCCGACCGCGCCAATGCCGCGCGCCGCGCGCTGATCGATGGCGGCCTGGAAGACAGCAAGATCACCCGCGTGGTCGGCCTGTCTTCGTCGGTGCTGTTTGACAAGGCCGATCCGCAGAACCCGATCAACCGCCGCATCAGCATCGTGGTGATGACCAAGGCCGCCGAGGAAGCTGCGCTGGCCGGCGCCGGGCCGCAGGTAGGCCTGTCGGCAACCACCGTGGACCCGGACGTGCAGGCCGCGCAGGGTGAGGCCGGGGTCGGATCCCGTTCCGCAGGAAAGGGCGCTGCCCCCTGACCCGTCTTCGCCGGGCATGGCCCGGCGCTACCGCATCCGGACACACCAAGGTAGCGCCGGGCCATGCCCGGCGAGCGCGCATCCGGACGCACCAGGGTAGCGCCGGGCCATGCCCGGCGAGCGCGCAGCGCGGCACCCAGTACAATGGCGGTCTTTCCGACTCCAGGTGATCACACCCCCATGTCCAAGTTGTCCAAGGCCAAGCGCGACAAGCGCAAGAAGCAGCAGACCAAGCGTCCGTTCCTCCGTCTGAACGCCCAGCAGCAGGTGCAGAACCATGCCGTGCTGGTCAACGAGGACGGCCAGGCCGTGGCCGCCATCGGCCTGCAGGGCCGCGAGTGGCTGCTGGCCATCGGCGGCCAGACCATGGGCAACGCCGACAACCCGGTGCCGATGCTGGCCATGCTCAAGCACCTGTCCAACGTGCAGGAAGCCGAAGGCCGCAAGGTCACCTTGGAATATTCCGAGCTGATGCAGAAGCTGCTCGACACCCTGGCCGAAGAAGCGGGCCAGACCGCCGAGGAATACCTGGACAAGCTGGTGGCCGAGTTCGCCAGCGAGCAGGCTGAAGATGCAGCCGCTGAAGGCGAAGCGTCCGATGAAGCGGCTGCAGACACTGCCGGCGCCGAAGGCGCTGCCGACGCCGAGGCCACTCCGGCCGCCGACGCCGACGGCAAGCCGCAGGCCTGATCCGGCGGCGGCGGTGTCGGTCTACGTCGATGACGCGGTGCATCCCTGGCGCGGTCAGCGCTGGGCGCACCTGATGGCCGATACCCTGGCCGAGCTGCACGCAATGGCGGCGCAGCTCGGCATTCCTCCACGGGCCTTCCAGAACAAGGCCAGCGGGGCGCATTACGATGTCACCGCCGAGCTGCGTGCGCAGGCACTCGCGCTGGGTGCGGTCGCCATCTCCCGGCATGTGGACCGGGCGCAGGTGAAGGCGGTGATCGCCAACGCCAGGGCGCAGTACCAGCCCTAGGCTGGTACAGGTGGCACCGGGCCGCGCCCGGCGAGTGCGCAGCGCGGCGGGAAGCCGCCGGGCATGGCCCGGCGCTACCGGTGAATCTCAGAACGGGTCGCTGCCCAGGCGCACTTCCACGTTCAGCAGCGAGCACAGCGCCAGCAGGGCGTCGTCATCGCGGGTCAGCGCCATCCAGCCACTGAAGCCGTCGTTGCCGGCATCCACGCTCCACAGCGTGTAGTTGTGCTCGCGCAGGCGGTCGAAGGCGGTGCTCATCAGCTGCACCCCATCCAGGTCCGCGGCGAAATCCTCGTCGTCCAGGTCGCCACCCCAGTCCAGCTGCAGGTTGAAGCGCGCCGACAGCTCGTTCACCGCCGACTGCAGCGAATCGAAATCATCACGTTCGACCTCGAAGCCCGACTGCCAGGCGATGGCCGTGAACAGCGCCGGCAGCCAGTCGCTGTCGGCCTCCAGCGGCTGGCCGTCCTCGGACAGATGCTCGCGCCAGCGGTTGAACTGCTGCAGGGCCAGCTCTTCGTCGCCCGGGTTGATCAGCACGAGCAGGTTCCAGACCCGCGCCTCGAAATCGTCCTCGTCGAAATCGTGGGCGTCTTCCTCGAAGTCGAAATAGTCGCTGTTGTCAGGCATGGCGGAACGTCCTCGGGAGCAGGGGGGCATTCTACGGTTTATCCTGTACCGCTGAAGCCGGCCGTGGTGGCCGTCATTGTGAATGAAGCGATGAGCGATACCCCTCCCGACCACCTGGCGATCAACCCGGCCAGCCCCTTCCACGATGCGCAGGCCCTGGAGCGCGGCGTCGGCGTGCGCTTCAACGATGTCGAGCGCGACAACGTCGAGGAATACTCGGTCAGCGAAGGCTGGATCCGCGTGCAGGCCGGCAAGGCCCGTGACCGTCGCGGCAATCCGATGACCATCAAGGTCAAGGGCAAGGTCGAGGCGTATTTCCTGGAACAGAAGCCGGAGTAACCGGCCGTCCCGGGGCGGGGTCAGATCCCTTTCCTGCTGAAAGGGATCTGACCCCGATCGGCAGCCCGGTCGGCATACCGTTCACTCGCGCTTGCGCGATTCCAGGAGGTCGAGGTTGCGGATCAGCCGCCGTGCGATCTCGTCCGACACCACGCCGCGGCGGGTCAGCCGGAACAGTTCCTCGCGTTCGGCATTGAGGCCGGCGCTGCGCAGCTGGCGATAGCCCATCTCCATCCGGTTCACCTTTTCCGGGTCCACGTCCGGGTTGTCGCGGTCCAGATGCCGCTGATACAGCAGGCTCACCCGCGATGCGGCGTCGTTGTACAGCTGCACGTTCTCGGTGTTCTGGTTCAGCACCAGCTGCTGGCGCATGCGCTCCACGCCCGCCAACGCGGCCTTCGAGGACAGCTTGCGGGCGAGATCCTCTTCCTTGCGCTCACCCGAATCGGCCGGCAGCTGCAGGCCCTTCAACAGCTGCGGCAGCGCCACGCTGGCGCCGACCAGCGAGCACAGGATCACCGCAGCAGCCAGGAAGATCACCAGGTCGCGTGCCGGGAACGGGCTGCCATCGGGCAGGAACAATGGCAGCGTCAGCACGCCGGCCAAGGTGATCGCACCACGCACACCCGCCACCGAGGTGGCCACCACGATGCGCCAGTTCGGTGCCTCGCCACGCTCCAGGCCGCGGCGACGCGCACGCAGCAGGTTCCAGCGCAGCGACAGCCACACCCACAGCAGGCGCAGCGCGATCAGCGTCGCGTTGATCACCAGCACGTACACCAGCAGCCACCACGCGCTCTGGTGGCCGCTCTCGTTCATGGTGGTGGTGGCGCGTTCGACGATGCCCGGCAGCTGCTCGCCCAGCAGCACGAACATGATGCCGTTGAAGCTGAACTGCAGCATGTTCCAGACGCCGGCGCGCTGCACGCGCATGCTGCCGGAGACACGGCCGGTCATTTCCACGTAGCTCATCGAAATACCCGCTGCGACCGCAGCGAGGATGCCCGAAGCATTGATTTCTTCGGCCAGCAGGTACGCCGCGAACGGGATCAGCAGGTTGACCAGCATCGCCGCGCCCGGCTCTTCGCCGAAACGGCGCCACAGCCAGCGCTGGAACGTGGACACGCCCAGGGTGACCGCCACGCCGACGGCCAGGCCGGCCACCGCCACCCACACGAAGGTCAGCGAGGCGGTCGCCAACGAGAAAGTACCGGTCATCACCGCCGCTACCGCGAAGCGGAAGCAGACCAGGCCGGAGGCATCGTTGAGCAGCGACTCGCCTTCCAGGATGTGCATCAGGCGCTTGGGAATCGGTGCCTTGGCAGCGATCGCGCCGACCGCCACAGGATCGGTCGGTGACACGATCGCGGCCAGCGCGAAACACACCGCCAGTGGCATCACCGGAATCATCCAGTGGATCAGCAGGCCCGCGCCGATCACGGTGAACACCACCAGCCCGAACGCCAGTTCGAGGATCGCGCCCTTGTCGCGGAACAGGCCCTGCTTGGGAATGCGCCAGCCATCGAGGAACAGCAGTGGCGGCAGGAACAGCAGGAAGAACACTTCCGGTTCCAGTGCATGACCGCGGTTGAATACCCCGGCGATCACCGCGCCGAGGCCGATCTGCACCAGCGGCAACGGCAACGAGAATGGCAGGACGCGAACCAGGTAACCGCTGGCGACAACGGCCACCAGCATCGCCAGGACGACTTCGATGGTGTGCATGCTTCTTCCACAGGAGCGGCGCGTGGGGCCGGAAAAACCGGAGTGCGCCGGGGGACGGGAAAAAACTTAACACAGCAGGCCGCCACTGCGCCCAGCGATCTGAATGCGCGTCAGGACCGCGACAGCAAGCGCCGCCCGATCCAGGCCGGCGTGCTGGCCACGTCGTCATGCACCACTGCCAACCGGCCCTGCACGCGTCCTTGTGCAGGGCGTTCCAGCCCTGGCAGCAGCGGTGGGGTCATGCCGCGTCCTGAGCGCGGTCCTCACCATCGAAGCGATAGAGGTCCATCGCCAGGAAGCCGGCATCGACACCCGCATCGATGCGCTTGGCACCGAAGCCCCCCTCCCCCGCCGCACCCATCGCAAAGTACAGCGGCAGCAGATGCTCATCGGTGGGATGCGCGCGCTCGGCAAACGGTGCCTGTCGGCGGTAGTCGAACAGGGCATCGCGGTCATTGGCGGCCAGCCGCTGCTCCACCCAGTCGATGAAAGGGCGCACGTAGGGCGCTTGCTTGCCGTCCTGGTAGTGGCCCCAGTCGTGCAGGTTGTGGGTGATGCTGCCCGAACCGATCAGCAGCACGCCCTGTTCGCGCAGCGGCGCCAGCGCACGGCCCAGCGCGAACTGATGCTGCGGGCCCAGCATCGGCTGGATCGACACCGGCACCACCGGGATGTCGGCCTGCGGGTGCAGCAGGCGCAGCGGCACCCACGCGCCGTGGTCGAGGCCACGTTGCGGATCGAGTGCCACCGGCAGGCCGGCGGCGGCGATGCGGCCCGCCACCTCTTCAGCCAACGCCGGATCACCGGGCGCCGGGTAGTGCAGCGCGAACAGTTCGCGTGGGAAGCCGCCGAAATCGTGGAGGGTGGGCGGCTGCGGATGGTTGCCGACCAGCGGCTGCCGGGCCAGCCAATGCGCCGAGGCGATGACGATCGCACGCGGGGTCGGCAGGTCGCGGGCCAGCTCGCCCAGCCGCACGCCGACCTGGCCCGGATGCAGGGCGGTCATCGGCGAGCCGTGGGAGATGTACAGCGAAGGCAGGCGGGACATGATCTTCTCCAATCACAGGAACAGGCAGCGGGCCGGGGAACGTTCAGCGCGAACGCAGGGTCCAGCGACCATCGCCCAGCAGGAACAGCACGACCAGGGCCAGCGCCCAGAACGCCGGGTATTCCCAGCCACCGCCAGCATTGGCGAAGCTGAACCCGTTGGCGCCGTGCACCGTCACGATGGTGCCCAGCAGCAGCGGCACACCGAGCAGGCCGATCCAGCGCGCGTAGATGCCGAGCAGCAGCGCTGCGGAAATCGCCAGTTCAACGGCGATGGTGAGGTAGCCCAACACGCCGGGCAGGCCCAGCGACTCGAAGAAGGCCGCGGTACCTGCCGGAGTGAACACCAGCAGTTTGGTCAGCGCAT
This sequence comes from Stenotrophomonas sp. 2694, assembly GCF_040548715.1. NCBI lineage: Bacteria > Pseudomonadati > Pseudomonadota > Gammaproteobacteria > Lysobacterales > Lysobacteraceae > Stenotrophomonas > Stenotrophomonas sp. 2694. The sequence goes on from NZ_JBEPSG010000019.1 coordinate 51,053, forward strand.
GGACCAGGAACAACACGCCCAGGGCCAGCCGCAGCAGGGTCGCGGCATACGGGGCGAGCGGGGACAGGGGAGTGGGGGTCGCGTTCATGGGGTACCTCGGCAGGGACAGCGCACAGGTTATTGCGCCCTCGATTGCCGATAAATACGATGGATCGACCGTATTTATTTCAGAAGGCGCAACAATGGACACCCTGGATGCCATGCGCGTGTTCGTCGCGGTGGTCGAGCGCAACGGCTTCAGCGCCGCCGCACAGGCGCTGGACATGTCCACGGCCGCTGTCACCCGCCAGGTCGCCGCACTGGAAAAGCGCCTGTCCACCCGCCTGCTCCACCGCACCACCCGCCGGGTCAGCCCGACCAGCGCCGGTGCCGCCTACTACGCGCAGTGCGTGCGCCTGCTCGCCGAGTTCGATGCGCTTGAGGCCAGCATCGGCGCACAGGCGCTGGAGCCGTCCGGCACGCTGCGCATCAACGCACCGGTCAGCTGGGGCATCGCCCGCCTCGGCCCGTTGCTGGCCGGCTACCGCGAACGCTTCCCACAGGTCGAACTGGACCTGGCGCTGTCCGACCGCCTGGTGGACATGGTCGAAGAAGGCTACGACGTGGCCATCCGCATCACCCGCGAACCGGGCCCGAGCCTGATCGCGCGGCGTCTGGGCCAATCGCGGATCAGCCTGTGTGCCGCACCGGCCTACCTGGCCGCACACGGAACACCGCAGGCCCCCGACGATCTGCAGACCCACGCCTGTCTCGGCTACAGCTACTGGGCCGCCGGCGACCACTGGCCCCTGCAGGGACCGGGTGGCGAAGTGAAGGTTGCAGTGACCACCCTGCTGCGCGCCAACAATGGCGACGTCCTGCGCGAAGCGGCGATTGCTGGCATGGGCGTGATCCTGCAGCCGGACTTCCTGTTGCACGAGGCGCTGGCCGATGGCCGCCTGGTGCGCATCCTGCCCGGATGGGAAGCTGAGCCGATCGGCATCTTCGCCGTCTACACCAGCCGCAGCCATCTCGCCCCCAAGGTGCGCAGCTTCATCGACTACCTGGTGGAAACCGGGGTGTAAGCGTGCGTCCGCCGGGCATGGCCCGGCGCTACCAGCGGCGCGCCCATGACACGGTAGCGCCAGGCCATGCCCGGCGAGCGCGAAGCGCGAAGCGCGCCCATGACACGGTAGCGCCGGGCCATGCCCGGCGAGCGCGAAGCGCGGCCTAGGCGACAACCTCATCCAGCTGCGCGATGATCTTTTCCAGCGGTGCCGGCCGTCCCAGCAGGTAGCCCTGCACCTGGTCGCAACCATGCGCGGCCAGCCAGTCCAGCTGCCCCGGCGTTTCCACGCCCTCGGCGATGATCGTCAGCCCCATGCTGTGGCCCAGCGACAGCAGAGCCCGGCAGATCGATGCGTTGCGCGGATTGGTCTCCACGTCGGCCACAAAACTGCGATCGATCTTCAGGACGTCCAGCGGCAGGTGCTGCAGGTAGGACATGCTCGAGTAGCCGGTACCGAAATCGTCCAGCGACACGCGGATGCCCTGCTCGTGCAGGCGCTGCATGGTCTGCATCGCCTGTGCCGGCTTGCGCATCAGGCTGCTCTCGGTCAGTTCCACGTGCAGTGCACCACGGGCCAGGCCGAAATCCTGCTGCGCGCGGGCAAACTCGGCCACCAGATCGCTGTTGAAGAACTGCACCGCCGACACATTGACCGCGATCGACAGCTCGCCCCACCCCGCTTCGACCAGACGCCGCTGCGCCTGTGCCGCTGCGCGGATCACCCAGCGTCCCAACGCCAGGATCAGGCCGGTGTCCTCGCACAACTGGATGAACTCGCTGGGCGGGATGAAGCTGCCATCGGCCTGCGGCCAGCGCAGCAGCGCCTCCAGCGACGCCGGGCTGCCATCGCTGGCGTGCCGGATCGGCTGGAAGTACAGCTGGAATTCGTTGTCGATCGCCGCGTGGATGCGCCCGGCCAGGCGCAGGCGGTCGGCCAGGCGGATGGTCACCGCCGCATCGAACCAGGCCACCACGTTGCCTTCGGCGCGGGCCGCGTGCGCCGCCTGCGCGGCCATGCCGATCGCCTGTTCGGCACTGTGGCCTGCGTCGGCGTCATGTACGGCCACACCAATGCGGGGTTCGAACTGGTGCAGCGAATCCTGGCCGCGCATCGGTGCCGAGACGATCTGCAGCAGATCGTCCAGCACGCGCTGGGTGTTGTGTTCCGGCGCGATCGCCAGCACGAAATCCTCCGCCGGCTGGAACGCCAGCAGGCCGAAGCGCGCGCCCAGCCCGCCCAGGCGCGAGGCCATCGACTGCAGGACCGCATCACCGATCTCGCGGCCCAGCGTATCGGCCACCAGCTGCAGCCCGCGCAGCTGCACATAGGCGATGGTGTAGGCGCCGGCCTGCTCGTCCAGCTGTTCGCTCAGTGCGCGCACGTTGAGCAGGCCGGTGGCCGGGTTGTGGCGTGCGTGATAGGCCAGGTCGCGCTCGTAGGCCAGCCGCTCGCTGACATCCTCGGCCAGCACCAGGCACGCGGGCTGGCCATCGAAATCCAGTTGCGACAGGTGCACGCGCACTTCGAACACCGTGCCATCCTTGCGCTGGTGCAGGCGCACCGCAGCGTCCTGCAGTTCACCACTGCGCACCTGCGCGATCGCGCCCTTGACCTCGTCCCAGCCCTCGCGTGGGCGGATGTCGAGGATGCTCATCGCCAGGAATTCATCGCGGCTGTAGCCGTACTGCTGCACGGCGGCCTCGTTGACCTCGATGAAGCGCAAGGTGTCCGGATCGAACACCCAGAACGGCGCGGGGTTGCGATCGAACAACAGGCGGAAGCGGCGTTCAACCTGGCGCATCTGCTCGCGTGCCTGGTAGCGCTCGCTGAGGTCGGTCAGTGCGCCGATCATGCGCCGCTGCCGATCGACCACCGCTACCCGCTGGCCACGCGCGGCGACCCAGCGCACGGCACCGCCGGGCAGCACCAGGCGGAATTCTTCGTCGAGTACAGCGTTGCCGGCGAAGGCCTGATCGAAGGCCTGCTGCATGCGTGCGCTGTCATCGTGGTGCACGCGGGCGAAGAATTCGGCCACCGGCAGCGCATCGGTCTGCACACCGAAGATCTCGCGCGCCAGCGGTGACCAGCGCAGCAGCGCAGCGTCTTCGTCGACATACCAGGTGCATACGCGGCCCACCTGATGGGCCAGGCGCAGCTCGGCGTGGCCGGTCCGCAGCTCTTCGGCCATCGACTGCTGCCGGTGCGTACTGCGGCGCACCGCGTACAGCAGCACCAGCAGCAGCGCCACGTAGGCCAGCATGATGGCAATCGCCGCCTGCAGATACGGCCACCACGGCTTCAGCACATCTTCGTTTGCCAGGCCGACCTGCACCGCCAGTGGACTGCGCTCAAGGGTGCTGATGGTGGAGATGCGCGGTATCTGGTCCACCGCGCCGGGAATGCTGCCCAGCTCGACCACTGCCTGCCGGCCCAGCAGCGTGCGTGCCGGCAGCGTGTAACGGCGGCCGACGGTGCCGTGCGGATCGGGGACACGGGCCAGCATGTAGCCATCGGCGTCGCTGATCGAGGCCAGGCCACTCGGTCCCACATCCAGCCCGCCCACGATCCGCTGCAGTTCGCCGCAGCGCAGCCGTGCCAGCAGCCAGCGATCGCCAGCCATCGGCAGCGCCAGCGGCACCACCCAGCCGCCGTCGCTGGCACGCTGCGGCGGCCCGATGTACAGCGCACTGCCCTGCCCCCGTCGCTGCGGATCGGTCCACAGTGGCAGCTGCAGGTCGCCCTTGCCGGCGGTCAGGGCGCGGCCATAGGTATCGAGCACGACAATGCTGTGCAGTTCGGCGTGCCGGCGCAGCACGCCGGCTATGGCGGCGTCCAGCAGCGCGGGCGCCTGCGCAGGCACCGTGCGGAACAGCTCGGCCGCATCGGCGGCGATGCCGGCCATCGCCCGTTCCAGGTTGCGCAGCTCCAGTGCCAGCAGGCGCTCGCTGCCTATCGCCAGCGCCCGGCTCTGCCGCTGCGCGGCTTCCAGCCGGCGCTGGTAATCGTTGGCCAGCATCGCGGCCAGGCCTGCCGCCAGCAGCACGCCCAGCACCACGCCGCCCCAGGTAATGGCACGCAACGGCCGGGCCAGCGCGTGTCTCAGCGCCGGCATCGGTCGGTCTTCCCTGTGCAGTCGGCTGGCTTCATGCGCGAACGATTCCTCCACATCCCCGACCTCAACGGCCGGCGGACGCCATTCTTGACGCCTCGACCCGTCCTGCATGCGCCCTCCCCCGGGTGCTGCAGACATCCAGCCCGCAGCATGCACCACGCCGGTGACCGCGTGAAGATCGCTGCGGCGTGTTCAGCCAGATCACGCACAGTGCTGGCCCTGTCGAGCACGTCCAGCCGGCCCGCAGCGGATTAGACTTGGAGTTTTCCGCCGCAAGAGAAGTCCATGTCCAAGCTGCGCCGCCCCACCCTGGCACTGGCCATCGTTGCCAGCCTGTCCCTGGCCGCCTGCGACCGCCCGGCCGATCCGGCCGCCGGCACCGCCGCACCGGCCGAGGCGACACCCGCTGCCGCCAAGCCGATGCTGGGCAGCTTTGGTTTCGATGCCAGTGGCATGGACCGCAGCATCGCCGCCGGTGACGACTTCTTCGGTTTCGCCAACGGCAGCTGGGTGAAGAACACCGAGATTCCGGCCGACCGCTCGCGCTTCGGCAGCTTCAACGTGATTGCCGAGAAGACCCAGGCCGACACCCGCGCGATCCTGGAAGGCGCTGCCGGCAACGCCCAGGCCAGCGGCGAAGACAAGCTGATCGGCGACTACTACGCCGCCTACATGGACGAGGCCGGCATCGAGCAGCGCGGCCTGGCACCGGTGCAGCCGCAGCTGAAGAACATCGATGCGATCGCCGACAAGGCCGGCCTGGCCCGCGCCCTCGGCGGCGACGTGCGCGCCGACGTCGACCTGCTCAATGCCACCAACTTCTACACCGACCGCCTGTTCGGCCTGTGGGTGTCGGTGGACCTGCTGCAGCCGGACCGTACCGCGCCGTACCTGGTGCAGGGCGGCCTGGGCATGCCGGACCGCGATTTCTACCTGGGCGGTGGCCGCATGGCCGACCTGCGCAAGCAGTACCAGGCCTACATCGCGCAGGTGCTGCAGCTGGCCGGCGTGGCCGACCCGGCCGGCAAGGCGCAGCGCATCCTCGCCCTGGAAACGAAGATCGCCCAGGCGCATGCCACGCAGGAAGAAACCAATGACGTGACCAAGGGCGCCAACCCCTGGACCCAGGCCGACTTCAACGCCAAGGCCCCGGGCATGGACTGGGCCGCGTTCCTGGACGCCGCCAAGCTTGGCCAGCAGCAGGACTTCATCGTGTGGCAGCCCAAGGCCGTGGCCGGCCTGTCCAAGCTGGTGGCCACCGAGCCGCTGGATGCCTGGAAGGACTACATGACCTTCCACGCGCTGGACCGCGCCGCTGCCTACCTGCCGAAGAAGTTCGCCGATGCGCGCTTCGCCTTCCACGGCACCGCGCTGAGCGGTACGCCGCAGCAGAGCGACCGCTGGAAGCGTGCCGTGGATGACGCCAACCATGCCGTCGGCGAGGCCATCGGCAAGCGTTACGTCGAAAAGCACTTCGATGCGAAGACCAAGGAACGTGCCGACGAGATGGCCAAGAACATCATCGCCGCCTTCGCCAAGCGCATCGATGCACTGGCCTGGATGTCACCGCAGACCAAGGCCAGCGCCAAGGCCAAGGTGGCCGGCCTGACCGTGGGCATGGGCTATCCGGACAAGTGGCGCGACTACACCGGCCTGGACATCCGTCGTGATGATCCGCTGGGCAATGCGCAGCGCGCCGAGCTGTTCGAGTACCAGCGCAACATCGCCAAGCTGGGCAAGCCGGTCGACCACAGCGAGTGGGCGATGCTGCCGCAGACCATCAACGCGATGAACGTGCCGCTGGAAAACCGCCTGGTGTTCCCGGCGGCGATCCTGCAGCCGCCGTTCTTCGACGGTGCCGCCGACGACGCAGTGAACTACGGTGCGATCGGCGCGGTGATCGGCCACGAAATCAGCCATGGCTTCGACAACGCCGGTGCGTTGTTCGACGACACCGGCAAGCTGCACAACTGGTGGACGGCCGAAGACCTCAAGCAGTTCAACGCGGCCGGCGATGCACTGGCCGCGCAGTTCAGCAGCTACGAGCCGTTCCCGGGTGTACATGTGAACGGCAAGCTGACGCTGGGCGAGAACATCGCCGATGTCGCCGGCCTGGGTACCGCCTACGACGCCTACCAGCTGTCGCTGCAGGGCAAGCCGGGCCAGACCCTGGAAGGTTTCAGCCCGGACCAGCGCTTCTTCCTCGGCTTCGCCCAGGCCTGGCGCAGCAAGAGCCGCGAGCAGGCGCTGCGCAATTCGCTGCTGACCGACGTGCATGCACCGGGCCAGTTCCGCGCGTTGACGGTGCGCAACATCGACGCCTGGTACCCGGCGTTTGAAGTGAAGGAAGGCCAGAAGCTGTACCTGGCCCCGGACAAGCGGGTCAAGGTGTGGTGATGTAACGCAGACGGGCGCCGAAAGGCGCCCGTTTTATTTCCATGGGTAGACGCCAACCTCGGTTGGCAGTTTTTCGCCATCCACACGTGGCGTGGATCTACTGCCTGCGCATACCAGCCACGACCAACGTCGCCGCTGCCGCAAACCCGGCTGCGACACAGAGATTGGCGCGCAGCCCGATGCCATCCAGCAGCAGCCCCCCACCCCACGCGCCCAGCGCGATGCCGATGTTGAACACGCCCACGTAAAGCGCCGTAGCGATCTCCACGGCCTTGGGGGCCGCCGTCATCATCCACGTCATCAACCCCACCGATACCCCGCCATAGGCCAGGCCCCACAACAGCAACACCACCGCGCCACTGGCCGGCGTACCGCCGGTCCACAGGAACAACAGCGGTGTCAGCAGCAACCCCAGCGCAATGGCCAGCAGCAACCCGCGCGGACGTCGCGCCGCCAGCAGGCCAACGATGAAGTTGCCGACGATGCCGGCCATGCCATAGGCAAACAGCAGGCCTCCGATCCACGCCGCATCGATGTTCGCCAGCGTGGTCAGCAGCGGCCGCACGTAGGTGAACGCGATGAAGTGCCCCGCCACCAGCAGCAGGGTCAGCAGCAGCCCCTGCTGCAGGCTGCGGTTGCCGAGCTGCTGCACGAACTGGCGCGCGCGCACCGAGCCGTCCACCGGCAACGCTGGCACCACCCACAGGTGCAACAGCAGGACGGCTGCACTGAACGCAGCCATCACCACGAAGGCCCAACGCCATCCCAGCGCCTCGCCAATCAGTGCACCCAGCGGCACGCCCAGCACCGAGGCCGCGGCTACGCCACCGAAGATGATCGAGGTGGCCAGGCCGATGCGCGCTGACGGCACCAGGCGCGCCGCCAGTCCGCCGGCGATGGCCCATATGCCGCCCATGCAGAAGCCCACCAGCACGCGCGCGGCCAGCAACCCTCCGATGCTTGGCGCCAGTGCCGAGGCGACGTTGGCCACCAGCAGCAGGCCGAGCAACGCGCACAGGATGCGGCGACGATCAATGCCACCGGCTGCGATCACCACCAGCGGTGCGAACAGCGCCGCCAGCAGTGCCGGCAAGGAGATCATCAGACCGGCGGTGCCTACGGATGCGCCGAGGCTGTCGGCGATGGGGGTCAGCAGGCCGACCGGCAGCATTTCGGTGGTGACCACGGAGAAGGTAGCGAGGCCGACGGCGGAGGTGGCCCACCACGGATGGCGAGGCACAGGCGACGCTTGCGCGGGCGATGAAGTACTCACGGGACCATCCCAGCAGAGGAGGTGGACGAAGCAGAAGTGCGTAGCGCACCTTGCGCGAGCAGGGCGATCAGCAGCACGACGCTGCCTGCCACCAACGCGACGACGAAGCCGCTGCGCACACCACCGGCATCAACGCTCTGCCCGGACAACGCGGCACCCAGTGCCACGCCGATGTTCAGGCCAGCCAGCAACCAAGTCATGCCCTCGGTGAGGCGCCATTCGGGCACGCGCTGTTCCACCAGCGACATCGCCACGATCATCGTCGGCGCGAAGGACAGCCCAGCCAGCAGCACCACAATGGCCAATGCAGGAAGGGTGCCCACCGACAGCAGCGGCAATGTGGTCAACGCGGTTGCTCCTGCGCCCAGCAGCAACAGGCGCTGCAACGGCACCTGCAGCTTCAGCGCACCAAACAGAAGCCCTGCCACGCAGCTGCCAAGTGCGTACGCCGACAGCACCGCGCTGGCTGCCAGTGGCTGCCCTCGCTGTTCGGCAAAGGCCACGCTGGTGATGTCGACCGTGCCGACAACCACACCCATCGCCAGCATCAGCAATGCGAGCAGGCAGATCTCCGGTTGCCGCAGCAATGAGCGCGAAGGTGCGCCGTCCTCGCAGGCCTGCAGCGGCGGTTCGGTGCCACGCTGCAGCACCAGTAGCGTCACGCCGACGACCAGCAGCAGGGCGGCAGCCAGCACGCCGGCCTGCGGCCATATAGCCACCGACAGCCCGACCGACAACGGCGGCCCGGCGATGAAGGTGACCTCATCGAACACCGTCTCCAGCGAATAGGCCGTCTGCAGTTGCGGGCGACCGCGGTGAATCGCGGTCCAGCGCGCCCGCACCATCGCCGACACGCTGGGCATGCAGCCGGCCAGGATCGCCGCGGCGAACAAGGTCCAGTACGGCGCCCGCAGCAGCGTGCATGCCAGCAGGAGCAACAGGCCTGTAGCGCTGGCTGCGGTGGCCCACGGCAGAACCCTGCGCTGCCCATGGCGGTCGACCCAACGCGACACCTGCGGCGACAGCAATGCATAGGTCAGCACGAAGGTGGCCGACACCGCACCGGCCAGCGCATAACTGCCGCGCAGCTGCGACAGCAAGGTGATGAAGCCGATGCCGGTCATCGGCAGGGGCAGGCGTGCCAGCAGCCCGGCCAGGGCAAGGCCGGTGGTGCCTGGGGCTGCGAACAGGTCGCGATACGGGGTGGCCATCGAAATCTCCAGGGCAGACTTGTCCGGCGCACGCGGCGCCACGACAATACATACAGAACGTATGAATATGAGACTACATTCATACGCTCCGTATGTAAATAATCATGCACGTCGTATGTAAGGAGATCCCGATGGTCCGTCGCACCCGCGCCGAGATGGAAGAAACGCGCGCCAATCTGCTGGCCACCGCCCGTCGCGTGTTCAGCGAACAGGGCTATGCCGCCGCCTCGATGGACGACCTGACAGCCCAGGCTGGGCTGACCCGCGGCGCGCTGTATCACCATTTCGGCGACAAGCAGGGTCTGCTGGCGGCGGTGGTCGTCCAGCTTGACGACGAGATGGACGCGCGCCTGCAGGCGATCAGCGATGGTACCGCCGACACCTGGGACGGCTTCGTGCGGCGCTGTAGTGCCTACCTGGAGATGGCGCTGGAACCAGAGATCCAGCGCATCGTGCTGCGCGATGCACGTGCGGTGCTCGGTGGCGCATCGCCGGAATCGCAGCGGAACTGCGTGCACTCGATGCAACGCCTGATCGAACAGTTGATCGCGCAAGGCCTGGTCGCGCCGGTGGACGCGCAGGCGCTGGCATCGCTGATCTACGGCAGCCTGGCCGAGGCCGCGTTCTGGATAGCCGAAGGTGAAGATGGCAATGCGCGCCTTCGCCAAGCAACGGCGGCACTGGAGATGCTGTTGCGTGGGCTGAAGTCGACCACGTAAAGCCAATCCACGCATGGCGTGGATCTACCGTGTGCCATCCGCGAATGGCGTGGACGAGGCTGGGCGCCAAAGCGTGCGGTCCCAGGTCCACATCCACCACAGCCGGCCAGCGTGCCGAAGGTCGGCGTTTACCGGGGCAATGCCGGCCACTCGCGCAACGATTCCACCGGCACACCCACGCGGGCGCAGGCGCGGCTCGCCAAGCCGTCGGGCAGCGCGCGGCGGAACAGCGGCGCCATGCCCTGCATCAGCTTCGCCGAAGCTGCGGCCTGCGCACGCTGGCGCGTGCTGCGCTCGAGCATGCCCTCGGCCCAGTCCGGCAGCAGCGCGGCACCGGCACCGAGGAAGATCTCGCGCGACAGGCCGGGCACCGGCACCGGCAGGCGCACGCCGGACAGCACCTGCAACACTTCGCGTGAGCGTTCGTCCACCACCAGCTCCGGCTGCCGTGCACAGAAATACGCATCCACTTCCGCTGCGCTGCGTGGTACGTCCACCGCGCCCAGCGCTTCGGCCACGCAGCGGTACTCGTCGTAATAGCGGTCGGCGATCGCGGCAGGCACCTCGCGCCCGTAGCGGCGATAGCCCTGCAGGAAGCCGTAGGCCTCGGTCACGTGCACCCACGTCAGCAGGTGCGGATCATCGGCGGCATACGGCTCACCCTGCGCGGTATGCCCGCGGATCTGCGCGTGGATGTGCCGCACCTTGGCCACCAGCGCTTCCACCTCGCGCGCCGGCGCGTAGCTGGTGCCTGCCACGAAGGCAGTGGTACGGCGCAGGCGGCCGACCAGGTCCTGGCGGAAATTGGAATGATCGTAGACACCGGCCAGCGCGCGCGGATGCAGCGTCTGCAGCATCAACGCACACAGACCGCCGGCCAGCATCGAGGGCAGCTCTGCGTGCATCCGCCAGGTCACGCTGTCCGGCCCGAACCAGCCGGGATCGCCCAGTGGATGGTCGTAGTCGATGCCGCTCTGGCCACGCGGAAACGCATCCAGGACCCAGCGCCGGATCGGCGCGGTGACGGGGCGGGAAAGACGGTGCAGCAACGGCGGCATCACGGGTCCAGATCGGCGGAGGGACGGACCGCGTCCTGCGCGGTCCACCCCGATTCTGGTCGATCACGACCGGCACAGCGAGCCCATCCGCTCAGCGTCGGTTTCATGTGCGCGCGCAGCACATTTCACCCTGCGACATCTTGTCGCAGGCCACGCGGGCAATGCTGCGTCGCACCAATATTCACCTGTTCAGGCTGAGCCCTTGTGCCGCGTGGCCTTGAGGCCATTGCACCGCTCGCTGGAAGTGCTAGAACTGAACCCGCCACACCGTCCACTGCAGATCGCCGCACGTTCCACAAGGAGCCAGCCATGATTGCTTTGTTCAAGGGTTTGGGATTACTGCTTCGCGACAACGAGCTCTACAGCAGCCCGTTCGAAAAACAGGTCGCGCACTGGCGCAGCCTCAGCGAACAGCAGATCCGCGATGAAGTGGCGGTGCTGGCCCAGGCCAAGTGCCAATGGCTGATCACTTCGATCGTCGGATGGCAGGCGGCTTCGCTGCTGATCCTCGGCCTGATCACCAATTACCTGTGGCGCGACGATTACCACATCACCTTCACCCGCGTGGTCGTGGTGATCGGCTCGTGGATCTCGATCCTGTTCGTGATCTGGTTCATGGCCAACATGTTCGACCGCACAGCGGGCTTCGAACGCTGGATGAAGGCCTTCAACAGCCGCGCGCGCATCACCTCCAAGGCCGACAGCGTCGAGCACGTGGCCGAAGCGCTGGACCTGGCTGAACACTATCCGGAAGTGCTGGACTACAAGCAGGCGGTCACCGCCAAGCGCGAGCTGCGCCACGAGGACATCCGCATCATGACCGAGATCGGGCGCATGAAGCAGCACTCCGAACTGGTGGGTCGCCTGAATCATGTCGGTGAAACCGAACACCATCACGACATGACGCTGCAGCCGGCTTACTGAGCCGAACGCAATCCGGGGGGAGCCACAATGCCACCGTGCTCAGTCACGGTGGCATTGTTCTTTCTGCACGTCGCTGACGCACTGGCGGAAGTCCTTCGGCAGGCCACTGACCTGCTCGGTCTTGCCTGCGGCCACCGCGAACCGGCGCAGCGGCGGCGTCGCGCAAGCGGTGTCGGTGCTGCAGCCCGGCGCCAGCACCAGGTAATGGCATTGGCCACTGCTGCTGGCGATGCATTCGAAACGCGCCACGCCATCGACCACCGTGCTCTTGCTGTACAGCGTGTCCACGCCATTGGCATTGGTGCGGGTGATCGACGTGTTGCTGGACTTTTCGCAGCCGGCGATGGCCAGCACGGCGAGACCTACAAGCAGGATACGGCGCATGTTCGTTCCTCGGTGGATGGCAATGACTGCGGCTACATGCCGCGGAACAAGCTCATGAACGGCTGGCTGACCACCAGGGTCTCGGCACGCTGGCGCAGGCGCAGCACGCCACGGCCGGTATCGTCGCGGCTGACGGCTGCAACCGCCTTCATGTTGACGATGGTAGAGCGATGTACCTGGCGGAAGTGCAGCGGATCGAGCACTTCCAGCAGCTCGCGCAGCGGTGTGCGCAGCAGGCTTTCGCCGGCGGCAGTGACCACGGTGGTGTACTTGTTGTCAGCACGGAAATAGATCACATCGTCGAGCATGATCAGCTGCGTATCGCGGCCGTTGCTGGCGGTGATCCAGGCCAGGGGCGGCCGGTCGTTGGCGGCCGGGCCTGCACCCAGGCGCTGCAGCAGGCGCTCCAGCACCGCATCGTCCTGGCGCGTGGATGGCAGCCGCGAAAGAATGCGATCGCGCGTGGCCAGCAGCCGTTCGTCACTGACCGGCTTGAGCAGGTAATCCATCGCGCCCTGCTCGAAGGCATCGATGGCGTACTGGTCGTAGGCGGTGACGAACACCACCTGCGTGCGCGGGCTCAGTTCGGCCAATGACCGCGCCACTTCGATGCCGCTGATGCCGGGCATGCGGATGTCGAGGAAGGCGATGTCCGGCTGCTTCTCGGCCAGCTGTTCCAGCGCACTGGCACCGTCCTCGCATTCGGCCACCAGCTTCAGCTCCGGCCACAGCCGCCCGAGCTGCTCGACCAGCGAGTGCCGCAGCAGCTCCTCGTCTTCGGCAATCAGCGCTTCAAGCGGCATGGCTGGGCTCCTTGGCCGACTGCGGCAGGGTCATGGTAGCGGCTACACCACTGGGGAAATTGGCCACGATCGCCACTCCGGCCTGCTCGCCGCAGGTCAAGCGCAGGCGCTCGCGCAGGTTCTTCAGGCCGATGCCGGTGCCGCTGGTGCCCTGTCCGAAACCGAGCCCATCGTCGGCGACCGTCACGGTGACATGGTCATCGAAACCACGCGCGAGGATCCAGATCGTGCCGCCGCCGGGCTTGGGCTCCAGGCCGTGCTTGATCGCATTCTCGACCAGGGTCTGCAGCGCCATCGCCGGCATCTTCACTTCGTGCAGCTCGGTGGGCACCTGCACTTCCACCGCCAGCCGTGCGCCCATGCGGATGCGCAGGATTTCCAGATAGGCGCGGGTACGTTCCAGCTCCACGCCCAGCGTGGAAACCGATTCGTCCACCTGCGGCAGCGAACTGCGCAGGTACTGGATCAGGTGGCCGAGCATCTGCTCGGCGCGCGCCGGGTCAGTGCGGGTCAGCACCTGTGCATTGGCCAGCGAGTTGTACAGGAAGTGCGGCTCGACCTGCGCGTGCAGCAGGTTCAAGCGCGCGACCGACAGTTCCTTTTCCACCTGGGTCTGTTCGGCAGCGGCCTGCTCGTCGCGGCGCTGGTCGGCCACACGGCGGCTGATCGCTCGGGTCACCGCTTCGGCGTTCTCATAGTTGCTGCCTTCATCCAGTGCCAGCAGATCGGCCCACCAGCCGGCGTCCGGTTCGAACAGCAGGGTCACCGTGCTGGTGCCCTGCCCCGGCGTTACCGTGGCCAGCACGCTGTTGCGTTTGATCGCCAGCCGCGCCGGCAGGTTCCAGCGCGACGGTTGCCGGCCGTTCCACAGGTCGACGCGCCGCACATAGGCACGTACCTGCAGACTGCCGGCAGAACTCTCCACCTCTTCCACCCGCGGCAGTTCGCCGACGGCAGCCTCGACCACTGCGAAGGCCTGGCCGGCATCCATCGGCAGTTCGATCTGCCGGCGCTGGCGGCCGGACAAGGTGGCGCCATCGAGGCGACCGGCTACCAGCCAGACCCGGCGCACGTGGGTGATCGCGCTGCCCAGCGCGGAAATCATCAGGAACATCACCAGCAGCCCGAACACCCAGCCTGGGCCGTCGTTCATGCCGCTGAAGATGCCACTCCAGACCATGCCGGCAACGAACAGCGCCGCGGCCCAGGCCAGCAGATGACGGATGATGAGGGAGAAGCTGGCGATCACGGCGGCGCCTTGGTGGAAGGGGTGAGCCGAGCATAGAGCGGCCCTTCGGGCAAACAAGCGATGTGCGACGAAGACCGGGAAAGGGTGGATGGAACCGGTTCTGGTAGTGCCGGCCGCTGGCCGGCTCCCCATCGCGTCCGGAAGCATCACCGGGTTGCCGGCCAGCGGCCGGCACTACCAGACATCACAGGGTTGCCGGCCAGTGGCCGGCACTACCAGGCATCACCGGGTTGCCGGCCAGCGGCCGGCGACCGGGGAGGCGCCGGGTGAGCCCGGCGCATTCCGTTATCTGCGCTGGTCGGCGCTGGCGTCACGCACGGCGCGGAACGCCTCGTCCTTGCTCCAGTTCGGCCAGCTGCGCGAATTGGCCAGCTGGTTGCCCAGGGTGTACAGCACTTCCAGGTCGCGCGCAGCGCCTGCAAACACCCAGTCCGGCTGCCACTCGTCGCCCTGCTGGTGGTAACGCTTGGCGGTGTAGTCCTCGGACGCCTTCTTGCCCGCCGCGACGCCACCGTCCACCCAGTCCTGCCCGGCCGACCAGGACAGCGCGGGCACGCCACGCTTGGCGAACGGGAAGTGGTCGGAGCGGAAGAACAGGCCGGCTTCCGGCTTCGGGTCCGGCGTGTAGCGGATGTCCCAGCCCTTGGCCACGTCCTTCAACTGGTCCAGCAGCTCGAAGCGCGCCGCGCCGTAGATGCCGAAATCGCGCGACGGGCCGAACGGCGCCATGCCGTCCATGTTGATCATCGCCACGGTCTTTTCCAGCGGGTACAGCGGGTGCGTTGCGTAGTACTCCGAACCCAGCAGGCCCTTCTCCTCGGCAGTTACCGCCAGGAACACGACCGAACGCTGCGGACGCGGTGCCTTGGCGAAGCCACGCGCCAGTTCGATCAGCGAGGCGGTGCCGCTGGCGTTGTCCAGCGCGCCGTTGAAGATGCGGTCGCCGCGTGCGTCGGGCTCGCCCACGCCGATGTGGTCCCAATGCGCGCTGTAGATGACGGTCTCGTCCGGATGCGTGCTGCCTTCCAGGCGCGCGGCCACGTTGTGCGAGGTGATCACTTCGGTCTTCACCGCGTACTTCGCATCCAGGCTGGCACCGGTCAGCGGCACCGGGGTGAAGTCACGCTGCTGCGCCTTCTTCTTCAGCGCCTCGAAATCCTGCCCGGCCGAGCGGAACAGTTCCACTGCCAGATCGCGCTGGATCCAGCCTTCCAGCAGCGGATGGCTATCAGCCGGATTGTCGCGCACCACGTCGAACATGGTGTTGGTGTTGGAGCCGGCCACCGTGGCCCAGCCATACGACGCCGGGGCGGTCTCATGCACGATCAGCACACCGAGTGCGCCCTGGCGTGCGCCTTCTTCGTACTTGTACGGCCAACGGCCATACCAGGTCATGCCCTTGCCGTCGAAGTCGCCCTTGCCGGTTTCGAAGTCCGGGTCGTTGATCAGCACGACGGCGATCTTGCCCTTCAGGTCCACGCCCTTGAAGTCGTCCCAGTTGCGCTCCGGCGCCTTTACGCCGTAACCGAGGAACACCAGCGGTGCCTTGCTGATATCCACGCTGGTCGCACCGTTCATGGCTGCACGCACGGCGATCTGCTTGCCCTGCTCCAGCGCGATGGTCTTGCCGCCCTGCTGCAGCGACAGCTGCGGGGTGCCGACGATGTCGCCCTTGCGCAGCGGCACGGCCTGGGTCCACAGGCGCTTGCCGTCCTTCAGGTCGCCGCCGGGCTGCAGGCCGGCGTCGGCGAACTGCTTGCTGAGGAAGGCGATGGTCTTCTGTTCGCCGGCGGTGGCCGGGGAGCGGCCTTCGTAGGCGTCGGAGGCCAGTTCCTTGACGTCGGCGGAGATCCGCGCGCCATCGAATTTCGGGGTGGCCGCCATCAGTGCGCTCGACACCGACAGGGCCAGCACGCCCAGTACTACTCGCTTCATTGCTCTCTCCAGCAGGGAAATCGTTCTGGAGTGTAAGGGGTAAGAGGTTCGGCAGGGCTGCGCCCTGCACCCGGCAGCCGCGGTAGTGCCGGCCGCTGGCCGGCAACCTCAACAGCAACAGCCCAGGCAACAGCGGAAGCAGGTTTCCTGAGGGTAGGCGGGGCACGTCAGCGTGCGGGGGGCGCTGCAAGTACGTCCATGTAAGCTCGGTCGCCGCATCCATGCGGCTCACGCCCCCGCACGCTGCCCCACCCCGCCTTCGACAGTTTCCCGCTGCTGTTGGTAACGCTGTTGGTGGTATCGCCGCTGTTGGTAGATGTCGACCTTGGTCGACACAGTAGATCCACGCCATGCGTGGATGAGCAGAAACAAGAAGGGGTCAGATCCCTTTCCCGGTGGGAAAGAGCTCTGACCCCATCTGTGCATTACCGAGGTGTCTTACCAGTTCGGGTCTTCGGCCGGGGCGGCGGCGGGCTTGGGCTTCGGCTTGCTGGCCGGGCGCGCTGCGGCGGCCGGGGCGGCCGATGCGGTTGCGCCGGCGGCGGCCTTGGGCTTGCTGCCCAGCTTCTGGCGCAGTTCGATCTGGCCGGGGCGGAAACCACCGCGCATCGCGTCGACGCCCTCTTCCAGGGTGCCGTAGGACGTCTGCGCGGCAACGCGGTCGATGCGGATGGTGCAGCACGGATGCTCGCTGCGGCCGAGCGAACGGCCGGTCTGCGGGTCCTTCAGCTCTTCGCCCAGGCGCACGGCCTGCCAGCGCTGGCCGACCTGCACGGTGTCACCGCCCTGGCTCAGCACCACCTGGTCGCCATCGACGGACACCACCGACACCGGGAACAGCGTGGTGACGATCGTGCTGCCGATCTGCCCGGACAGCGAGTCCATCATCGAGGCGGCCATGCTGCGGCCATTGACCACGCGCGGCAGCGTGCTGGGGCCGGTCGAGGCCAACTGATGGTCGAAGCTGTCGGACATCACCACCTGGCCGGTGGTGGCATTGACCAGGCGCAGGGTGATGCGGCCGCCACCGGAATACGAGGTCACCTGGCGATCGGACATGCGCAGGTTGCGCACGCTGCGCGGGTACTCGAACCGTTCGATGGTCGGAATCAGGATCAGGTCGGTCGCCAGCTGCTGGCCAACGCGCGCGGTGTCCTGCAGGCGCACGTTGCCACTGTTGATGTGGTCGATCTCGGCCTGCAGTTCGTCGCCGAACTCGCGGTCCAGCACGATGAAGCGCTGGGTCTGGGTAAGCGTGTCGGACAGCCGCGCGCGGATCGCCTGGGCGACCTCGTCGGCGTTCACCCGGCCATCGCCAACGGCATAGCTGCCCGACTTGGTGCGCGGCAGGGCCACCACGATCTTCGGCTTGCCTTCTTCATCCGGTGCGCGGTACTGGGCAATCTGCGCGCGTACACGCACCTTCCAGTAGCTGCGCATGCTGCGCCGGGTGACATCCGAATCGAAGGAGCTGGCACCGCGCTTGGCGTCTACCTTCACCTGCTCTTCGTAGTTCTCCTTGACGCTGGCCGAGGCCGAGCCGCCCTTGGCGGAGGCTTCGCCGGAAGCGCTGGCCGAGGCCGAACCCTTGAAGCTCCAGCCTTCGTCGCTGGCGCGCACGCGGGCGATGGTTTCTTCGTCGAGCTGGCTCACTTCATCCTGCGAGAGGATTTCATAGCCCAGCACCGCGCCCTGCGAGCCGGCAATCATCTGCTGGGAGAACGCGTCGGCGCGGATATCGCCGACGTGTTCACCGTCCACGTCCACATGCAGGCCTGCGCGCAGGCTCTGCATCTGGCTGGCCACGCGTACGCCGTTGACCTGGGCCACGGCCGACTGCAATGCCGCCAGCACCGCCAGTTCCGGGGTGCTGCCGATACCGTCGGCCTCACGCGCGACCTGGGTGGTGCCGCCGAAATCCGGCGTGCCACGCAGGGGCGCTTCCTGCACCGGCGCATTGCTGGCCAGTGCACTGGCAGCCTTGTCCTTGGCCGGAGCGGTTTCTGCCGGTGCATCCTGCTTGCCGCAGGCTGCCAGCAGGGCCGCTGCCAGGCCCAGGCCGATCAATCGAGTCGTCGTACGCATGCGGAGCTGCCTCGTATCAGAGCGAATCCAGCATCGAATCGGCGTTGGACGGCACCTTCACCTTGCTCTTCTTGGCGAAGGTCACAGCCGACTTGGTCGAGCCGTACAGGCCCTTGATGAAGCCCGGCGATTCCTTGGCAACCCAGGCACCGGCGGCCAGCTTGCGGCCAACGGTGGCCATCTGGGTGGCGCCCAGGTTCTTCATGCCGGCCGCAAAGCCGCTGGCTTCGCCGCTCAGCTTCTGTGCTTCGGCAGCCGAGGCCAGCAGCGAGACCAGGCCTTCGGCGTAGTGCTGCTTGGATTCAGCGTTCAGTTCCGGCTGTGCGGCCTGGCGCTCGTCGATGGCGGCCTGGGCGGCTTCGCTGACCGACACCGACTTCTTCATCGCATCGACGTTCACCGAACCGGACGACAGCGCCTGGCGCTCGGCTTCCAGCAGCTGCACCTGCTCGGCGAGGCCGAAGGCACGGGCGAAGGAGGTCTGTGCCTGCAGCGAGTGCGACTGCGAGCTGACGAAACGACGGACCAGCGCTTCCTGCGCGGCTTCGTCCGGAGCGGCAGCGCTGGCGCTGCTGCTGGAGGTGCCGGTGGCGCCGCCGGCCAGGTCCTTCAGCTTGCCGAACTGGGCGTGGGCCGGCATCGACAGGGTAGCGGCCGCGATGGCAACGACGAGAGCGGTATTACGGATCATGGAAGAGTCCTTTGGGAGAGACGGCCGCAATGCGGCGCGCGGGATCGGGGATAGCAGCGGGTCAGTGCCGAGCACGCTCGGCACCCACCAGGGCCGGTAACGCCGGGCCATGCCCGGCGAGCGCAGCGGTAACGTCAGCGGACCGCCTTGACGTTCAGTTCGTTGATCATCTGCTGGGCGGCCTTTTCGGCAGCCAGCTGCAGTGCATTGGTGCGGGCGACGGTTTCGTTCGGGCCGGTACCGGAGAACTGCACCGGGCCCACCGACGACACGGTGCGCGGGAAGCGACCGGTCACGTCCAGCACCTTGCCGGTGACAGTGACGAACACGCGGGTGTTGCCGCTGGCCGGATCACGGTCGCGCATGCCGACGTCGAGGGTGCCGACGGCGATGTACGGGATGTTCGCCGCACGGATGCCGTTGGCGGTATCGCGCAGGGTGGCCGCGGAGAGATCGTTGCCGGTGCTGAAGTCCTTGCGGATGCGCTCGATGCTGAGCAGGCCGCGCGACTCGCCTTCCACGTATTCGGCTTCAACCACTTCGTAGCCGGCGGCGCTGAAGGCACCGGTCATGGCCGTGTTGACTTCGGCGGCGTTGGCCACCTTCCAGCTGATGTTGTCGCTGCGGGCGGTGGTGCTGCCGCCGCTGGTAACCGACACCGAACCGTTCTGGTTGATGCTGCCGTTGGTGCTGACCGAGTTGCCGCGGAAGCTGTCGCCCTCACGGGTGTTCTCGCTGTAGCTGCTGCTGGCGTCGACGCGGCGGTATTCCTTGTCCTGGAACGACTGCACGGTGTCCTGCGAGCGCGCCATGAACAGGAAGGTCAGCAGCGAGCGCTGTGCGGCGGTGGCACCGGCCACGGCCGAACCGGCATCCAGCTTGGTCTGCAGCAGGGTGGTGTTGATTTCGGCGCGGACGGTGACGCTGTAGGTCTTGGCCTTCTTGTCTTCGTTGTCCGACAGCTGGACGGCGCTGAGCACGTAGCGGTCGATTTCACCGAGGAACTCGGCGCGACGCGATTCGAACAGGCGCAGCTTGGCCGCACCGGATTCGGCGATGTACGCCTCCAGTGCATTGGCCTTGGCCTTGTTCAGGGCCTGCGCACGGGTATCGGCACTCAGGCGCAGGCTGTAGCTGGCCGAACCGGTACCGCGCGAGCTGGCGGTCTGCGCGGCGACCGGCGAGGCCACCGCCAGGGCGATGAGGATGAGCAGGATGGTACGCATCAACGACATGATTTGATCAACTCCTGGAGGGCTTGGGTCTGTTGCTGCAGCGGGCGTCCGCCGGGCTTCTGCTCGTCCAGCCAGGCGCGCGAGTCGGCGCGCTTGGCGGCGGCGCCGGCGAAGGCATCGAAGCCGGCCAGCAGGGTTTCGTAGCTGGCCGACCACTGGTCGACCTGCCACTGCGTGACCGGCACCACCTTGGTGGCGCCCTTGCGCAGCGGCTGTTCGAAGTACACCTTGCCGGAGAACGGCTCGGTGACCTTGGCGGTGAAGAACGCGCCGAACAGCATCGTCTTCATCGCCGGCGTTTCACTGATGACGCCGTTCTTCAGCGCATCCACCTGCAGGCTGATGACGTAGTCGGCCTCGGGGATCTTCAGCTGGTAGACCTTGCCGTCGGCAAAGCGCGCGGCCATGGCACCGCCGATCGCCTGGCCCGAGGCCGGCGGCAGCAGGCCGACACCGGTATTGGACGACAGCGTCTTGGACAGTTCGTGTGCCAGCGTGGCGCGCAGCGGACCGGCCCACTTCGGGTCGGGCAGCTTGGCCAGCGTGGCGTCGGACAAGGTCACCGCACCCACCTGCAGGCGACGCGTGGCCGCTTCCGGCAGCTTGGCCTGGGCCAGGGTGGTGGCCAGCACCTGCGACAGGCTGGTATCGGCACCGCCGTACAGCAGATCGGCGACGATCGCGTCGATATCGTCGCTGTCCGGGCGGTACTCCTGCACGTCGATGCGCTGCAGGGTAAGCGGATAGGAGGCGATCACCTGGCGCTCGCGGAAATCGAAGAACAGCGCCTGCAGTGCCACTTCCACCAGCACCTTGTACTGGTCGCCGATCGGTTCGACCGATACCAGCTCGCGGTCCAGCGCAGCGGCCAGCACCACGGCACTGGTGGTGCCGTCGAGCATCGCCACCGGCTGGTCGATCAGTTCCAGGTTGGCCGGCGCGCGGCGCTTGAGCGCCTGTGCCAGGGTCTGGTTGAGCGGAATCAGGCCACGCTTTTCCAGCACGGCATGCGCGTGCGGGGTGGTCGCCTGTACGGCGGCGGCGTCAGCGGTATAGGCAAAGCCGGCCCAGTAGGCCTGCTGCGATTTGTCTGCGGCCTGGCTGGCCAACGGCCATACGGCCAGGCACAGGGCATAGGCAAGCAGGCGCGCAAAAGCGCGCGGTGCGCTCTTCGTCCTTGAAAACATCCAACCGCTCCTCGGTCACGACACACGAATGACAGGCGCGAACACGCCCGCTGGGCGCGAAACATAGCCGCTCCGGGGCAAACCGACAAGTGCTGACCTTGTCGGCTTCAATTTTCCTGCGGCAGGCCGGCCCGTTGCCGCAGCAGGGTCCGCTCTGCCTGGTTCTGGCTCAACGCCGCTGCCGAGGCGAATGCGTCACGCGCGTCCTGCTCACGTCCCAGCTGCTGCAGCAGTTCGCCGCGCACCACCATCAGCGGTGCGTAGCCCTGCAGGCGGGGCTCATCCAGCAGCGGCTGCAACAGTGCCCATGCCGCGAACGCGCCTTCGCTGCGCGACACCACCACCACCCGGTTCAATGCCACCACCGGGGATGGCATCACCTGCAGCAGTTGTGCATACAGTGCAGCGATGCGCGCCCAGTCGGTGTCTTCGGCACGCCGCGCACTGGCATGGCAGAAAGCGATCCGCGCCTGCAGCACATAGGGGTCATCGCCGCCACCCGCCGACACCGCACGCGCCAGTGCCTGCTGGCCGCGTTCGATCTGCAGCCAGTCCCAGCGCGCCCGGTTCTGCTGGTCCAGCAGGATCGGCGCACCCTGCGCATCCACCCGTGCCGCCGCGCGCGAGGCCTGCAGCTCCATCAGCGCCAACAGGCCCAGTACCGGCGGCACCGGCATGCGATGGGCGAGGATGCGCGCCAGCCGCAGCGCCTCGGCGCACAGCGCCGGTCGCATCCAGTCGTCGCCTGCACTGGCTGCATAGCCTTCGTTGAACACCAGGTAGATCGCCTCCAGCACCGAGGCCAGTCGCTCCGGCAATGCATCGGCACGGGGTACTTCGTAGGGGATCTGCTTCTGCGCCAACGTGCGCTTGGCACGCACGATGCGCTGGGCGATGGTCGGCTCCGGCTGCAGGAACGCGCGGGCGATCTCGGTCGTGGTCAGCCCGCCCAGCAGGCGCAGGCTCAGCGCTACCCGCGCGTCGGCAGGCAGGACTGGATGGCAGGCCACGAACATCAGCCGCAGCAGGTCATCGCCGATGTCGTCTTCCAGCGCCTGGCTGTCGTCCGGCGCGGGCAATGCGGCCGGATGCAGTTCCTCCCCCCATTGCGCATGCTGCTGCGCCACCCGACGGTGCTGGCGCAGCACATCGATGGCACGGTTGCGCGCGGTGGTCATCAGCCAGGCTCCAGGATTGTCCGGGATGCCCTGCACCGGCCAACGCTCCAGCGCGGCCAGCCAGGTGTCCTGGGCCAGCTCTTCGGCACGACCGACATCGCCGCCGAGCAGGCGCGCCAGGCGCGCGATCAACACTGGCGATTCCATCCGCCAGAGGGTGTCCAGGCGCTGGCTCAGGGCGGGCTCGTGCATGCGCCGATCACAGCATGCGGGCCCGGCCCGCACAAGCGCCGGCGTTCACGCTTCCACGATCGGCTTGAAGCCGCCCCAGAACATGCGCTTGGTATCGAACGGCATGTCCTTCGGGCCGATATGCGCCAGCCGCGGGTCGGCCATCACCTTCTTGTTGATGCGGTCGCGCGCGGCACGCGTGCGGAACACCACGAAGGCCACGATCACCGTTTCGCCCGGCTTGAGCTTCACCGCCTGCGGGAACGAGGTCGATTTCCCGGGCTGCACGTCATCGGCCACGCATTCCATGTACTGCAGCGCGCCATGGTCCTTCCACACTGCGCCGGCCTGGCGGGCAAGGCGGCGATAGGCCGCCACCTTGTCCTGCGGGCACGGCAATACGTAAGCATCCACGTAAGCCATGGGGATTCTCCCTGCGGCGGCCGCTCAGCCCGGCTCGCCGTCCATGTGTGCGATTTCCCAGAGATGTCCATCCAGGTCCTGGAAGCCGCGCTGGTACATGAAGCCGTAGTCGCGCGCCGGCTGCGGTTCGCTGGCACCGGCGGCCAGCGCCTTGTCCACCATGGCGTCCACCGCCTTGCGGCTGTCAGCCGACAGGCAGGTGATCACCTCGGTCTGCGCATGCGCATCGGCGATGCCCTTGGTGGTGAACTGCTGGAAGAACGGCTTGACCAGCAGCATCACGAAGATGCTCTCGCTGACCACCATGCAGGCGGCGTTCTCGTCGGTGAAGGCCGGGTTGAAGCTGTAGCCCAACGCGGCGAAGAACGCCTTGGCTTTTTCCAGATCCTGCACGGGCAGGTTGACGAAGATCATCTGCGGTTGCGGTGTACTCATCGGTGCGGCTCCCTACGATGGATGGAGAAAAGGAAAATCAGGGCTGCTTCATGCAGTTGACCATCCACGGCTTGCCGTAGCGGTCGGTCAACATGCCCCAGCGGTGGGCCCAGAAGGTTTCGGCGATCGGCATCTGCACCTGGCCACCCTCGGCCAGCGCCGCGAAAACGCGCTCGGCTTCTTCGATGCTGTCCACGTCGACGTTGATGGTGGTCGAACCACCCTCGCCGCCGCCGGGACCATCGGCTGCCATCAGGATCGCCGCGCCGATCTCCAGCTGGCTGTGGGCCACATGGTCGAGGGTGTCGGCCGGCATTTCATTGCAGCCCGGCGAGCCGTCGGACGGCGGCATGTCGCGGTACTTCATCTCCGACGTGACCTGGCCGCCGAGTGCCTTGGCGTAGAACGCCATTGCGTCGTGGGCCTGGCCGCTGAAGCCGAGGAAGGGAATCAGTTTCATGGGAATGCTCCGTAGGATGGGATGAATGCGCGACCGTACTCAGGCACGGTCGAGCTGCTCACGCAGACGCTGTTCCTGCTGCTGTAATTCAGGGGTGAAGGCTTCGCCGAAGTCTTCGGCGGAGATCAACGGGCGCAGTTCGAGGGCACCGCCCGCGCCGAAGGGTGCACGGCTGGCCCATTCGGTGGCCTCGTCCAGCGAGCGCACGTCCCACAGCCAGAACCCGGCGATCTGCTCGCCGGCCGGGCCGAACGGGCCGCTCTCGACCCGGGGCGTACCACCACCGAAATGGACGCGCCGGCCGCGCTGGGTGGCATGCAGGCCTTCCCCGGCAAGCATGATGCCGGCGGCCACCAGTTGTTCGTTGTAGGCGCCCATGGTGGCCAGTTCCTGTTCGCTGGGCATGCGCCCGGCTTCGGAATCGGCGTTGGCTTTGACGATCACCATCACTTTCATTGCGGTCTCCGCTGGGCTGCGGGTGCGTGCCCTTCCCTCTTACAACGAACCAGGGGCGCGAGGATCGACACCGTCGTGCAAATTATTTTTCCTGCGGAGAGCGCGCCTTCGGCGGGGATCGGCGAACGGCGGGGCCCCTCCGTGGTGGGGTTGGTTGGTCGTGAAGAGCTGCATCTCTGTGGGTTGGCCGGGCGGGTGGGCTGCGCAGGGGACGCCGTGAATACGTCCCTGTAGGCTCGGGCGCGCCATCCATGGCGCTTACGCCCCTGCGCAACCCACCCGCCCGGCCACGGACAGATTCCTGCCTCCGATCCACCACGGGAAGATCAGGAAAAAAAGGCAGAAGCAACAGCACAGGCGGTTGGCTGGCGGCCTCGGCTTTGCGAGCGAAGCGACCCGCTTTTGCCTTTGTTTGTGATTTTCCGTGGTAGACGCCGCAGGAAACTGTCCAGGGCCGGGTGGGTAGGCGGGGCGGGGGTGTCCGCGGCATGGATGCCGCGGCCAAGCCCCCAGGGTGAAGTGACCCCCAGGAGTTGGACACCTGATCCAACCCCGAGGGTTACATGAATAGATATGAGGTTTGTTTCAAATTGCAGGTCGCCAAAGAGGCCTGCAAGACCTCCACATCGGTCAAGGCGGTTGCCCGCCGCCATGGCCTGGAGTTCTCCACGGTCAGGCGGTGGGCAGCGACCTACCGGCTGCATGGTCGGCAAGGGTTTGACCGCAAACCCCGATCCTATGATCTCCAGTTCAAGCTGGAGGTGCTTGAAAAGATGGGCCAGGAGGGCATGTCCGCGCGCGAGGCCACCACGCACTTCCAGATCGGAGATGCCGGCGCGGTGGGGCGATGGCAACGGTTGTATGCTCGCGCTGGCGCTCAAGCGCTGGCACCACCTCCACCACCGCCACCAAGACCGATGAAAAAGACCCGCTCGTCCAAGCCCGCCGAGGACATGAGCCGCGATGAGCTCCTCAAGGAAGTGGCCTATCTGCGTGCGGAGACCGCCTACCTAAAAAAGCTCGATGCCTTGATCCAGGAAGAGCAGGCGGCGCAGCGCGCAAAGCGCAAGCCGTCCAAGGATTGAGGCAGGCCCATGCGTTGCCGCTTTTGCTCGAGGCGGCCGAACTGTCACGCAGCACGTTCTATTACCAGGTGAACGCCTTGGCCCATCCAGATGAGGGCGAGG